>CACGIZ010000035.1 GCA_902573235.1 uncultured Pelagibacteraceae bacterium | reverse complement strand
AGGCAGCCTTAGCAATTTTTGCTGCATTATCGTAACCAATTTTTGGTGCTAAAGC
Source organism: uncultured Pelagibacteraceae bacterium (assembly GCA_902573235.1). Taxonomy (GTDB): domain Bacteria; phylum Pseudomonadota; class Alphaproteobacteria; order Pelagibacterales; family Pelagibacteraceae; genus Pelagibacter. The sequence continues at coordinate 1,969 of CACGIZ010000035.1, read as the reverse complement.
TGTCACAAGCATTAAAGAATTGTTCAAATAGTTTTTTATAATATCTTTATCTGCTTTTAAACCTCGTATGCAATACAAGCCAAAATTTTTTGAGCTATCGGCTAACAAATCTATTGATTGTAAAATATTATGAGCGATTAAAGGTTTAAAAACATTTAATTCAAAATGTCCATGAGAACCAGCCATTGTTATACCATTGTGGTTACCAATAACTTTTACACAGACCATTGTGACTGCCTCTGATTGTGTAGGATTAACTTTTCCAGGCATAATTGAAGAACCTGGTTCATTGGCTGGTAAAATCAATTCTCCATATCCTGCTCTAGGGCCTGAACCTAAAAATCTTATATCATTTGCAATTTTCATCAAACAAACTGCAGTGGTATTTAATGTTCCTGAAAAGTTTACAATTTCATCATGTGCAGCGAGAGCTGCAAATTTATTTCTTGTTGGTTTAAAAGGTAGTTTTGTGATTTTCTTAATTTCGTTTATAACTTTTTTATCAAATCCTTTTTTACTATTGATACCAGTTCCTACAGCTGTACCACCCTGAGCTAATGAATATATTTCATTCAAAGCATTTTTAATTCTTACTATACAGTCTTCTAATTGAGATTGATATCCAGAAAATTCTTGGCCTAAGGATAGAGGAGTTGCATCTTGCAAGTGAGTTCTTCCAACTTTTACAATATTTTTAAATTTAGAGACTTTCTTTTTTAATTCTTTATTTAATAACTCAAGGCTCGGGAGAAGTTTGGTTTTAGTTTCTATTGCGATAGCAATATGCATTGCTGTTGGAAAAACGTCGTTAGTGGATTGAGATTTATTGACATGATCATTTGGATGAACTGGTTTTTTTGAACCTTTTTTTCCACCTAAAATTTCAATTGCTCTATTTGCTATAACTTCGTTTACATTCATATTGGTTTGAGTTCCAGAACCTGTTTGCCAAACCTTCAATGGGAAGTGTTCTTTTAATCTTCCTGATATTACTTCATTTGATGCCTTAATGATTGCTTTGGATATATTTGGTAAAATTTGTTTTTCTCTTCCATGCACTATTGCTGCAGCTTTTTTTATAATAGCGATAGATTTAATTAGAATCGGTCTTACTAAAAATTCGCCTATATCAAAATATTTTTTTGATCTTTGGGTAGATGCACCCCAATATTTATCATTTGGAACACTAATTTTTCCAATGCTATCAAATTCTTTTCTTAATTTCATGAATATTTTTTTTTCAAAGTATATACAATAGATATATATTAATTTTATTTAAACTTACAGGAGCAAAATGACAAATTTTGATAAAGTAGGAATTTTCATGAAAACTTTTGGCCAAGAAGTTAAAACAAAACCTTCTTTTAGCACAGATAAAATAAATAAATTAAGGCTTGATCTGATTAAAGAAGAGTTAAATGAACTCACAGAAGCGATGAATAATAAAGATTTATTAGAGGTTGCTGACGCATTGACTGATATTCTTTATGTTACTTATGGAGCAGGACATGCATTTGGAATTAATTTAGATAAGTGTTTTGAAGAGATTCAAAATTCAAATATGAGTAAATTGGATGAAAATGGTATGCCAATTTACAACGAGAATGGTAAAGTTATGAAAGGCCCCAATTATTTTAAACCCAATTTAAAAAAGATTATTTCATAAACTTAGATTAATAATGAAATTGTAAATCTTTTTTATCTTTAAAGTTTGGATAATCCAGTTTTTTTATAGGGAACTTTTTAACTAAATTTTTTTGAGGCAGAGGATAAATATTTTTATTTCTAAGTGTCATTTCAAGAGTAATTGGTAATCCATCATTACAGAAAGAAGTGTAATTATTTCCATGAATATGAATGATATCAAAATTTTTTTTTAATTCTTTTAAAACTTTTTTGAATAAAAATCGTTTTTTATCCAGAAAATGAAATTCAATTACGATAAGATGAATGAATTTACTTAGTTTTG
>CACGIZ010000034.1 GCA_902573235.1 uncultured Pelagibacteraceae bacterium | reverse complement strand
ATAATTTCCTACTAGTATATTTGTCTATTAAAAATCCAGATACAAGTAATGTTAAAACTGATAAAATTGAATAGGCCATAAATGATTGTGCAATCACAAATGTACCCCATTCTTTAGACTCTGTTATAAAAGATTGATAAACAAATACACCTGTTGCAATCCATGGCATTGCCAACATATTTAAACATATAATATAAAACCTATAATCTTTAAGAACTTCAATCCTTTTCCATTGTTTTATATTTTCTGTAAATTCTTTCTCAGAAGTTTCTTCTCTTGAATCAAAATTCAAATTTTTTATTAAAACAAATGATATTAGGGGTAAAAATAATAAGACTAAAATTGAAATAGAAATCCATATATTTTGCCATGAAGTAATTGTTAATAAATAAACAATTAAGACAGGCAGTATAAATTCAGCAGTAGAAAGCCCAAACCAACCTGTGCTTAAAGCTTTACCTCTAGATTTCGTAAAATATCTTGAAATGGTAGTTGTTGCAGTATGGGACATCATTCCTTGTCCTGAAAATCTCATCAAAAAGATTGCAATAAATAAAAAAATGACGGATGAAATTTTAGAAAAGAAAAAACAAGAAAATGATAGAAGTAGGGTTACAAAAAAAGCAAATTTAAATATATTGATATCGTCAATTTTCTTTCCAACCCATATTAATAAAAAACTACTAAGTAGAGTTGCGGAGGCATAAATTGATCCAAATTGTCCCTGAGTGATAGAAAGTGTATCACGTATGCTTGAATTAAATAAACCAAGAAAAAAACTCTGTCCAAAACTAGAAAAAAATGTAAAAATAAATCCAAAAATAATTACTTTTAAACTTAAACTTTTAAACATAAAAAATTATGAGTTGTAATGTTGCTTTCATAGGTCTTGGTGTCATGGGTTATCCAATGGCAGGTTATATATCAAAAGGTGGTCACAATGTAACTGTTTTTAACAGAACAAAATCTAAAGCAGAGAAATGGATAAAGGAATACAAAGGTAAAATGGCCGAAACTCCAGCAGAAGCTACAAAAGATGCAGAATATATTTTTACCTGTGTTGGAAATGATAATGATTTAAAAGAAGTAACATTTGGTGACAACGGTGCTTTTAAAACAATTAAAAAAGGTTCAGTTTATATAGATAACACTACAGCATCAGCAACTATTGCAAGAGAAATTTATGAATACGCGAAGAAAAATGGATTTGGTGCATTAGATGCTCCAGTATCTGGTGGACAAGCTGGTGCAGAAAATGGTGCACTAACAGTTATGATCGGTGGTGATCAAGCTGACTTTGATAAAGCAAAAGATAAAATTGATTGCTACAGCAAAAAAATGAAACTTCTTGGTAAAGCTGGTTGTGGACAATTAGCAAAAATGGTTAATCAAATTTGTATAGCAGGACTTGTTCAAGGATTATCTGAGGGAATTAACTTTGGAATGAAAGCTGGATTAAACATGGAAGATGTTATTGAGGTAATTTCAAAAGGTGCTGCTCAATCTTGGCAAATGGAAAATAGATACAAAACAATGATAGATGATAAATTTGATTTTGGTTTTGCAGTTGACTGGATGAGAAAAGATTTAAAAATTGCAATGGATGAGGCAAAAAATAATGGTTCATTGTTACCTGTAACAGAACTTGTAGATAAATTTTATGGAGAAGTGCAAGGTTTAGGTGGAAACCGTTGGGATACTTCAAGTTTAATAAAAAGATTTAGAAAGTAATGTATGCAGCCAGCATACTATGAAAATTTAGAGGAAATTCAGAATAAGTATTGGTCAATGCTAGATGATGCTGTGACTAACAGAGGTTCACCATTTAGAATTCCTGTTTTCATATGTGCTCACCAAGATGAAGTAGACGGTAGAATTGTTGTTTTACGAAAATCAGATAGAGCAAACAATCTATTACAATTTCATACTGATTTAAGATCTCCAAAGGTGGATATTCTTAAAAAAAATAAGAATGCCTCTTTAGTTTTCTACGATAAAGAAGAAAAAATACAATTAAGAGTAAAAGTAGAGTGTGAAGTAAATAATCAAAATTCTACAACTGAAGAGTCATGGAAAAAAACTCAGCATATAAGCAGACGTTGTTATTTAACTGATAGCCCTCCAGGAACTGCATCAGAAAATCCAACTTCTGGAATGATATCTAAATTAGAAGATTTTGATTATACAATGGAACAAAGTGAACAGGGTTATAAAAACTTTACAGTCATTAAATGTAAAATTAATTCTATTGAGTGGCTGTATCTTGCTGCTAAGGGACATCGAAGAGCAAGATTTGATTTTCAATCTAATAAAAATGCTTGGTTAGTTCCTTAATCCTTAAAAAATAGATTTAGAATATTTTTTCCAATTATTTTGGTAATGCTTTGTATTTTCTGCTACAGCTTTTTTTTCTTCTTCAGTTACTTCTCTTAGAATTTTTCCTGGTGAACCAATTACCAATGAGTTATCAGGTATTTCTTTATTTTCGGTGATTAAGGCTTTTGCACCAATGATGCAATTCTTTCCAATCTTGGCAT
>CACGIZ010000033.1 GCA_902573235.1 uncultured Pelagibacteraceae bacterium | reverse complement strand
AGTATTTTTTAATTTGATCAAGAATTCAATTGAAAGTATTGAGCAAAAAACTGAAAAAGACCCAAATTTTGAGAAAAAAATAGCAATTGAAATTTTAGATAATAATGACCATATTAAGTTTATATTAACTGATAATGGTTTAGGCTTTGATAAAAAAACAAATAATATTAAAGAAATACTAAATCCTTATTATACAACAAAAAAAAACGGTACTGGTTTAGGTTTATCAATAGTAAGTAAAATTATAAATGATCATAACGGAGAAATTAATTTTATTTCAATTTCTGAAGGTGCAAAAATAGAAATTACTTTTAAAATAGATGGCAATAGAAATACTCATAGTTGATGACAACTCGGATATTAGAAATATCCTAAATGAATTAATTTTAGACGCTGGTTATAAAACCAGATTAGCTGCAAATTATAATCAAGCATTAACAGAAATTGATAAAAAAGTTCCTGATATAGCAATATTAGATGTAAAACTTGATAAAGGTGATAATGATGGAATAGAATTATTATCTCATATTAAATCTAAAAACAAAGACGTTCCTGTAATTATTATTACGGGACATGCAAATATAGAGATGGCTGTCAATTCATTGAAACATGGTGCATTTGAATTTGTTGAGAAGCCTTTTGATCAAAATCGATTGTTAAATTTTATTAAAAGAGCAGTTGAAAATTTAAATTTGAAAACTCAAAATAAAGATTATGAAAACAAATTGTTTTCATCCTATGAGTTAGTTGGAAATAGCAAAAATATTTCAACTATAAGAGATCAAATAAAAAAAATTTCATTAACTGAAAGTAGAGTTTTAATTAATGGTCCTTCTGGATCAGGTAAAGAATTAATTGCAAGAAAAATTCATAAAAATTCAAATAGGTCTTCAGAGCCATTTATTATCTTAAATGGAGCATTATTAGATACAAATAAATATGAATTAGAGTTATTTGGAGAAGAAAAAGAAAATGGATCAATTTCTTATGGTGCTTTGGAAAAAGCAAACAAAGGTACATTATTAATTGATCAAGTTTCTGAAATTCCATTAGAAATTCAATCTAAGATTTTAAGAGTGTTGACTGATCAAAAGTTTAAAAGATTAAATGGAAATAATGATGTTAATGTAGATGTTAGATTGATATGTTCATCAAGTAAAGATTTAAAGGATGAAATAAAGATAGGGAATTTCAGAGAGGATCTTTATCATCGTTTGAATGTATTTGAAATAAATATTCAACCTTTGAATGATAGAGTTTCAGATATTCCTTTACTAATAGATTATTTTTCGAAAAAAATCTCAGATAATTATAATATTAAACAATTACAAATTGATGAAAATGATAGTTATATTTTAAATCATAATTGGAAAGGGAATGTGAGAGAACTGAGAAATTTAATTGAAAGAATCGCGATATTACAACCTGAAACTAAAGAAAAAATTTCAAATATTGTTAAAGAGTCTCTTAAAAATGACACATTTGATGAAAAGATTAAAGAAAATAGCCTATCTGTACCTTTAAAAGAAGCTAGAGAAAAATTTGAAAAAGAGTATTTAACTATTCAATTGAAGAAATTTAATGGAAATATATCTAAAACAGCTAACTTTGTAGGAATGGAAAGAAGCGCTCTTCACAGAAAATTAAAGGGTTTAGGAATAAAAGAATTTAATTAAAATGAATATAATTATTTGTGGCGCTGGAAGAGTAGGGTTTACTATAGCTAAATTACTGAGTGAACAAGGGCACTCCATCACTGTTATAGATCAATCAAGCGAGGATATTCAAAAAATTGATGACAGCTTAGATGTTAAAGCGATCGTCGGAAAAGCAACTTATCCCTCAATTCTTGAAAAAGCCAATGCTTCTGAAACAGATATGATAATTGCTGTCACTAGAAATGATGAGATAAACATGCTGATATGTCAAATCGCTTTTTCAATATTCAAAATACCAAAAAAAATAGCCAGAATAAGATCTCAAGATTATTTAAATCCAAAATTCACTAGAGTTTATAATAAAGAAAACTTACCTATTGATGTAATAATTTCTCCTGAAATTGAAATTGCTAAATCAATTCAAAGAAAATTAGAAGCCCCAGGTGCACTCGATAGCGTTCCATTTGCTGACAATAAAATTCGTTTATTAGAAATTTTGATAAAAGACGATTGTAAATCGATTGGAATTAAATTTAATGAATTAACAAAAAAATACCCAAAACTTGAAGCTAATATCATAGGCATAAATAGATCTGACAAGTTTTTTATCCCCAAAAAAACAGACTCGGTTAAAAAAGAAGATAAAGTTTATGTTATAATAAATTCTTCACAAATGTCAGAAACTTTAGAGGCATTTAGTCATTCAGAAAAAATATCAAAAAAAATATTAATTATTGGTGGTGGAAATATTGGATTTAACCTAGCAAAAAATATCGAAGATACTTTGGAAACAGTAAGAGTAAAAATAGTTGAAAAAGATAAACAGCGTGCCGAATATTTAGCAAGTGAACTTAATGATGCGATAGTAATTAATGGTGACGGTTTAGATGAGGAAGTTTTAACCGAAGCAAACTTAGAGGAGGCTGAAACTGTTTTAGCATTAACCAATGATGACGAGGACAATTTGATGGTGAGCGTTCTAATTGAAAAGTTTGCTAAAGATAAAAAAAATATTGAAGATAAAAGAACTATGGCATTAACTAATAAACCAAATTATTCATTACTTCAGTCATCTTTAAAAATAGATGATCTAATTGACCCAAGAATGACAACTGTCTCAAGTATATTAAAACATATTCACAAAGGAACGATTGAGAACGCTTATACAATATCTAATGGTGAATATGA
>CACGIZ010000032.1 GCA_902573235.1 uncultured Pelagibacteraceae bacterium | reverse complement strand
GCAATATTTTTTTTTGTTTCACTTATCTTAGCTGGGTTAGTTATTTGAGAATTCATCTTTTGAAATCGAAAATTAAATAAATCTTTTTTAAACTTCTCAATGTTCTTTAAAGCCTCATCTTTTGATAATTTTTTAATTTCTTTTTTTTTCATTTTAAATAAACCTTTTAATTGTTTTTGTTTTTATAGGTAATTTTGCAGATGCTTTATATAATGCTTCTTTAGCTATTTGTTCTGAAACACCATCTACTTCAAATAAAATTCTTCCTGGTTTTACTCTACAAGCATAATATTCTGGTGATCCTTTACCTTTACCCATTCGAACTTCTATAGGTTTCTTTGACACTGGTATGTTTGGAAATATTCTTGTCCATACTCTACCTTGTCTTTTCATGTGTCTTGTTAATGCTACTCTCGCTGCTTCAATTTGTTTTCCTGTAACTCTATCAGGGGTAAGGGCTTTTAGTGCATAAGCACCATAGTTAATAAAATTTGCTCTAGAAGCAGTACCATGTATTCTACCTTTATGAGCTTTTCTCCACTTAGTTCTTACAGGTTGTAACATTTTACTCTTTACCCTCTTTGTTAATTATTTTATTTGTTTCTTGACTAAATTCTTTTGCAAAAACTTCCCCTTTATATATCCAGACTTTAATTCCTATTATTCCATAAGTGGTCAATGCCTCAGCTTCAGCATAATCTATATCTGCTCTTAAAGTATGAGAAGGAATACTACCATCACGCAACCATTCAGTTCTAGCAATTTCATTTCCACCCAACCTACCACTAATAGAAACTTTTATTCCTCTTGCTCCTAATCTTAAGCACGATTGCATCGCTCTTTTCATTGCTCGTCTATAAGAAATTCTTTTTACAAGTTGTTGTGCAATATTTTCAGCAACAAGATATGCATTTGTCTCTGGTTTTTTGACTTCTTTAATATTTAAATTTACTTCATTAGAGGTAAATTTTGATAGATTGTTTTTTATCTTATCAATATCACTGCCTTTCTTACCAATAACAAAACCAGGTCTAGAAGTGTAAATTGTTACATAACATTTATTCGAAGTTCGCTCAATCATAACTTTGGAAACTCCTGAGTTAATTACATTTTTTTTGATATATTCTCTTATTTTAAAATCCTCTATCAGATAATTTCCAAAATCTTTCTTTTTAGCATACCAAACTGAGTCCCAACCTCTGTTTACTCCTAATCTAAAACCTACTGGATTAACTTTTTGTCCCATGACTCTCCATTTTTTTTGCTTCTGATAATATGATAGTTACACTTGAATAAGGTTTTAATATTGGAGCAGCCCTTCCTTTTGCTCTTGGCCTAAACCTTTTCATAGTAATTTTTTTTCCACAATAAGCCTCTTTTACAATTAGTTTATCTATGTCGTATTGAAAGTTATTCTCAGCATTAGCAACAGCTGAATTTAAAGTTTTTTCAATATCATTCGTAATTCTTTTTTCTGAAAATTGCAAATCTCTAATTGCTACATCAACCTTTTTTCCTACTATACCTTTTAATATTGGGTTAAGTTTTCTAACGCTAGATCTGATATTATTATTAATTGATCTAACAGTTTTTTCTTTTAATTTATTAACTTTCTTTTTTTTACTCATATCTATTTCTTAACCTCTGCTTCAGCTGGTTTAGCCTTTTTATCAGCTGGTGTGTGTCCAAAAAAAGTTCTAGTAGGTGCAAACTCCCCTAGTTTATGTCCGACCATATCTTCAGAAACTGTTATTGGAATAAACTTTTTACCATTATAAATTAAAAAACTCACACCAACAAAATCTGGGATAATTGTTGATTTTCTTGACCAAGTTTTAATAGGTATTTTCTTTGGATCTGTCTTATATTTATCAACTTTTTTCATTAAGCTATTCTCAACAAAAGGTCCTTTCCATACTGCTCTAGCCATTATTTTGTATCCTTCCTTTTATTTCTTCTTTTAATGATAAATTTATCTGTTCTCTTGTTATCTCTAGTTTTTAATCCTTTTGCAGATTGTCCAGTAGGTGAGACAGGATGTCTTCCTCCAGCAGATTTACCTTCTCCACCACCATGAGGATGATCTACTGGGTTTTTAACTACACCTCTTGTGTGTGGTCTTCTACCCAACCATCTTGATCTTCCAGCTTTACCTATCTTAATATTTTTTTGATCAGGATTACTCAAAACTCCAATAGTTGCTAAAGATCTAGAGTCAATTTTTCTAACTTCCCCTGAGGCGAGTTTTATAAGACTATAATTTCCATCTAAACCACTTATCGTGACAGAAGTACCAGCAGATCTAGCTATTTTCCCACCAGCACCTGGTTGAATTTCAACATTGTGGATATCAATTCCGACCGGGATGTCTCTTAATGGCATGCAATTTCCAATCTTAATTTCTTTTTTGGCTCCATTTTCAATTTCATCACCTACTCTTATTTTTTGCGGTGCTAAATAATATGCATGTGAATTATCATCAAACTTTACTAGCATGATGTAGCATGATCTATTTGGATCATATTCAATTCTTTCAACTTTTGCAGGTATATCAAATTTTTTTCGGTAAAAATCTACCTGTCTATACATTTTTTTATGTCCACCAGCCCTATTAGATGATGTTATATGACCATTGTTATTTCTACCTTTCATTGAATTCTTTGGAGACACGAGAGATTTAAAAGGTTTACCTTTCCAAAGTCCAGCTCTATCAACAAGAATTGTTCCTCTTGTAGATTTTGTATAAGGTTTAAAAGTTTTTAATGCCATTTTAAATTCCTGTTGTTAGATCAATACTTTGACCTTTTTTTAAAGTTATTATTGCTTTTTTGTATCCCGAAACTTTTACTTTCCTACCTCTGGTGAG
>CACGIZ010000031.1 GCA_902573235.1 uncultured Pelagibacteraceae bacterium | reverse complement strand
AAAACCTAATTGGATAAGATCAAAATTATCAAACAGCAAAGAGTTTTTCTTAACAAAAACAATTGTAAATAAAAATAATCTTGTAACAGTTTGTCAGGAGGCTAATTGTCCAAATATTACTGAATGTTGGAGTAAAAGACACGCTACATTTATGATCATGGGTGATACTTGCACAAGAGCATGTGCATTTTGTGATGTTAAAACTGGTAAACCAGGAAACCTTGACTCTCTTGAGCCAATAAAAATTGCAGAAGCTGTGAAAAAATTAAATTTAAAACACGTTGTAATTACATCAGTTGATCGAGATGATTTGGATGATGGCGGATCTAATCATTTTTATGAAGTAATTAATCAAACAAGAAAAACTAATCCTAATACTACAATTGAGGTTTTGACACCAGATTTTTTGAGAAAAGGCAATTCTTATAAAAAAGTTTTAGAAGCTAACCCTGATGTTTTTAATCATAATATTGAAACGGTTCCCAGTCTCTATTTAAAAGTAAGACCAGGTTCTAGATATTTTGCGTCTTTAGAACTTTTAAAAAATGCCAAAGTAGTAAACAAAAAAATTTTTACTAAGTCAGGAATAATGGTTGGTCTTGGTGAAACAAGAGATGAAATTTTACAAGTTATGGATGATTTAAAATCTGCTGATGTAGATTTTCTAACTATCGGTCAATATTTACAACCATCCGTTAGACATTTTCCGCTTGAAAGATATTATACACCAAAAGAATTTGACGAATTAGGAAACATTGCAAAAGCCAAAGGTTTTTTATTAGTTTCATCATCTCCTTTAACTAGATCTTCTTATCATGCAGATGAAGACTTTGCTAAACTTCAGCAAAACCGAATTAATATCAATTAATGCCCAAGGCTTCAGTTAAGCGATTAATTGAATGTAAAAAAAAAGATTTAATCAATTTGGTTTTGGACATTGAAAAATATCCAGAATTTGTTCCTTTTTGTTATGATGCAAAAATATATGAAAATAAAGACCAAGGTGATTTAAAAAATATTATTGCTGATCTTACAATTGGAAAAGGACCATTTAAAGATACTTATAAAAGTGATGTGGTCTTTAATAAAAAGAAAGACTCTATATTTGTAAAAAATATTGATGGACCTTTAAACCATCTATCAAATAATTGGATTTTTAGCGATAAAAAAAATGGTTATACAGAAGTAATTTTTGATATTGATTTTGAAATTAAAAATAAATTTTTAAATTCTTTAATGATCGTTTCATTTCAATTTGGATTAGAGAAAATTGCTGACGCTTTTCAGAAGAGAGCGGAAGAATTATTTCACAGTTCTAAGAATTAAATTTAAGGCTTTACTCACTGTAGCTTTTTGTATTGAAGATCTTTTTTTACTTTTAAATAAGCATTTATTTACAATAATTTTATTACCTTTCTTAATTCCAATATAAACTAATCCTACAGGTTTTAATTTAGTAGCACCTTTTGGACCTGCTATTCCAGTAACTGAAACATTAATATTAGCTTTTGAGATTTTAGATAAATTGTTTACCATCGCTGAACAGCATTCGTGACTTACTGCACCATATTTTCGAATAATATTTTTATTTACTTTTAAAATTTCTATTTTTGCTTGGTTTGAATAAGTAACAAATCCTAAATTAAATACTTTAGATGCTCCACTTGTAGATGTTATATTGCTTGCTAGTAGTCCACCAGTGCACGACTCCACAACTGAAATTCTAAGTTTCTTTTTGGCTAAAATATTAATTAATGATTTCATCACATCAAATAACTACTTAAAACCATAAAACAAATTAAAGATATAACAACATAAAATCCTGCACAAACATCATCCATAATTACACCAAAACTATTTTTGTAGTTTTTGTCAAAATAATTAACAGGGAAAGGTTTTACAATATCAAAAAATCGAAAGAGGATAAAACAAACACCGTAAAATATTAAAGCTTCATCAGGAGATTTTTTTATTCCATGAGAAATCTCGTATAAATAAATTGGAATAGATTGACCGATGAATTCATCAATTATTACTTCTTTGGGATCTTTATTATCACTATCTTTAATGTGCAAGGCAACAGAAAAAAAGGAAAATACAAAAATGATCAATAAACCTAATAATATTAAATTTGAAGAAACAGATAAAATATGAAAAAAAAAATAAAGTATAATTACCGTAGCCAAGGATCCATAGGTTCCAGGAATAGGTTTTATTTTTCCTAAACCAAACATTGTTACAAATAACGAATTTAAATTTTTAATCATACTTTGTGATTGAAATTATAACTTCACAAGCTATGGCTTTCTCTTTACCTATTAATCCTAATTTTTCAACTGTTTTACCTTTTAAATTAATTTGGTTCTTATTCAAATTCATAATTCTTGAAATAGAATTGACTAACTTATTTCTATATTTTGAAACTTTAGGCTGCTCGCAAATTAGATTAATATCAAGATTATTTATAATAAAATTTTCTTTATCTAAATTATTTAAGATGGGTTTTAACATCTTTACAGATTTAATATTCTTAAATTTTTTTGTATTAGGAAAATGACTACCAATATCCCTCTTTTGTGTAGCACCTAAAATTGCATCAATTATTGAATGCAAAATTACATCTCCATCTGAATGGCCTTTAAGTCCAGAATGAAAAGGTATTCTTGATCCACCCAAATAAAGTCTTCTATTTTTAACTAATTTATGAATATCAAAGCCTATGCCAAAAAAGGTTTTTGGCTCATTAATATCATTTAAATAAGTAATTTTATTATTTTTATTTTCACCTGGTATAAATTTTATTTTATAATCATTATTTATAAAAAGGGACGCTTCATCACTCACTTTATTATTTTGATTTATTGCTA
>CACGIZ010000030.1 GCA_902573235.1 uncultured Pelagibacteraceae bacterium | reverse complement strand
TAGCAGTAGTACCAACTATTCTTAGAAAAGGTGGAAAATGGTTTGCATCTTTAGGAAGAGAAAAAAATACTGGAACTAAAATATTTTGTATATCGGGTAATGTGAACAATCCTTGTAATGTTGAAGAAGAAATGAATATTCCTCTTAAAGAATTAATCGAGGTCCATGCTGGAGGTGTCATTGGTGGTTGGGATAATTTACAAGCTGTAATTCCTGGTGGATCCTCAATGCCATTAATACCAAAAGACAAATGTGAAACATTAACCATGGATTTTGACTCATTAATGTCAGAGAAAAGTGGATTAGGTACAGCAGGTGTTGTTGTAATTAACAAAGATCAGGACATTATTAAATGCATGGCTAGAATTGCAAGATTTTATAAGCATGAAAGTTGTGGACAGTGTACCCCTTGTAGAGAGGGATCAGGTTGGATGTGGAGAATGCTTGAAAGAATGTCAAGAGGTGAGGCATCTAAAGATGAAATAGAAATGTTAGGTGATGTTACAAAACAAATAGAGGGACATACAATTTGTGCTTTTGGTGAAGGATCATCTTGGCCTGTCCAAGGTTTGTTGAGACATTTTAAAGATGAAATTAAAAAAAGAAATAAATTTGACCCGATTGTTAAAGAAAATAAGAATATTCCATATTTAGTAGATCAACACTTACTGGACAAAAATGCTTAAATTAAAAGTTAATGATATTGACGTTGAAGTTGAAGAAGGATTGACTGTTCTTCAAGCTTGTGAGAAAGCAGGAGTAGAAATTCCAAGATTTTGTTACCATGAAAAATTATCAATAGCTGGTAATTGTAGAATGTGTTTAGTTGAAATTGAAAAATCGCCAAAACCAATAGCATCATGTGCAATGCCTGCAGCAAATGGAATGGTTATTAAAACTAATACCCAAAAAATAGAGAAATCAAGAAAGGGTGTAATGGAGTTTTTATTAGCAAATCATCCTTTAGATTGCCCTGTTTGTGATCAAGGAGGAGAATGTGATCTTCAAGATCAATCTATGTTTTATGGAGTAGATAAGTCAAGGTTTAAAGAAAATAAGAGAGCAGTACCTGATAAGAATATGGGCCCATTGATTAAGACTCAAATGACAAGATGTATTCATTGTACTCGATGTGTTAGATTTGCAACTGAGGTAGCAGGAGTACCAGAACTAGGAGCAATAGGAAGAGGTGAAGATATGCAAATAACTACTTATCTAGAACAATCTGTTCAATCTGAATTGTCTGGAAATGTAATCGACCTTTGTCCAGTAGGAGCGCTTACTTCTAAACCTTATGTGTTTGAAGCTAGACCCTGGGAATTAAAAAAAACTGAAACAATTGATGTTATGGATGCAGTTGGCTCAAATATAAGAGTAGATACCTATGATTGGGAAGTAAAAAGAGTTTTACCACTCATTAATGAGGATATAAATGAGGAATGGATTTCAGATAAAACAAGATATGCATGTGATGGATTATTAAATCAAAGGTTAGATACACCATATATTAAGTATAATAATAAGTTTGATAAAGCATCTTGGAATGAAGTTTATAGAATCATTAAATCTAAAATTGAAAATACAAATAAAGATAAAATATGTGGTTTTGTTGGAGATCTTACAAATATGGAAACTGGTTTTATTTTTAAAGAATTCTTAGAAAGAACAATAGACAGTAGAAAATATGATTTTAGATCTACAAAAAACTTTATTGATTATTCGTTAAGAGAAAATTATCTGTTTAATTCATCTATAAATGGAATTGAAGATGCGGATTTGATTTTATTGATAGGTACAAATCCTAGATTTGAAGCAACAATGGTTAATGCCAGAATAAGAAAAGCATACGTTAATAATTGTACAAAGATTATTTCATTGAATAATGTTGGTGACTTGACTTATCATTATCAAAGTCTGGACGGTAAAACTCAAACGCTTAAAGACATATCTAATGATAATAATGAATTATCAAAAAAAATTGTAGAGGCAAAAAAACCAATGATTATATTTGGAGAATCATTTTTCAAAATAAGTTCAGCAAGTGATCTATTTAATTCATTCAAACAATTTTTATCTAAGAATAAAAAAATTACCAATGATTGGAATCCTATTAATATATTGTCTGTAGATGCATCAACAGTTGGAAATTTAGACTTAGATATAATCGATAGGAGTAATACACTTATAGAAGAAATAAATGATCATAAATTTGAAATTGTTTTTTTACTGGGACAAGATAATTTAAACTTTAAAAAGAAAGATGAGTTTATCATTTATCAAGGTAGCCATGGAGACAAAGGTGCAGAAATTGCAGATATTATTTTACCAGGTGCAGCTTATACCGAACAATCGGGTCACTATACAAATTTAGAGGGTAAAATTCAAAAAGCATTTAAAGCATCATATCCTCCTGGAGATGCAAAAGAGGATTGGCAAATTATCAACGATCTTGCAGAAGTAATGAACAAAAGAAAACTTTTTAATGACAAAGACGAGCTTGAAAGTAGCATGTTTAATTATCTAAAAATTAAACAAGATAAAAAAAATTCAGAATTAATTAATAAAGATTATGAAAATAATTTTACCAACGAAACTCTTAAAGTTGAATTTAAAGATTATTATTTTTCTAACGTTATTGCACGTTCATCAAAAACTATGTTTGAATGTAATAATTCTAAATTAGATTTTAAAAAAACAGGTACTGAAGGTTAATTAATGGAATATTTGGATATTATTTTTCAAGAAAGTTATAAAATTTTATTTTTATTAGTTCCTGTATTGGTATCAGTTGCAATGATTGTTTGGCTAGATCGTAGAGTTTGGGCTTTTGTTCAAAAAAGAAGAGGTCCTAATGTAGTGGGTCCTTTTGGCTTACTACAATCTCTTGCAGATGCTCTCAAATATATTTTTAAAGAAATAATAATTCCAGCTAGCTCAAATAAAGTAATTTTTATTCTAGCACCAATTATAACAATGACATTAGCTTTAATAGCATGGGCTGTAATTCCTTTTGGTGCTCAACAAGTATTGGCAGATATAAATGTTGGTATATTATATATTTTTGCTGTTTCTTCATTGGGAGTGTATGGAATAATTATGGGAGGATGGGCATCAAATTCTAAATATCCATTCTTAGGAGCAATTCGA
>CACGIZ010000029.1 GCA_902573235.1 uncultured Pelagibacteraceae bacterium | reverse complement strand
AGCTACTCTTTCAGATCTAGCCAAAGACCCAGTTTTTATTTGATTTGAATTAGTCCCAACAGCCAAATCAGCAATAAAAGTGTCCTCACTATCCCCAGACCTATGAGAAATAATAGTTTTGAAACCAATAATTCGTGCAAATTTTATAACTTCGAGTGTTTCGGAGACAGTGCCAATTTGGTTAAGTTTTATCAATATCGCATTAGATGAAATATTTAAAAATCCCTTTTTAAGTCTTTCTAAATTTGTTACATAAAGATCGTCACCAACTATTTGAACCTTTTTAGTTGATTTCATCAACTTATTCCATGAAATCCAATCATTTTCAGCAAACGGATCTTCTATAGATTTGATTTTATATTTTGTTATTATTTTTTTATACTCTTTAATTGATTTATCTACAGATACATAATTCTTTGAAAAAATAGAATATTTATTTTTTTTATATAGTTCATTTGCAGCTACATCTAAACAAATAGAAATATCTTTACCATTTTTAAAGCCAGATTTTTTAATTGCTGATACTATGAGGTCTAAAGCTTTGTCATTACTTGAAATCATTGGTGCAAATCCACCTTCATCACCTACAGATGTAGATAATCCATTATTCTTTAATAATTTTCTTAAGTTATTTATTACTAAAAAACACATTCTCATTGCTTCAGAGAAACTTTTTGCTTTATCGGGTCTAATCATAAATTCTTGAATTCTCAAATCATTATTTGCATGCGCACCACCATTAATTATATTCATTAACGGATAAGGTAGTTGAAAATTGTTTTTAACAGAAAAAGTTTTATATAAAGGTAATTTCTTAACTTTAGCTGAAAGTTTTTTAACTGCCATTGAAACAGCAAGAATAGAGTTAGCTCCTATTTTTGTTTTTTGTCTTGTACCATCTAAGTTAATCATCAACGAGTCAATTCTTTCTTGATTATGGATATTTTCACCTTTTATTTTTTTAAAAATTTTAGAATTTATTAATTTAATTGCACTTAAAACACTTTTTCCTAAATATTTTTTATTATTAATATCTCTTTTTTCAAAAGCCTCATAAGTACCAGTGGATGCACCTGAAGGACAAATAGCTTTAGCACTATTATTTTTTATAAAAACTTCAGCCTCTACAGTTGGATTGCCTCTGCTGTCATAAATTTGACGTGCTTTTACTTTTAAAATTTGACTCACTAATTTTTAATTAAGTTATCTATATCTGTAAGTTGTTTTAACAAATTCTCTAGTTTATTTAATGGAACCATATT
This sequence comes from uncultured Pelagibacteraceae bacterium, assembly GCA_902573235.1. Lineage (GTDB taxonomy): Bacteria > Pseudomonadota > Alphaproteobacteria > Pelagibacterales > Pelagibacteraceae > Pelagibacter. The sequence goes on along the minus strand of CACGIZ010000029.1, from coordinate 2,938 downwards.
AGGACCATCTGAAGGTGCGTTATCTGGATCTTGGTGTGTTTCTATAAAAACTCCTGCAACACCAACAGCTACAGCTGCTCTCGCTAGATACTCAACGAATTCTCTTTGACCTCCACTTTTTTCTCCTAGTCCACCAGGTTGCTGAACAGAATGTGTAGCATCAAATATCACTGGATAACCATTTTTTGCCATTATAGGTATTGACCTCATATCTGAAACTAATGTGTTATAACCAAAACTTGCTCCCCTCTCTGTAACTAAAATATTTTTATTTCCAGAGTCTGAAATTTTCTTAGTTACATTAACCATATCCCATGGTGCTAAGAATTGACCTTTTTTTACATTAATAATTTTATTAGTACTAGCTGCAGCTACTAACAAGTCTGTTTGTCTGCACAAGAAAGCAGGGATTTGTAATATATCAACATGCTTCGCAACTATAGAGCATTGTTCTATATTGTGAATATCTGTTAAAACAGGTACATTTAAATCTTTTTTAATTTTATCAAATATAGGAAGAGAAGCTTCCAAACCAGCTCCTCTTTTACCTTTGAGGCTTGTTCTATTAGCTTTATCAAATGATGTTTTATAAATGAAACCTAAACCAAATTTACCAGTAATTTCTTTTATTTTACCAGCCATATCCATTGCATGTTGCTCTGACTCAAGTTGACAAGGACCAGCGATAATACAGATTTTTCTATCGTTTGAGATTTCTATTTTTCCACAATTAACTTTTATGTTGCTCATTTATGATTTTTAGCTGCTTTGATAAAAGATGAGAATAAAGGATGAGGAGCTAAAGGTCTAGATTTAAATTCTGGATGAAACTGAACACCAATAAACCAAGGATGATTTTTTAGTTCAATTATTTCAGGTAATAAACCATCTGGAGATAAACCAGAAAAAACCATTCCTTTTTTCTCAAATTTGTCTTTATAGTTAATATTAACTTCATATCTGTGTCGATGTCTCTCGTTAACTACTTTCTTTCCATAAATCTTTCTAATCATTGAATTATCTCTCAATTTAGCCTCGTAAGAACCCAATCTCATTGTGCCCCCCAAGTCTTTATCTGTTCCTTTTATAGTTTTGCCGTCTTTAACCCATTCATTTATTAAACCTATAACTGGAAGTCCTTTTTTATCAAATTCACTAGAAGTGGCTTTTTTTAAATTTAGTTTGTTTCTTGCAAATTCGATTATTGCCATTTGCATTCCATAACAAATTCCGAGGAACGGGATTTTATTATTTCTTGCATATTTAATTGCAGCAATTTTTCCGTTGGTACCTCTTTTACCAAAACCACCAGGTATTAAAATTCCAGAAATATTTCTAAGTTTTTTTGGTATCTCTGATGCTTCTAATTTCTCAGAGTCAATCCTTACTAGGTTAACTTTTGTATTATTTTCAATACCACCATGGGTGAGTGCTTCATCAAGAGATTTATAGGCATCCTTTAACTCAACATACTTTCCAATAATTGCAATATTTACTTGTTTTTTTGTTTGTAAAATAATTTTAGTAATTTTTTTCCAAGGATTTAAATTAACTGGTTTTTTTGATTTTAAATTGAAGTAATTTAAAACTTGAATATCCAATTTTTCCTTGAAAAAACTAATTGGTGCTTCATAAATAGTTCTCACATCTACAGTTTCAATTACATTTTTAATGTTTACATTACAAAATAATGATATTTTTTTTCTGTGTTCAAATGGAATAGATCTTTCAGATCTACAAATAATTATGTCTGGCTGAATACCTATACTTCTTAATTCTTTCACAGAATGTTGAGTAGGTTTAGTTTTAATTTCATCTGAGGATTTTAAGTAAGGAACAAGTGTTAAATGAATAAATAGTGTATTTTTTTTTCCTATATCATTAGCAAACTGTCTTATTGCCTCTATAAAAGGTAGGCTTTCAATATCTCCTACAATTCCACCTATTTCGCAAATAACAAAATCTTCCTTTGATGAGTCTTTTTTAATAAATTCTTTAATACGATCTGTAATATGAGGTATAACTTGAACTGTTTTACCAAGATATTCTCCTTTACGTTCTTTTTTGAGAACATCATTGTAAATTTTTCCTGTGGTTATATTGTCAGATTTTCTAGCAGATACTCCAGAAAATCTTTCATAATGACCTAAATCAAGATCTGTTTCTGCTCCATCATCAGTTACAAAAACCTCTCCATGTTGAAATGGACTCATTGTCCCTGGATCTACGTTCAAATATGGATCAAGTTTCCTCAATCTTACTTTGTAACCTCTGGATTGAAGTAAATAAGCTAATGAAGCTGAAGAGAGACCTTTTCCTAATGATGAAACCACGCCGCCCGTGACAAATATAAATCGCGCCATGGAATTATCTTATAGCGAATAAAAAAGGGATTGAAAAGGATTAATTATTATTCTCTGGTATTTCAGGTGTATCTTCAGTTTTTTCTTTAACTGTATCTAAAACAGATGATGTTGGAGCCAAATCACCTCTAGAAATGATAGTAAGACCTAAGCTACAAATAATAAATAATGTAGCAACTATAGCAGTTGCTTTGGTCATAAAATTACCAGCAGATCTTGAAAACATAAAATTTTCCTGCGAGACCCCTATTCCAAGTGCCCCACCCTCAGATTTTTGCATTAAAACTAGTAAAACTAAAATGATTGCAAATATGATATTAAGGATTAAGAAAATATTTTCCATGGAGGTTTAATTAAAGGTTTTTTTGATTATATCAATAAATTTTTTCGCATCTTGAGAAGCCCCACCAACTAAAAATCCATCAATATTATCAATAGATCTTAACTGGTTAATATTTTTAGGATTTACAGATCCACCATATAAAACTTTATTTTTTTTTATCTTACTTTTTATAAAATCGATTGTATCTGATAAATCTGTTGATTTTGGAATTAAACCAGTGCCTATAGACCAA
>CACGIZ010000028.1 GCA_902573235.1 uncultured Pelagibacteraceae bacterium | reverse complement strand
CAAAAACTAATTAGAAAAAAAGATAAAGATTTTAAAATTGAGAATATTAATTTTGAAGATCAAAAAGTTTTTGATTTACTATCTTCAGGAAATACAGTTGGTTTATTTCAAATAGAAAGTGCTGGAATGAGAGAAGCACTTATAAAAATGAAACCTAATCATATTGAGGACATTATTGCTTTAGTTGCACTTTATAGGCCAGGTCCTATGAGTAATATCCCGACTTATAATGATTGCAAACATGGAAAACAAAATCCAGATTATTTGCATCCTTTATTAGAAGATATTTTAAAGCCCACCTATGGTGTAATTATCTATCAAGAACAAGTTATGCAAATAGCCCAAAAATTATCAGGTTTTACAGCAGGACAAGCTGATATTTTAAGACGAGCAATGGGTAAAAAGAAAAGAGCCGAATTAGAAAAGCAAAAACAAAATTTTATTTCTGGCGCAGTCAATAATGGTATTAGTAAAGAGGTTGCTGCAAGCATATTTCTTAAAATAGAACCTTTCGCTGAATATGGATTTAATAAAAGTCATGCTGCGGCTTATGCTATTATTTCATATCAAACAGCGTTTTTGAAAACATATTATCCAAAAGAATTTATAGCAGCGTCTATGACAATGGATATATCTAATCAAAATAAACTAAGTGAATTTTATGAAGAATTAAAAAGATTAAATATTGAAATTTTAAGACCAGATATTAATGAATGTTATGCTGATTTTAAAACTGATGGTAGTAAATTTTATTATGCATTAGGATCTATCAAAGCTGTTGGCTATGAAGCTATATCAAATATTACAAAGGAAAGAGAAAATAATGGAAAATTTAAATCTCTTAATGACTTTTTGAAGAGAGTAAACCCAAAAGATATTAATAAGTTACAACTGGAGGGATTGGTTAAAGCAGGTGCATTTGATAAATTAAATTCGAATAGACAAGCATTGTTTAATTCAATACCGAATTTCATTACAAAATCTAAAAATATATTTGAAAATAAATCTGCAAATCAAATAGATCTTTTTGGTGAAAATAACTCACAAGATGACGAGATTATTACGAATATAGATGATTGGAGTTTTGAAGAAAGATTATCTAAAGAGTTTGAGGCAGTTGGTTTTTTTATTTCTGATCATCCACTTAACCAATATAAAGAAATATTTGATGATTATAAGATTATTGATTATTCAAACTTTAACAATAGTAACGATTTACGTGAGGCAAATATAGCTGGTACATTATTGAAAATTCAAGAAAGAAAAACATCAAAAGGAAACTCTTATGCTGTTCTCAAATTAACAGATCTTACAAGTGTATTTGAATTATTCATATTTTCTGATGTTTTGGATTTAAATCGTCAAATTTTAAAAGATGGAAATTCGTTGATCATAACTTTAGTCAAATCACTTTCAAACGAAGAAAATCGTTTTACAAGAATTAATGTTAAAAAGATTGTATCTTTAAAAGATTTATTAAATAAACCAATCAATGAAGTAACCTTCAAGCTTAAATCTTTAAAAGAATTGAATGAAATTTCAAATGTTTTAAGTAAAAATGGCGATACTCAAATTATGATTGAGATGAGTGACAAAAATAATGATCTAAAATTTCAACTTCAAAAAAAGAGAGATATTGATAGAAAAACACTCAATATGCTCAGAAATAAAGAAATTTCAGCTAAAATAGGTTAATTTACTCTTGTTAATTTTGTCAAAAATTTGTAAATAGTCTGAAATTAAATTAACACGCACACAGTTATTGGTTTTATACCTCCGGTCCTTAATTGGAAATTACTGTGGTGGATTAACCGGGAAAAAATATGAAAATACCTAACGTAACAATTCAACAATTATTAGAAGCTGGAGTCCATTTAGGTCACAAAACTCTTAGATGGAATCCAAAAATGAAAAAATATATTTTTGGAAAGAGAGATTCAATTCACATAATTGATTTAACACAAACTTTAGAATTAACTAAAGTAGCCCTAGAAAAAGTACATTCAACAATAACAAATAGTGGAAAAATATTATTTGTTTCAACAAAAAAACAGGCTTCTGAAGCAATAGCTGAATTAGCTAAAGAAACAGATCAATATTTTGTGAATTATAGGTGGTTAGGTGGTATGCTTACAAATTGGGGAACTATTTCAAACTCAATTAAAAAACTTAAAAAGTTAGAGTCAGATTTATCTGCTGAAAATAGAGGTTTTACAAAAAAAGAGTTACTCAAAATGAGTGTTAAAAAAGATAAATTACAAAGATCATTAGGTGGAATATCCGAAATGAAAAAAATTCCTGATTTAGTATTTATAATTGACACAAATTATGAGTCATTAGCTATTCAAGAGTCAGTAAAATTAGGAATTCCAATAATTGCAATTTTGGATAGCAATTCAAATCCTGATGGTATCGATTATCCAATACCTGGAAATGATGATGCAAGAAGATCAATAGATCTTTACTGCAACTTAATTAAAGAAACAATTATTGATGCAAAAAAAATGGCCTCGACTATTGATGTAAGTAAAACTGAGCCTGAAAATAATAAAACATCTAACAAAAAAAATAAAACTGTAGCAGAGATTGATAGAGAAAAATTAGAAAAAAAATTCTCTAAATCTTCAAAAAAAGAGGATAAAAAATTAAATTAGAATGAGTGATATTGAAAAAGTAAAAAAACTTCGTGAAGCTACCGGTGCAGGGTTTAAAGATTGTAATTTAGCTATCAAGGAGTCCAGTGGAGATTTAGACAAAGCTATAGAAATTTTGAGAGTTAAGGGAATTTCAAAAGCATCCAAAAAAATGTCTAGAGATGCCAAAGAAGGAGTTGTTGCAATAAGTGGAGATGAAAATAAAACATCTATAATTGAGGTAAATTGTGAGACAGACTTTGTTGCAAAAAATGATGATTTTATAAATTTTGTAAAAGAATTGAGTGAACTAAATAATCAAATTAATTCTGATGTTGAAAAGTTAAAAAAAATAAAGATGAAAAATAATAAATCAGTAGAAGATAATTTAGTAGCATTGATAGCTAAAATTGGTGAAAAAATTACTATTGGCCAAACTAAAACCATTTCAATTGCCTCATCGATTAACTACCGATATCTTCATACAGTTGTAAAAGATAATTTAGCAAAATTAGCAGTGGTTGTGGCTATTGAGACAAAAGAAAGTTCTGAAGCTGTAAAAACTTTTGGAAAACAATTATCAATGCACATCGCTGCATCAAATCCATTAGCTTTAGAATCTAGTTTGATTGATAAATCAGTGATTGATAAAGAACAACAACTAATTACAGAAGAGCTTAAAAATATGGGAAAACCTGAGGATATTGCTAAAAAAATTAGTATTGGTAAAATGAACAAGTTTAGAGAGGAAAATGCTCTTTTAACTCAAGCGTGGGTAATGGAGCCCAAAAAAAAAGTTCAAGATATTTTAAAAGAACTTGCTATTAATGATTTGAAGATCAGGGAGTTTAGTAGAATAAAAATTGGTGATTAAATGTTTGATGAAAAATCACATAGTCTCAAAATGGATAAAGCTATTGAGGTATTTTCAAAAGAATTATCCTCATTAAGAACTGGAAGAGCCAATTCCGCGATGCTAGACATCATAAAAGTTGATGTTTATGGTCAACAAATGCCAATTAATCAAATAGGCAGTATTACAACTCCAGAACCAAGAATGATTAATATTCAAGTTTGGGATATGAACAATGTTCAATTAATTGACGCAGCAATCAAAAAATCAGAACTAGGGTTAAATCCTCAAATTGATGGTCAACTAATAAGATTACCAGTACCAGAGTTAAATGAAGAAAGAAGAATTGAGTTAAAGAAACTTATAAAATCAATGGGTGAAAAGTGTAAAATTTCTATAAGAAATATAAGAAGAGATGCGAATGAAGAATTGAAGAAATTATTAAAATCTAAAGAAATTGGTGAAGATGAAGAAAAATCTTTTGAAAAAAATGTACAAAATATAACTGACAAGCACATTCAAATAGTCGATGAAAAAGTTTTATCAAAAGAAAAAGAAATAATGACAATATGAACCCTTTAAAACATGTAGCCATTATCATGGATGGTAATGGGAGATGGGGTTTAAAATATAGAAATTCGAGGAATGCTGGACATAAAGCCGGGTTAAAAACAGTAGAAAAAATTATAAAAGAAACAATAAAAAATAAGATTAAATTTTTGACTTTATATGCATTTTCAACTGAAAATTGGAGAAGACCAAAAGAGGAAATTAATTTTTTATTTAATTTATTAGAGACTTTTTTAACAAATCGAATTGACGAGCTACACAA
>CACGIZ010000027.1 GCA_902573235.1 uncultured Pelagibacteraceae bacterium | reverse complement strand
AATTATATTAATTACTAGACTATGAATTCTTATAAAATAACAGATCATGAATACGATGTGGTAGTTTTAGGAGCTGGAGGCTCAGGTTTAAGAGCCGCTGTGGGTTTAAGTGAAGCTGGACTAAAAACTGCATGTATTTCAAAAGTTTTTCCTACAAGAAGCCATACTTCTGCGGCACAAGGTGGAATATCTGCTGCTTTAGGAAACATGGGTGAAGACGATTGGCGTTGGCACATGTATGACACTGTAAAAGGTGCTGATTGGTTAGGTGATCAAGATAGTATTGAATATCTTTGTAAAGAAGCTCCTAAAGCAGTTATTGAGTTAGAGAAATATGGTGTTCCTTTTAGTAGAACTGATGATGGCAAAATTTACCAAAGACCTTTTGGTGGAATGACTAAAAATTATGGAAATGGAATAGTCCAAAGAACTTGTGCTGCAGCTGACAGAACAGGTCATGCCATTTTACACACATTGTACGGACAGGCACTAAAACATAAAACGGAATTTTTTATTGAATATTTTGCCCTAGATTTATTAATGAAAGAAGGTGCTTGTAAAGGATTAATTGCTTGGAATCTAAACGATGGTACTATTCATAGATTTAGAGCACATACTGTAATAATAGCGACGGGTGGATACGGAAAAGTTTATTATTCAGCGACGTCAGCTCATACTTGTACCGGAGATGGTAATGCAATGGTTTTAAGAGCAGGACTTCCATTACAAGATATGGAATTTGTGCAATTTCATCCTACAGGAATTTATGGACACGGTACTTTAATCACTGAGGGTGCAAGAGGTGAAGGCGGATATCTTACAAATTCTAAGGGTGAAAGATTTATGGAAAGATATGCACCAAAAGCAAAAGATTTAGCATCAAGAGATGTTGTTAGTAGATCAATGTCTATTGAGATTAATGAAGGAAGAGGTGTAGGAAAAGATCAAGATCACGTTCATTTAAATTTAAGTCATTTGGATAAAGATATCATTGAAAGTAGATTGCCAGGTATTACAGATGCAGCAAGATTATTTGCAAATGTTGATGTTACTAAAGAGCCAATCCCGGTAGTGCCTACTGTGCATTATAATATGGGAGGTATTCCAACTAATTATAAAGCAGAGGTCTTAACAGTAAATGGTTCAGAAAAAACAGTTCCAGGATTAATGGCGATTGGAGAAGCGGCTTGCGTATCTGTTCATGGAGCTAACCGATTAGGTTCAAACTCATTAATTGATTTGGTTGTTTTTGGAAGAGCAGCAGCTAAAAGAGCTGCTGAACTTATTAAGCCAGGAACACCACATGAAGAATTAAGTGATACAGAAACTCAAAAATGTTTAGATCGTTTTGATAAAATTAGAAATGCAAAAGGCGATATTGGAACAGCTGAACTTAGACTGTCGATGCAAAAAACAATGCAGTCAAAATGTGCAGTTTTTAGGACTGAAAAAACTCTTAAAGAAGGAGTTGATGAAATTAGAAAAACTTATGATGGATTGGAATCAATATCAGTTAAAGATAAATCAATGATATTTAACACCGATTTGGTTGAAACTTTAGAGTTTGATAATTTAATAAGACAAGCAGTTGTTACTGTCGACTCAGCTTATAACAGAAAAGAAAGTCGAGGTGCACACGCAAGAGAAGACTATCCAAAAAGAGATGATAAAGAATTTATGCAACATACTCTAGCTTGGTGTGATGGAAAAAATACCAAAATTAGCTATCGAGAAGTACATAAATCTACTTTAACAAACGAAGTTCAATATTTTCCACCTCAGGAAAGAGTTTATTAATGGTACAAATTAATTTACCTCAAAATTCTGAAGTAAAAAAAGGTAAATATTTCAAAGACAAAACTGGATCAAAAAATTTAAGAAGAATAAATATTTACAGATGGGACCCATCTAGTGGAGAAAATCCAAGAGTAGATACATATGAAGTAGATATGGATAACTGTCCTTCTAAAGTACTAGATATTCTGAATAAAATTAAGAATGAAATAGATCCTACTTTGGCATACAGAAGATCTTGTGCTCATGGAGTTTGTGGTTCATGTGCTATGAATATAGGTGGAAAAAATGGTTTAGCATGTACGACACCACATAAAGAAATAAATGGTGATATTGATATTTACCCGCTACCCCATTTAAAAGTAAAAAAAGATTTAATAGGTGATTTAGACGGTTTATATAAACAATATCAATCAATAGAACCGTGGTTAAAATCTAACTCTAAATCACAAACTAAAGAAATAATCCAATCTAAAGAGGATAGAGCAAAGTTGGATGGTGCATACGAGTGTATTATGTGCGCCTGCTGTTCAACATCATGCCCTAGTTATTGGTGGAATGGAGATAAATATTTGGGTCCAGCAGTTTTATTACAAGCATACAGATGGATTATAGATAGTAGAGATGAAGAAAGACAAGTGAGATTAAAAAAGGTTGCCGACGAACTTAAATTATATCGATGTCACACAATTCTTAACTGTACAAGCGCATGTCCAAAAGGATTAAATCCAGCTAAAGCAATAGCAGAAATAAAAAAAATGTTAGCAACAGCTAACATTTAAACAATAGACTAATAAGATTTTTTACTCTAAAAGATCGTATTCATGAAATTAATTGAACATTTTGTAGGTGGTAAAATAATTCCAGGATCATCAAGTAAAAAAGGTAAGGTTTATAATCCAGCAACTGGTGAACAGGAGAAAGAAGTAAGATTAGCCTCAAAAACTGATTTAGATCAAGCTGTTGGAGTTGCTAAAAAAGCTTTTGAGGATTGGTCCTTAAGACCCTCTCTTCAAAGAGCAAGAATCATGTTCAAATTTAAGGAATTAATTGAAAAAAATTCAGATGAACTTACACAATTGATTGTAGCAGAGCATGGAAAGGTATACGAGGACGCAAAAGGATCGTTAACTAGAGGTTTAGAAGTTGTCGAATTTGCTTGTGGTATCCCTCATTTACTTAAGGGTGAATTCTCAGAAAACGTTGGTACTAATGTTGATAGTTGGTCAATGCGGCAACCTTTAGGAGTAGTTGCTGGAATCACACCATTTAATTTTCCTGCTATGGTACCAATGTGGATGTTTCCAATTGCAATCGCCTGTGGAAACACTTTTATATTAAAACCTTCTGAAAAAGATCCTTCATGCTCTATAAGGTTGGCTGAACTATTAAAAGATGCTGGTCTGCCTGATGGTGTTTTTAATGTAGTAAATGGAGATAAAGAGGCAGTTGATGCAATTTTAACAAATAAAGATATCAAAGCTGTTAGTTTTGTTGGATCAACTCCAATTGCAAAATATATTTACGAAAATTCAGCTAAAAATGAAAAAAGAGTTCAAGCTTTAGGAGGTGCAAAAAACCATTTAGTTGTAATGCCAGATTGTGATTTAGAGGGAGCTGTAAATGGACTGATGGGAGCAGCTTATGGATCTGCTGGTGAAAGATGTATGGCTCAATCAGTAGCTGTAGCTGTTGGAGATATTGGAGATGAATTAGTATCTAAGCTATCAAAGAAAGCAGAGTCATTAAAAGTTGGACCTGGAATGGATAAAAATTCTGAAATGGGACCTTTAGTGACCAAAGAACATTTGGAAAAAGTAAAAAGCTACGTTGATTTGGGAGTTAAAGAGGGAGCAAAATTACTTGTAGATGGAAGGAATTTGAAATTACAGGGATATGAAAATGGATTTTATATTGGTGGTTGTTTATTTGATCATGTGACAAAAGAAATGAGAATTTATAAAGAAGAAATATTTGGACCAGTTTTATCTGTTGTTAGAGTAAAAACTTTTGACGAGGCAGCTAAATTAATAAATGATCATGAATATGGAAATGGGGTAAGTATTTATACCAGAGATGGTGATGCTGGAAGAACATTTGCAAGCAAAATACAAGTCGGAATGGTTGGTATAAATGTACCGATACCTGTTCCAATGGCTTTTCATAGTTTTGGTGGTTGGAAAAGATCTTTATTTGGAGATAGTGCAATGCATGGTATGGAAGGAATAAAATTTTACACTAAATTAAAAACAATAACTTCAAGATGGCCGTCAGGAATTAGATCAAATGCTGAATTTGTGATGCCAACAATGAAATAAAGGAGAAAATGAGTAAGATATCTTTAATTGGCGCTGGTCAAATTGGTGGAACTCTCGCACATTTAATTGGATTAAAAGAATTAGTAAAAGAAGTAGTTTTGTTTGATGTTGCTAGTGGAATAGCCAAAGGTAAAGCATTAGATATCGCTCAGTCATCTTCGGTTGATGGTTTTAATGTAAAGCTTTCAGGGACTGATAATTATGAGGATATAAAAGGTTCCGACGTAATAATCATTACAGCTGGTGTACCAAGAAAACCAGGTATGAGTCGAGATGATTTACTTGGTATTAACTTAAAGATTATAAAACAAGTTGCAGAGGGAATAAAAAAAAATGCTCCAAAAGCTTTTGTGATATGTATTACTAATCCTTTAGATGTAATGGTAATGGCATTTCAAAAGTTTTCAGGTCTGTCACCAAATAAAGTTGTAGGAATGGCAGGTATTTTAGATAGCTCAAGATTTAAATTGTTTTTGTCTGAAGAATTTAATGTTCCAGTAAGAGAAATAGAAGCAATGGTAATGGGTGGACATGGCGATACAATGGTTCCTTTACCAAGATTTACAAAAGTTTCAGGTAGACCATTATTAGACCTAGTAAATGAAGGAAAAATTTCACAAAAAAGATTAGAAGAAATAAATCAAAGAACTAGAGACGGAGGAGCTGAAATTGTTAAATTCTTAGAAAAAGGTTCGGCCTTTTACGCCCCTGCTGCATCAGGTGTTGAGATGGC
>CACGIZ010000026.1 GCA_902573235.1 uncultured Pelagibacteraceae bacterium | reverse complement strand
TCTTCTACTACATTAACAAATATAGATAAACCTCACGCAATACATTTTAAACCAGATGGAAAAGTAATGTATGTCGTAGATAATGGATCTCTTACTATAGAACAATATAATTTAACTACTGCTTGGGATAGTTCTACTTTAGTTCATGACGATAATTTTGCTATATCAGATGAAAGTCAATTAAGAGCATTAGCTTTCAAATATGATGGAACCAAAATGTATGTTACCGGTAATGAAACAGAGGTAATACAACAATTCACATTATCTACTCCATGGGATGTTGCAAGCGCAACAAAAGACTCAACAGAATCTTCAGCTTTAACTGATAAAGAGGATAATCCAAGAAGTATTCAATTTAATTCAGATGGAACTATATTTTATATAGGTGGTAATGGGTCAGACTCTATTCATAAATACACTCTATCAACCCCTTGGGATGTAAGTACATTAGAATTTTCGCAGTCATATTCATTTAGAGCTCAAGTAGATTCATCTGTTACTCATTCAATTATGGCAGGTTTTATTTTTACAGCCAATTTTACAAAATTATATATCACACAAGATACAGACTCTAGACAAAGTCAGACAGGTGTAAATACTATATATGAATATAGTGTGGATTGTGCTGAAACTATAACTTGTCTTGATCCTTCTGCTAATGCTGATGTGAAAGCAATTATTGAAGCAAATGTTGAGTCAGCAAAAAGGTTAATTAGAAATAATACTATTCCAATTTTTCATAGAACTGAATGGCTAAGAAGACATAAAAATAGAGATAATCTAACAAATCTTAATGCTGAGTTAGATTTTACAAATAAAAAAATTGCTAAGTTAGTAAATACTCTTGAGACTTTTAAAAAAGAAAAAGACAGAACCTATAACAGTGAAGATTGGTTTCAATGGAGTGAGGGTAGAGTAAGTTTTGGTAAAAAGGATGCAAATAATGCTTCCTCTCGTGATATTCATAGTCATGGTTTATCTATAGGTGCTGATAAAATAAAAAAAGATAATAGAGATGTAATGTATGGTTATGTTTTTCAATATGGAAATGAGAATATTGATATTGGAGGTAGGGGCACAAATCTTAATACCGACTCATATAGCCTAGCTCTTTATGGGACAAAAATTGGAGATAATGATTATTTTACAGACGGTATTATTGGATTAAGCTTATTAGATATTGATCATAAGAGAGTGATAAATGGTAATACTTTAAAAGGTGTTAGGGATGGACAACAAATCTTTGGTTCAATTAATTTTGGAAAAAGATTACATGATGAAGAAATTAATTTTAATCCAGGAATAAAATTAGATTTAGGTTATACGATGCTTGAGGCTTTTAGAGAGAAAACAACACTAGGTAACAGTTTATCTGACTCATTAATTTATAAAGATCAAAATATCAAAACTGCTTTTGCCACTATTGGAGTGTTATTTGATACAACCGACAAAGAAGAGGAAAAAATTATTAATCACCATGGAAGATTAGAATATGTTGGAGATTTAAGTCCTTCCTCAAAAGCTGAGTTTTATTATGTAAATAGTCAAAGCACCATCTATGAGCATAAAGCAAATAATAAATCAAAACATAATTACAGAATTGGATATGGTTTTGATATAACGAAAATTAATGGTTGGTCAGTAGTCACAAATTTGGAACGGTTCGGTGCGAGTGGTAAAGGTTATTATAATGAGCTTTATTTATCGGTGGGTTATGTGCCTATAGATGAGATGAAATTTACATTTGAACTTGATAATTCTCAAAATACTAATTTAGAATTTGCAAATAAAATAAATGAGTTCGATTTAAAAATAAATTCTAATTATAATCTATTCAATGATAATTCAGATTACACAATAAACTTATTGATCAGTAATAATTTCTAATAAAATTTAAAAGGAAGTGGTGCCCCCGCACAGATTCGAAACGCGGACCTATTGATTACAAATCAATTGCTAAAGTTTAAATAAACATTTGTTTGCAACAATAATTCTAAAATATTTTTAATCTGGTAACACTCTGGGCACAGTGGTAGTGTTTTAATTATTAAATAAGGAGATTCATATGGCAATATTAGTAAAAGGTGAAATTACAATTACTAAAGGATTTAAAACATGGAAAGAGATGGTCTATGCACAGGATGCAAAATTAAAAGAGCATGGAATAAAATTTGTTTTTGCAGGCGTACAAAAAGATGACCCAACAAAACTTCATACAGTAATGCAATTTCCAAACATGGAAGCACTCCAAGCTTTTAAAGATGATAAGGAACTTGCTGAGAAAAGAAAAGAAGCGGGGGCTGTTCTAGAGAGTGCTGTAATGATACCAATTTCAGATGAACATTTAGCCAACTATCCGGATGCATATACTAATCATTAAATGAAAAAACTTTTAGGGATCGTGATTCTGGGTTTGTTTTTAAACAACTAGAATAATGTTTTCAAAAAGGCATTTCAAATGTAGATTTTAAAATCAATGTCTAAAAAAGAAAATATTGCACAGTTTATTTGGGGTATAAAAGATGAGGTACTGAGAGGACTTTTTAAACCACATGAGTACGGTCAAGTTATATTACCATTTACTGTTTTAAGAAGACTAGATAGTGTAATTGAGTCTGATAAAGACAAAATAATCAAATTACACTCCGAATGGAAAAAAAAGGTAGATGATCCTACACCGATTATCTTAAATAAGATAAAAAAAAATTTTTACAATTACTCAAATTATGATTTAAAAAGATTAGGTCAAGATAGTCAAAATATTAATAATAATTTCAAAGTTTATTTAAATTCTTTTAGTAAGAATGTTTCAGATATTATTGATAATTTTGAGATAGAGGATCCCATCAAAAGACTTAATGAAAATGGTCGTTTATTTATATTTATAGAAAAATTTGCTCAAGTTGATTTATCACCCTCAAAGATATCAAATTTTGAAATGGGTCAAATATTTGAGGAACTAATTCGTGGATTTAGTGAAATTTCAAATGAAACGAGTGGAGAACACTATACACCTCGAGATGTTATAAAACTTTTAGTGTCTTTAATCTTTTCTGAAAATTATTCAAAACTAAAAAAATTACCTGTTGTTTCTATTTTTGACTGTTGTTGTGGAACTGGGGGGATGCTTACGATAGCAAAAGAAACACTTCATGAAGAAATTAATAAAAATATAAAGACATTTTTATTTGGACAAGAACTTAATCCTGAGACATATGCTATTTGTAAATCTGATATGCTCATAACTGGAGATGACCCTCTAAATATAAGACATGGGGACTCTTTAGATAATGATAAATTTAAAGATATGAAATTTCAATATATGATAACCAATCCTCCGTATGGTGAAGATTGGAAATCAGCTAAAGAATTCATACTTAATGAGTCAAGAGATAAAGCAGGCAGATTTTTTGCTGGTTTGCCGAGAATTACAGATGGTCAATTACTTTTTGTACAACATTTAATTTCAAAAATGGATCCTACTGGTAGTAGGATAGGTATTGTTTTAAATGGATCACCATTATTTATAGGTGATGCAGAAAGTGGAGAAAGCGAGATTAGAAAATATATCATAGAAAATGACCTATTAGTGTCTATCATAGCACTGCCAGATCAAATGTTTTTTAACACAGGTATTCCTACATACATATGGATTTTATCGAACAAAAAATCTTTAAAAAGAAAAGGTAAAGTTCAGCTAATTGATGCTAAATCTTTTTATAAGGGTATGAGAAAAAGTCTTAATAAAAAAAGGAAAGAAATAACTGAGAGAGATAAAGAGAAAATACTTAATTTGTTCTATAAATTTGAAGAAAACCAATTTGTTAAAATTATACCAAATAAACATTTTTCTTTTTTCAAACTGACTGTACGTGAACCACTAACTAAGAATGGCTCATTAATGAAAGATAAAAAAGATAAAATTATAATTGATAAAAGCAAGAGAGCTTTTTTTGAGAGAGTTTCATATACAGAAAATATTGATGAATATTTAAAAAGAGAGGTATACCCCAATTTACCCAATGCTTATATAGATAGATCTAAGAATAAAATAGGTTATGACATTAATTTTACAAAATATTTCCCACCAAAGGTTAAATCTAAAAAATTAAATGATATTAAAACAAAATTAAAATCCTTAGAAAAAAATATTAATAAGTCGTTTTCAATACTCTCGGATGATTAAAAAATATCATAAATGCCAACTAAAATTTGTTTTAAGAGAAAGGATTACGGATGGACCACACGAAACTCCTGAGTTTATTGATGAGGGTGTACCTTTTTTATCAGTAGATGGTATAGAAAATAATGAATTAAATTTTGAAAATTGTAGATATATTTCTAAAGAGGATTTTGAGAGATATAGCAAAAAAGCTGTTGTAGAAAAAAATGATATACTTATGGGTAAGGCAGCCTCTGTAGGGAAAATAGCTAGAGTTAAAGTTGATTTCGAATTTGGTGTTTGGTCTCCTCTAGCAATAATTAAACCAGATGAAAATAAAATTCTTCCAGAATATTTAGAATATTTTTTACAATCCGATTATATAAATTATCAAGTAGAAATATTATCAACAAGCAATACACAGCAGAATATTAGTATGGACGATATAGAAAGACTACAGATAATTTATCCTACAGTAGAAAAACAAAAATTAATATGTAAAACTTTAAATAAAAAGGTATCGGCTATCAATGATATTATCAAAAATGAAATGAGCAGAATTGACTTATTAAATGAATATAAAAAGAAACTGATTTCTGAAAATATTTCAGAGGAAGATAGTTCTTAAAATGACATACACAGAAAAAGATTTTGAAAATCACTTTGAGGAAAAATTAAAAGAAATTAATTATAGATCAATTAAAAATGAATATTATAACAAAGATTTTTGCTTAATTAATAATGAGATATTGGAATT
>CACGIZ010000025.1 GCA_902573235.1 uncultured Pelagibacteraceae bacterium | reverse complement strand
TCATTTGTAAATTTTCTAAATTTTAATTTACGAGGAAGTTTTAACTTTAATGCTGAGTGGAATTTTTTTTTTGAGGATAAATCTTTTATAAATCTTTTGGAGTAAGGTTCAGTAATTGTAACATCATTTTTGTTTTCTAAGCAAGGGATCGTAAAAGCTGAGCCCATTGCGCCACCACCTATAACCAAAATTTTTTTCATATATATTAGTGTAAAATTATATGTTTAATACAACACATACGAGAGAAAGTAATCTCAAATAATCTTGATTATAATGAAAAATTTTATTTTAAATTTCCTTATTTTGTTAGTAAAATAAATTAACAAATTTAAATTTGGTAACTTAATGACGAAAGTAGCAATTATAGGAGCTGGACCTTGTGGTTTATCTATGCTCAGATCTTTTGAATTAGCTGAAAAAAATGGTGAAAAAATCCCTGAAGTTGTTTGTTTTGAAAAGCAAGAAGATTGGGGAGGATTATGGAATTATAATTGGAGAACTGGCTCTGATCAATACGGAGATCCGGTTCACAATAGTATGTATCGATATCTTTGGTCTAATGGACCAAAAGAATGTTTAGAGTTTGCTGATTATTCATTTGATGAACATTTTGGAAAACCTATTCCATCTTTTCCTCCAAGAGCAGTTTTGTATGACTATATTATTGGGAGAGTAAACAAAGGTAAGATAAAAGATAAAATCAAATTCAATACTAGAGTTGTAGGAACAACTTTTCAAAATGGTAAATTTGAAGTTAATTTTCAAGATAAAGTTAATGATAAAATTTTAACAGACAAATTTGATTATGTTGTTGTATCAACTGGTCACTTTTCTGTTCCTTTTATTCCTGAGTATAAAGGAATGAATTCATTTCCTGGAAGAATAATGCATTCTCACGATTTTAGAGATGCAGAAGAATTCAGAAATAAAGATGTAATTGTTTTGGGTAGTAGTTATTCTGCAGAGGATGTTGCACTTCAATGCAACAAATATGGCGCTAAAAGTGTAACTATTGGATACAGACATAATCCTATGGGTTTCAAATGGCCAAAAGGAATGAAAGAAGTACATTATCTAGATAGATTGGAAGGAAAAAAAGCTTTTTTCAAAGATGGCACTGAACAAGAAGCAGATGTTATAATTTTATGCACTGGCTATCTTCATCATTTTCCTTTTTTAGAGGAAAATTTACAATTAAAAACTAGAAACAGATTATATCCACCTAAACTATATAAAGGAGTTGTATGGCAAGATAATCACAAACTTTTATATCTAGGCATGCAAGATCAGTTTCATACATTTAATATGTTTGATTGTCAGGCTTGGTACGCTAGAGACGTAATAATGAATAAGATTAAGATTCCGAATGATAAAGAAATTGAAAACGATATAAATAAATGGGTTTCCATGGAGGAGAAGCTTGAAAACCCAGATCAAATGATCGATTTTCAAACAGAATATACAAAAGAACTTCATGAAATGTCAGATTATCCAAAAATAGATTTTGAATTAATAAGAAAGCATTTTAAAGAATGGGAACATCATAAAGTTGAAGATATATTAACTTATAGAAATAAATCTTTTTCATCCCCAGTAACTGGTTCTGTTGCACCAATTCATCATACTCCGTGGGCAACAGCAATGGATGATTCTTCAAAAACTTTTTTAGATAAATAGATTAAAATTAATCAATACCAAGATGTTTTTTTCTTTTTTGAACATAAGCTCTGATCAAATTATCAAATATTAAAGCTATAAAAGCCACACAGATACCAAGTGTCAATCCAATACCTGCTCCTTTTTTATCCGATAAAGCTTTTAAAATATATTGACCCAAATCTTCCGTACCAATAAATGCTCCGATAATTACCATAAACAAAGCAAATACTATTGTTTGATTTATACCCAGCATCATATGTGGGAATGCTAAAGGAAATTCTATTTTAGTTAATCTTTGAAATTTATTTACACCCGACATGGTTGCTGCATCATGCAAACCTGCTGGAACACTTCTTAATCCCTCGATTGTGTATCTAGTTGCAGGAATCGTTGCATAAACTATAACTGCTATCAATACAGATGTATCTGTTATACCAAATAACATCATTACTGGGATTAAATACACAAAAGACGGAAATGTTTGAAAGATATCACACACTCCCAACATAAAATTTGCTGAATGTTTATTTTGAAAACATAAAGTTCCTACTGTAAATCCAATAATACAAGAAACAACAACCCCAAAAGTTGCCATATATGCTGTGACTAAAGCTCTATCCCACCATGGGCTTAAGGCAATAAATAAAGTTAAAGCACAAACCACTAAAGCTGATCGTATTCCACCTATTAGGTATCCTGCTCCAACAACTAAAACTATCGTAGCAATCGCAGGCATTCTTAAATACAAAGCCCTCATAGGTTGAAGAACTTCTTTTATCAGCCATGTATTGAATGCTTTTATATACACGAAAAAAGTGTCAAAAATCCAATCCACACCCTTATTCCAAAAATCGGCAGTTGATATTCCTTTATTATGTGGGATTTCAAATAAATAATTGAAAGAACCTTTAAATAAAAAAGTTCCAACGTAAGCTAAGATTATTCCAACAACAAATATAACACCAAAAAACAATAGATTTTTATTTCTTTGATAAAATGTGAGATTACCGAAATAATCTGTTTGTTTATTTGCCCATGCTAAAGACATCTTATCTAATAGAATTGCAATTAAACTAATACATAAGCCTGCTTCAAGAGCCAATCCAATATTTAGCTGATTCAATGCTAATAATAAATTAAATCCTAAACCTTTTGCTCCAATAAAAGCTGAAATAACTGCCATTGAAAAACACACCATTATGACCTGATTTACTCCAATTAGAATGTCTCTTCTAGCAGTTGGGATTAATACTTTGAACATAAGTTGAAAATTATTACATCCACTCATTCTACCAGCCTCAATGACTTCTGGGGGTACCGCTCTCAATCCTAATAGAGTTAACAATATCATCGGCGGTATCGCTACAACCATTGTAATAATTACTGCAGCATGATCACCAACTCCAAAAAGAACTAATGCAGGAACTAGTACTGCGTATTGTGGCATTGTCTGCATTACTAATAATATTGGATATAGAGCTTTTTCTACACGTTTACTTTTGAAAGCTGCTATCCCTAATCCTAAACCAAAAATAAATGATAAAGGTGCTGCGACTAAAATAAATGAAAGAGTTTGCATAGAAGGTTTCCATTGACCAAATACAGAAATATAAACCATTGTTAGACCTGCAAACAAAGCTAGACCTTTGCCGCTAAGCTTGTATGAAAGTAATGCTGCACCTGCTGCAACAATAGTCCAGGGTAATCCTGGTAGTTCAGCCCAAGGGTTTTTATCTATCCAATCCCAACTCGTAAAAGCTACAATAGTTTCGAGACCTCCTAGTAAAATTTCTCTTATCAATTCTATTAGAAAAGTCATAAAAGCAGTCAAATTTCTACTAATTTGTAAAACTACGGGACGACTTTTAAATTCTTGAGTATCTTCATTCCAAACCTCAATTGGCATCCATTCATTCATCAAGAAAAATAGCGAGTCATTAATCCAAATGGGTAACCATCCAAGCAATGGTGGTAACCTCCAAAAGACCTCAAAAGCATAATATCTTACTTCTTTACCTAAAAATACATAACTACTTTGATTAGGATCTTTTACGAATTCTGCTTGACCCCTAATAAACTTATACGTTTCAGGAACATCAATTGCAAAGCATAAAGCAAAAAATACAACTAATAAAAACAACCATTGAAAAGTTTTTGGATATTTTTTTAAAAGTTCCATAATTTAATTATTATTTTTTCTTCCTCCAAAAACAGTATTGATTATTTTAGTTGGGTTAATAGATCCAATAATTTCGTTGTTGTTGTCGACCACTGCAACAGATTTTTCTTGAGTAAGAATTTTTTCGGCAACATTTTCAATTATTGCATCTTTTGAAACTTTTAATTCACCTAAATTATCTTTTGATATATCCATCACATCGCTAATTAATAAAACTTTTTCTCTTGGAACTTCTTCAGTAAATTTTCTGACATATTCCGTAGCTGGATTTAAAACAATATTTGCAGGTGTATCTAACTGTTCAATTATTCCATCTTTCATAATTGCTATTCGGTCAGCAAGTTTTAAAGCCTCATCAAAATCATGTGTAATAAACATAATCGTTTTTTGTAACTTTTCTTGAAGTCTTAAAAACTCATCTTGCATTTCTTTTCTAATTAATGGATCCAAAGCTGAAAAAGGCTCATCTAAAAACCAAATGTCAGGCTCAACCGCTAAAGATCTTGCAATACCTACTCTTTGTTGCTGTCCTCCTGAAAGCTCTCTTGGAAAATAGTTTTCTCTACCATCAAGACCAACTAATTTAACCATTCCCATTGCTTTGTTAATACTTTCCTCAGTTTTTACTCCTTTAATCTGAAGTGGAAAAGCAATATTCTCTACAACAGTCTTGTGTGGAAGTAATGCAAAGCTTTGGAAAACCATTCCCATTTTATTTCTTCTTAGATCTATGAGATCTTTGTTATTTAATTGTAATAGATCCTGACCCTCAATAAAAATTTTACCACCAGTTGCGTCTGTCAATCTTGAAATACATCTTAATAAAGTTGACTTTCCCGAACCAGATAAGCCCATTACAACTAACATCTCTCCTTTAGAAACTTCAAAAGAAGCATTGTTTACCCCAACAATACAACCATTTTCTTGAAAAGTTTTTGCATCAACATTGCCATTAGAGTCTCGAAGCATTTTTTGCGCATTTGCTCCAAATATTTTATATACATTTTCACATTTGATTACTGGCTCAGACATAAATTTTAATCAGGTTATATGAAATTAAGATAAAATTAAATCCATAATATTGTTACTTTTCTCCCTAAAAATTTTTAATGTAATAAACCCTAGTAT
>CACGIZ010000024.1 GCA_902573235.1 uncultured Pelagibacteraceae bacterium | reverse complement strand
TCATCTCTAAATTTTAATTTACCACCTGATTGTGTAAATAAATGTACGGCTGGAGTCCATCCTCCAGAAATTCCAAGACAGTCACATGCAATAGATATTTTAGATCCTACTACTTTTTGGCCATCTTTTGAAAGCTGCATTATTGAAATTTTGTTAATTCTTTTATAGCCAAAGGTATTGACTACAGTAAATCCTTTATAAATTTTAATATTATTTTTTTCTGCTTCTTTTATTAATTTTGAATCAATTTCTTCTCTATTATCAATAATAGCCTCTATATTTACTCCTTTTTGATATAAACTTATTGCTGTCTCGTAAGCGCTATCATTATTAGTAAATAAAACATTTTTTTCACCACAGGCTACGCCAAATAGATTTGCGTATTTTTCTATAGCTGAAGATAGCAAAATACCTGGACGATCATTATTATCAAAAATTAATGGTCTTTCTAAGGCTCCTGTCGCAGTGATTACTTTTTTTGCTCTTATTTTTAGAAGTCTTTGACGAGTTTTATTTATTCTCTGATCTATAGGTAGATGATCTGTTAAATTTTCTCTAGCTAATAAAAAATTGTATCCATGAAAAGCTGCTACACTAGTTCTTGTTTTTATTTCTAAGTTATCAATTTTTTTAATTTCATTAATTTCTTTTTCAAGCCATGAGTTTGAAATTTGATTATTTATTTTAAAATTTTCTGTATTTTGATAAATAGTTGATCCTCCTAAATAAGGTTTTTCATCAACCAAGAGTGTTTTATATCCATTTTTTGCTGCAGTTTTTGCAGCTATAATTCCAGAAATACCAGCTCCAACAACCAATACATCGCAATGAATATATCTGTGGTCATAGATATCAGGGTCAGGCTTTGTGGGAGATTTACCTAATCCTGCAGACTTTCTGATAAAATATTCGTATTTCTCCCAGAAACTAGCTGGCCACATAAAAGTTTTATAATAAAAACCTGCAGGTAATAGTGGACTCAAAAAATTATTCACACCACCTAAATCAAAATTTACACTTGGCCAACAATTTTGACTTGAAGCTTCTAGCCCTTCATAAATTTCTATTTCTGTAGCTCTTACGTTCGGTTCTGTTCTTGATGAATTTTTATGAAGTTGAACTATAGCATTGGGCTCTTCTGAACCCGCAGTCATTATTCCACGTGGTCTGTGGTATTTGAAACTTCTCCCAATTAGATGAATATCATTTGCCAAAAGAGCGGATGCCAAAGTATCTCCTTTATATCCATAGTAAGTTGTTCCATTAAATTTGAATGAAATTTTATATGTCTCATCAATAAACTTACTCGTTTTAACTCTTAAATCTTTTGTCATTAGTTATTTAGTTGGAGGTTTTTCACCCATCTTATAAACTGCTTTAATATCGTCATTTGATGTATCCCTTATAATATTAAACCATTTTCTACATCCATGAGTGTGCACCCATCTTTCAAATTGGATACCTTTTATATTTTTTCTCATAAATAAATATTCTGCCCATTGATCATCGCTTAATTCTGTTGGTTGTTTAGGTCTTACTATATGTGCTTCACCACCAGCTTTGAATTCACTTTGTTCTCTTTCACCACAATAAGGACAATTTATTATAAACATTAATGAGCTACTGCAGCTGCACCGTGTTCATCAACAAGATCTCCACTTACAAATCTATTAATATTAAAAGCAGCATTTAATTTATGGGGTTCATCATTTGCAATTGTGTGAGCAAACAAATCACCAGAGCCTGGTGTCGCTTTAAATCCTCCAGTTCCCCAACCACAATTAAAATACAATCCTTTGATAGAAGTTTTACTTATAATTGGACTTGCATCAGGACATATATCAACTATTCCACCCCATTGTCTCAACATTCTCATTCTACTAAAAATTGGATATAATTCTAAGATAGCATTCAAAGTACCTTCTACTATTTCATGACTTCCTTTTTGAGAATAAGATACATAATCATCGGTCCCAGCACCAATAACAAGTTCTCCTTTGTCTGATTGACTAACGTATGCATGTACAGCATTTGACATTACAACAGTATCAATGATTGGTTTAACAGGCTCTGATACTAAAGCTTGTAGTGGTTTACTTTCTAGTGGTAATTTTAAACCTGCCATGTTTGCTATTACACTTGAATGACCAGCTGCAACCACTCCTATCTTTTTAGTTTTGATAAATCCTTTAGTGGTTTCAATTCCCTCAACACTGTCGCCATTTCTCTTGATTCCTTTAACTTCACAATTCTGAATAATATCAACACCCATTTCATCAGCGCCTCGAGCATAACCCCAAGCAACAGCATCATGACGCGCAGTACCAGCTCTACGTTGAAGAGTTCCACCTAAAACTGGATAACGAATATTGGGTGATGTATTTATTATTGGGCAAAATTTTTTAACCTGTTCAGTATTGAGATAAACTGCATCAATTCCATTTAATCTATTTGCATGTGTTCTTCTTTTTAGATCTCTGACATCCTGTAAGTTATGTGCAAGATTCATTACACCGCGCTGGCTGAACATAACATTATAATTTAATTCTTGTGATAAACCTTCCCAAATTTTTAAGGCATGATCGTAAAGACCTGCGCTAGCATCCCACAAATAATTAGATCTAATAATAGTAGTGTTTCTTCCAGTGTTTCCGCCTCCAATCCAGCCTTTTTCAACTACTGCTATGTTTTTTAAATTATGTTTTTTTGCCAAATAATAGGCTGTAGCAAGACCATGACCTCCACCACCAATTATTATGGCTTCATAATCTTTCTTAGGCTCAGGATCCTTCCAGGCTTTTTCCCAATTTTCATGATAAGAAAAAGCATTTTTAATTAGTGAATATATAGAGTACTTATTTTTCATTATAGTGAATAATTACTTTATAAATATTGATTATTCAATACAATCAAAAGTGACAAATTTCCTGGAAGAGTGGGTGAGAGGCTTAAACCAGTCGTTTGCTAAATGACCGTGCGAGGAAACTTGTACCGAGGGTTCGAATCCCTCCTCTTCCGCCAGATTTAATATAATGGCTCATCCTTAAAAAAATTTTTCATTGAAATTGGTTTTTGCTCTAAAATGTAACGATAGACATTATAATTTTCCAATACTCTTTGAACATAGTTTCGAGTCTCTTTAAATTTTATTAGTTCAATCCAATCAACATAATTAATTTGATTTTTTTGTGGATTTTTATTTAATTTTTTCCAATACCTTACTCTTTTTGGACCAGCGTTATACGCAGCTATCGCGAAAGGATAGGCACCATCATATTCAAGAATTAGACCAGCAATATAGTGAGAACCTAGATTAATGTTATATTCTGCATCTGATGTTAATCTAGATTTTGAATACGGTAATTTAGCTTGTTTCGCAACTAGTTTTGCCGTGTAAGGCATTAATTGCATTAAACCTTTTGCTCCTGCATGACTATTTGCACTTAAATCAAATTCACTCTCTTGTCTTATAATTGACAAAATAAATGCTGTGTCAGGAATCTTTCGACCATTAATATAATTTGGAGTACTTATGATAGGATAGTTGTATTTATTGTGAAATCTTTTTTCATAAGAAGCTATTTTTGCAATTTGAATTGCAAAATCAAATCTATCAATATTTGTAGCTAATTCAGCTGCTAATATTTCGCTACCATTATTAATATCATCTTTAGCTAAATGTCTTAGAATGTGTTTGGTATACTTGTCTTCATTAAGCTCATCAAGAAGATATATTGTTTTTACCAATTCTTTTTTAAAAAAATATTTTCGATATTCTTTTGACACCTCAATATCTTTTGAAAGTTCAAAGGTTTTATTAGGATTGAGCTCCATAAAAGCCAATTGACCATAATATGTTGTTAAAAAATTTGCAGCTTGTTGAAACCATTCTATTGCAAGATCTTGTTTGTCTAATTTTTGATAAGTTTTTGCTAACCAGTAAGCGCCTCTCGAGGTACTTATTGGATAGCCAACATTATTATAAAAATTTTCAAAATGATCCCTAGCTAATAAAGGATCGTCTAAAAAACTTAAAGCTATCCAACCACTCATCCATTCGGCAGCAGCAAATTCTGGACCTTCAGTTAATGCATGTTTACTTGCAACTTTGTAAGCAAGTTCATATTTCTTTTTATAAATTAGTGATCTTGAAATGATTTCTCTTTCAGTCCACCACTTGTCAGGTCTAACTAAATATTCTTTAGTATTTTTTATATTTAATAGAATTTCGAGTGAGCTGTCGACTCTCCCTCTCTTTCTTCTCCATTTTAACCTATCATAATTTAATCCCGCATCATTCTTGAACTTTGATGGCACTTTAGATATAGCGTTATCGACACCATATGATTTACTCATTAACAGTTGTCTTGCCGTATACAATAACTCATAATCTTTAGGCAAATATCTTAACAATCTTTTTAAATCCCAATATTTATTGTTCCATGCAAGATAGTCAGCTCTCTTTATATAATCATCAGCATTAAGATATTTTTTAAATTTTTTTCGGTAAAATCTCAGATCTGCTTTACTTAACTCAGCCGTAATCCATCCCTCTTTAATAAGTGAAATTCCCTTTTGCAAGTTGCCTGTTAAAATAAAGCTTTCACCTAATATCAAATTTCCAAAACCACTCAAAGGTTCATTCGGCCCAAACCAATCAATAATTTTTTTTGGTGAAATGGTATCTGTTGAAAGTTTGTGTTCTGCTAAATATTTTACTCTTCCAATTCTTGGATAATTTTCATTGTTATCAATAAAAGTTTTATAATCATAAAAAGATGCTTTATTTCCTTTTGTTAATAAATGTCTCCATTGAATAAAATTATAAATAGATTTATCCTTAGCCCTTTTAGCAGTCTTTAATGCGTTGGGCCATTTACTTTTTTTCATTTCAGTTATGGCTTTTTTTGCTAAAGAGAAATCTTTTTTACTGTAATATTTAGATTTTTTCGCACTTGTATCAATTTTAATTG
>CACGIZ010000023.1 GCA_902573235.1 uncultured Pelagibacteraceae bacterium | reverse complement strand
TTTTCTACCAGCTCGGGTCTAAGATTTGTTAAAATTTATTCTCTTTTCAAATATTCAATTAATCAAATTTTATCATTTAGTAGACCAAAAAATGTTTTTATGAATAAATTAATGTTTACTAATATTAAATTTGATTTTGCTGAAATAAATAAATATTTTTTAACTATAATAATATTCATTTTATCACTTTTTATTTTATCTTCTTTATTAAGTTTTAGTGGCATCGATTTTGAAAAATCATTTAAATTATCTATTTTGACATTAATGAATACTGTAAATTCTTCTTTATATGGTTTAGAAGATTTTGACTTTAATAGTTTGCATTATCTTATTAAATATTGTCTTATATTGTTTATGATTATTGGTAGAATAGAGTTATTAACAATCCTTCTACTTTTAAAAAAATTTCTTTTTAAAAATTAGTTTATTGTTGTATATGTATCACTATTATACGCGCCCTTAGCTCAGCTGGATAGAGCATCGGTTTTCTAAACCGAGGGTCGTAGGTTCGAATCCTTCAGGGCGCGCCATTATTGTCTTTTTTGTATATATTTTTTTAAAGAATTTCCTTGACGCAATTTTAACAAATAGCACATTGAGATTAAATTTTTCTTGAAGAGCGTTTTTTTACATGCTTAAATTATGGATATTCAAAACACTGTTTTGAATTATTTGTTAACAAATAAATAATAACAAAAGGAAGAATAATGTTTAAATACTTAAAACAATTAACTTCTTTAGTTGCTATGGTAGCTGTGTTGTTTACTTTTACAACAGAGACTATGGCTGCTAAAAAATCTAAAACACTTAAAAACACTCAAAAGAAAGGTTTTGTAAGATGTGGAGTATCTCAAGGTCTTCCAGGATTTTCTAACGCTGATGCTGCAGGAAATTGGACTGGTGTTGACGTTGATGTATGTAGAGCAGTAGCTGCTGCAGTATTAGGTGATGCAAACAAAGTTAAGTTTACACCACTAAGTGCTAAAGAAAGATTTACAGCTTTAACATCTGGTGAGATTGATATCTTATCAAGAAACACAACTTGGACACTTTCTAGAGATGCTGATATTGGACTTACTTTCGTAGGAGTAAACTTTTACGATGGTCAAGGTTTCATGGTTAGAAAAAGTTCAGGTATCACTTCAGTAAATCAATTCAAAAATGGTATCTCAGCTTGTACAAACATTGGTACAACAACTGAGTTAAACATGAGAGACTTTTTTAATTCAAAAGGAATTTCTTATGAACCAGTAGCTTTTGAAAAAGCAGACGAAGTTGTTGCTGCTTATGATTCAGGAAGATGTGATACGTATACAACTGACAAATCTGGTTTAGCTGCTCAAAGAACAAAAATGAGTAATCCAGACGAGCACATTGTATTACCTGAAACTATTTCTAAAGAACCATTAGGTCCAGTTGTTAGACAAGGTGATTCAGTATGGGAAGATATCGTAAGATGGTCTTTGAATGCTATGATTGAAGCAGAAGAATATGGAATCACCTCAGCAAATGCAGACTCAATGAAAACTTCAGAAAACCCTGCAATCAAAAGATTAGTTGGAGCTGAAGGTGAATTAGGTGCTGCTTTTGGTCTTGATAACGAGTGGAGCTTAAGAATTATCAAGCAAGTTGGTAACTACGGTGAAAGTTATAAGAGAAATATAGCTGACACTGGTATTTTACCAGACAGAGGTCCAAACCAATTATGGACAAAAGGCGGAATACTTTACGTTCCACCTGCAAGATAATTGTAGTTTAAAACAATTTAAAAGGGCTAGATTTTTCTAGCCCTTTTTTTTATAAACCCATATATTATCTCATCGTGAACTTTAAATTAAAAGACTTGGGTCCCCAATTAATTACAGTAATAGCTGTAGTACTTATTTTTGGTTTTTTTACCTATAACGCTCAAATCAATATGGAAAATAGAGGAATTGATTTTGGTTATGGTTTTTTATCTCAAGAATCATCTTTTGATGTTCAATTTTCTTTAATTGAGTATGACGGTTCTCACTCATACTTCAGAGCTTATTTAGTAGGTTTACTAAATACCATACTTGTTTCTGTTATTGGAATTATTATAGCAACAATAATTGGTGTTATTGTTGGTGTAGCAAGATTATCTCCAAATTATTTAATAAATAAATTTGCAGCTTATTATGTAGAATTTTTTAGAAATATCCCACTTCTTCTACAAATATTTTTTTGGTATTTTGCAGCATTAAGAGCTCTTCCATTACCTCAAGATGCTGAAGCAATTTTTGGTGTATTTTTTTTAACGATCAAAGGTCTATATGTTCCAGCTTTTATTTGGGAAAATTTTAATATTTTCTTTTACTCGATAGTAGCAGCAATAATTGCAATTATTGTAATTAGATTTCAGGCAAAAAAATTGCAAGAAACACAGGGTAAACAAATTCCTGTTTTTTTAATTGCAATTGGATTAATTTTCATTTTACCTCTTTTAAGTTTTTTAATTGGCGGTGTAAGTTTATCTTTTGAAATTCCTAAATTAAAACAGTTGGCTGCTACTTCATTTGTTTATGATGGTGGATTAAGTTTACCACCAGAATTAATTGCTTTAACTTTATCTTTATCACTTTATACAGCAACATTTATCGCTGAATGTGTCAGAGCAGGAATACAAGGTGTAGGTAAAGGTCAAAAAGAAGCCGCAGCTTCAATCGGATTGACACCTAATCAAGTTTTAAAACTAGTGATAATGCCACAAGCATTGAGAATTATAATTCCACCAACAACTAATCAATATTTAAATTTAACAAAAAATTCATCTCTAGCTGCTGCTATAGCATATCCTGATTTAGTTTTAGTTTTTGCTGGTACCGCCTTGATGCAAACTGGTAAAGCTATTGAGATTGTATCTATTACAATGTTTACATATTTAAGTTTAAGTATTTCAATTTCAATCTTGATGAATTGGTATAACAAAAAAATTGCTATCCAGGAAAAATAATTAACTTTTTTAAACCTGATAAATCAAATCTAAATACTTTTTTATATCTAGGTTCTTTTTTATTCTTTATAAGTATTTTAGATGTATTTTTAAATTCATTTTTTAAAGTAAATTTTATTGGTTTTTTACCTAATTTCTTAAGCTTTATAATGCCTTTAATATTAGGTTTTATAGGACTTTATTTTATAAGAATTGAATACAGTGGTATCAAAAAACTAGATTTATTAAATAAACATATAAATACTAATAATTTTAACGCGATACTATCTTTATTAATTATTTTTATAGTTATTAAATCGATACCACCAATTTTAAATTGGTTTTTCATTGAAGCTAGTTTTGCTGGTGATAGCAAAGATGTATGTTCAGGATCAGGAGCTTGTTGGACTTATATAAAAGTTTGGATGAGAAGATTTATGTATGGAATGTATCCAAATGCTGAACAATGGAGAATAAATCTTTCATTTATTGCACTAGCATTACTTGGATCAGTTGGATATTTTGCAACTGATAAATTCAAAAAATATTTAACACTTTACTATGTTGTAATTTATCCCTTAATTGCATTTTTGTTTATATTTTTCTTTATTTCAGGAGGTCCAGTATTTTTTGATTTTTCTTATGGAATTATTGCAGCAATTGTATCCATTATTATTGGTTTTTTTATACCTAATAAGTTCAAATTCTATTATTTTTTAATTGTTCCTTTGTTCCTTTACATCTTATTGAAATATTTTCTCTTTTTTGAGGAAACAATAGAATTAGGAAAATTAGATGGTTTAAATTGGGTTGAAACAGGTGCATGGGGTGGATTGTCTTTAACTTTTATTATTTCTTTTTTCTGCTTAATTTTTTGTTTTCCGATTGGAATGGCTTTTGCTTTAGGTAGAAGATCAGATTTCCCATTGATAAGATACATATCAATTGGTTTTATTGAATTTTGGAGAGGTGTTCCATTAATTACAGTTTTATTTATGTCAGCTGTAATGTTTCCAATGTTTTTGCCAGCAGATTTTTTTATAGATAAATTAGTTAGATGTATTATCGCTATATCTTTATTTGAAGCAGCATACGTAGCTGAAGTTATCAGAGGAGGGTTGCAAGCATTACCAAGAGGACAGTATGAGGCTGCTAAGTCTTTAGGAATGGGATATTGGAAAATGCATATATTCGTAATTTTACCTCAAGCATTAAAATTAGTTATTCCAGGTATTGCAAACACATTTCTTGCTTTAGTCAAAGATACTCCATTAATATTTGTAGTTGGACTTTTAGAAATAGTTGGAATGTTAAATCTAGCTAAAACTAACCCTGAATGGTTAGGATTTGCTATGGAAGGTTACGTTTTTGCTGCAATAATTTTCTGGATTATTTGTTATGCAATGAGTAAATATAGTTATAATTTAGAAATTAAATATAAAACTGATAGATAAAAAATATGTCCGAAAATATCATTCAAATAAACAACATGAATAAATGGTTTGGTGATTTCCAAGTTTTAAAAGGAATTAATTTAGAAGTTAAACCAAAACAAAAAATTGTTGTATGTGGTCCGTCTGGCTCAGGTAAATCAACTTTGATTAGATGTATTAATAGATTAGAAGAACATCAAGAGGGAAATATTGTTGTAGACGGCACAGAGCTAACAGAAGATACAAAAAATATTGAACAAATAAGAGCAGAAGTTGGAATGGTGTTCCAACAGTTTAATTTGTTTCCTCATTTATCTATTTTAGATAATTGTACTTTAGCTCCTATATGGGTAAAAAAAATGCCTAAAAAAGATGCTGAAGAACTTGCATTAAAACACTTAGAAAGAGTGCAAATACTTGATCAAGCACAAAAATATCCTGGTCAATTATCTGGTGGACAACAGCAAAGAGCAGCAATTGCAAGAGCTTTGTGTATGGAGCCAAAAATAATGCTATTTGACGAGCCAACTTCGGCTTTAGATCCTGAAATGATTAAAGAAGTACTTGATGTAATGGTAAATTTAGCAAAACAAGGAATGACTATGATTGTAGTTACTCATGAAATGGGATTTGCTAAAGAAGTAGCTGATCAAATGATATTTATGGATGAAGGTATGATTGTAGAAAAAGCAGATACAAAGGAATTTTTTGCTAATCCAAAGAGCGATAGGACCAAACTTTTCCTGAGCCAGATACTATAGTCTACAGTAATA
>CACGIZ010000022.1 GCA_902573235.1 uncultured Pelagibacteraceae bacterium | reverse complement strand
ATGTTGATTATTTCGATCCATCAACAAAATTAGAAAATGAGGAAAAAAAACTTATCGAACAATGGGAAATTAATAAAGAAAAAAAAATTATCTTAATGCCAGGACGATTGACATCCTGGAAGGGACAAGAATTATTTATAGAAGCAATTAAGCTAGTCAAAATTGAGTTGGGTTACGAGGCTTTTCATGCTGTTATTCTTGGAAGCGAACAAGGTAGAGATTTATATAAAAAGAAATTATTAGATTTAAGAGAAAAATATGGTCTCACCAATCAAATTAAATTTATTGAACATTGTAAAGACATGGCTTTAGCATACAAAGTATCTGATATGGTTGTATCGGCTTCAATTGAACCAGAAGCATTTGGAAGAGTTGCTGTGGAGGCTCAATCTATGGAAAGATTAATTATAGCTAGTAACATAGGGGGTTCAAATGAAACAGTAATTAATGGAAAAACAGGTATTTTATTTGAGTCTGGTGATGCAAATTCTCTAAGTAAAAAAATTATAGAGGCACTAACTATGGATGAAAAATCAATAAAATTGATGGGTAAAGATGGCAGAGAAAATATAATTAAAAAATTTAATGTTGAAAAAATGTGTTTTTCTACTTATTCAGAGTATAAGAGATTAGTAAATTAAATGCCCATTATAACATTACCAGATGGAAAAAGTTTAGACTTCCCAAAAAAAGTTACTGGATTTGAAGTTGCCGAAAAAATAAGTAAATCATTAGCTAAAGATGCGATGGTAATTAGTGTCAACGGTGAGTTAAGAGATTTAGATTATTTAATTGAAAAAAATTGTTCTATAAAAATATTTACATCAAAAAATGAAGAAGGTCTTGAGACTATTAGACATGATACTGCTCATATTCTTGCCATGGCAGTCCAAGAATTATTTCCAGGTACCCAAGTTACAATTGGACCAGTTATTGAAAATGGTTTTTATTATGATTTTGCAAGAAAGGAGCCATTTACTGAAGATGATTTAAAAATGATCGAAAAAAAAATGAGGGAAATTGTAGATCGAGATGTAAAAACTAAACGAGAAATTTGGGATAGAGATAAAGCAATTAATCATTTTAAAAAAAAGGGGGAATTATATAAAGCTCAACTCATTGAGAGTATACCAAAAGGCGAAGAGGTATCTATATATTTTCATGGTGATTGGCATGATTTATGTAGAGGACCGCATTTATCTTCTACAGGAAAAATAGGAAAATTTTTTAAGTTAACAAAAGTTTCAGGGGCTTACTGGAGGGGTGACTCAAATAATGAGATGCTTCAAAGAATTTATGGCACAAGCTGGGCAAGTCAAAAAGATTTGGATACTCATCTAAAGAGATTAGAAGAAGCTGAAAAGAGAGATCACAGAAAATTGGGAAAAGAGATGGATCTTTTTCATTTTAGAGAAGAGAGTCCAGGCTCGGTCTTTTGGCATGAAAAAGGATGGGCTTTATTTCAGAAACTCATAGATTATATGAGAATGAAACAAGATAAGGCAGGTTATAAAGAAATTAATACTCCAGAAGTTTTAGACAGAAGTTTATGGGAAAAATCTGGGCACTGGGAAAAATTTGGAGCAAATATGTATACTTCAACAACTCCAGATGAAAAAATATTTGCAATAAAACCAATGAATTGTCCGGGTTGTGTAGAAGTTTTTAATCAAGGTTTGAAAAGTTACAAAGATTTGCCACTTAAAATGTCTGAGTTTGGCAAAGTTCATCGATATGAGCCTTCTGGTGCATTGCATGGTCTTTTAAGAGTAAGAGCATTTACTCAGGATGATGCTCATATATTTTGTACAGAAGATCAAATAACAGATGAATGTCTAACTGTTACTAATCTTATATTAGAAATTTATAAAGATCTTGGTTTTGAAAATGTAATTCTCAAATATTCTGATAGACCTGAACTAAGAGTTGGTAGTGATAGTGTTTGGAATAAAGCAGAAGCTGCATTACTAAAGGCAGTAAAGGCGACAAA
The DNA here is from genome assembly GCA_902573235.1 of uncultured Pelagibacteraceae bacterium. Taxonomy (GTDB): domain Bacteria; phylum Pseudomonadota; class Alphaproteobacteria; order Pelagibacterales; family Pelagibacteraceae; genus Pelagibacter. The sequence goes on along the minus strand of CACGIZ010000022.1, from coordinate 6,967 downwards.
ATTAGAGTATAAAATTAATAAAGGTGAAGGTGCATTTTATGGACCTAAAATTGAATTCGTTTTAAGAGATGCGATAGGAAGAGATTGGCAGTGTGGAACTTTACAAGTTGATTTTAATTTACCTGGTAGGTTAGGTGCTTCTTATGTAGATAAAGATGGAACAAAAAAAGTTCCTGTAATGCTACATAGAGCGTTGTTTGGTTCACTTGAAAGATTTATTGGAATATTAATTGAAAACTATGCTGGTAAATTTCCATTTTGGATTTCACCATTACAAACAATGGTAATTCCAATCTCAGAAGATTTTAATGACTATGCTTTAAAAGTTTCTAATCAAATTAAAAATGTTGGTATAAGTTCAGCTGTGGATTTAAAAAATCATAATTTGAATTATAAAATAAGAGATCATTCATTAGCAAAAATCCCCGTTTTATTAATTTGTGGTAAAAAAGAAGTTGACTCTAATTCTGTAACCATTAGAAGATTGGACTCTGATAAACAAGAAAATATGCAATTAAAAACATTCTTAAAAACATTCTCTACTTTAAACAAAGCATCATCAAACTAAGTGGCAGAGTTTAAACAAAATTATTTTCAAAGAAGAACTAAGGATCGTGGTCCAAGATCAAATAATAGAATATCCTCTCCAGAAGTACAGGTTATTGCAAATGATGGAGAAAATTTAGGTACACTTAATACTAATGAAGCTATTTCAATGGCAAAAAATCAAGGCTTAGATTTGATTGAAATAGCTCCAAATGCAAATCCTCCAGTTTGTAAAATAATGGATATGGGAAAATATAAATATGATGCACAAAAAAAAGCAAATCAAGCAAAGAAAAAACAAAAAATTATTTCACTCAAAGAAATTAAGATGAGACCTGTAACTGAAACGCATGATTATGAATTTAAGGTTAAAAATGCAAAAAAATTTATTGCTAAAGGTGATAAGGTTAAATTTACAATAAGGTTTAAAGGCCGAGAACTTCAACATTCTCATCTTGGAAATGAACTGATGACCAAGATTAAAGAGGATATGAAAGATATTGGTAAGGTTGAATTACATCCTAAATTTGATGGTAAACAAATGATTATGGTTATTCAGCCTTTATAAGTCTTAATATAGGTTGTAAATTTTTCACATTATATGTATAAACTCGCAAAATTATGCCAAAACTTAAAACAAAAAGCTCAGCAAAAAAAAGATTTAAAATATCGGCCAGAGGTAAAGTAATGATGGCTCAGGCAGGTAAAAGACATGGCATGATAAAGAGGACTAATTCTCAAATTAGAAAATTAAGAGGCACTACAACGATGTCTAAACAAGACGGAAAAATTGTTAAATCGTATATGCCATACAGTTTAAGAGGTTAAAATGGCAAGAGTAAAAAGAGGGGTAACCAGTAGAGCCAAACATAAGAAAGTTTTAAAATCTGTTAAAGGTCAATGGGGCAGAAGAAAAAATACTATTAGAGTGGCAAAGCAAGCTATGGAAAAAGCTATGCAATATGCCTATAGGGATCGTAGAAATAAAAAAAGAGATTTTAAATCACTTTGGATTCAAAGAATTAATGCTGGTGTGAGAGCTGAAGGGATGACATATTCTAAGTTTATAAATGGATTAAATAAATGCGGAATTAAAATTGATAGAAAAATTCTAGCTGAGATAGCCTATGATAGCCCAGATGCCTTTAAAACTATTGTTCAAAAAGCACAATCTGCTTTAAATTAATCTTCTCTATTGTTTTATTTTGCTGAAGAAATAATCTGTAAAGATGTCTGATCTTAAAAAATTAAAAGAGCAATTCCTTACAAAACTTAAGGTAAAATTAAATCTTTCAGAGATAAATCAAATTAAATCTGAACTATTTGGTAAAAATGGATTGATATCAACCCAGTTTAAAAAAATAGGAACCTTAGCTGAGAGTGAAAGAAAAAAATTTGCCTCTGAATTAAATTTTGTCAAAGATGAACTTCAAGATTTGATTAATTTTAAAATAAATGAAGTTGAAAATGCAGAGATAAACAAAAAATTAGATAAAGAAAAAATTGATATTACTTTGCCTGCAAGATCATTTATAAGAGGAAAAATTCACCCAGTTTCACAAACAATTGATGAAATATCATCTATCTTTTCTGAAATAGGTTTTAGCGTTGAGGAAGGTCCAGATGTAGAAAATGAATATAATAATTTCACAGCTTTAAATACTCCTGATAACCATCCAGCTAGAGATATGCATGACACTTTCTATTTAGATGAGAAAAAACAAAAATTATTAAGAACACACACTTCTCCAGTGCAAATCAGAACTATGTTAAAAGATAAACCGCCTTTTAAGATTATTGCTCCTGGAAGGACTTATAGATCAGATAGTGATCAAACACATGCCCCGATGTTTCATCAAGTTGAGGGCCTTCATATAGATAAAGATATAAATATGGGTCACTTAAAGGGATGTCTTAATTATTTTGTAAAAGAGTTCTTCGAGGTAGATAAAATTAAAATGAGATTTAGACCAAGTCATTTTCCATTTACTGAGCCATCTGCTGAAGTAGATATTGGCTATGAGATGAAAGATGGAAAAATAATTGTAGGTGAAGGTAATCAATGGCTTGAAATCTTGGGATGTGGAATGGTTCACCCCAATGTTCTTAAAAATGTAAAAGTAGACCCAACAAAGTTTCAAGGTTATGCATTTGGAATAGGTATTGATAGGCTTGCTATGTTGAAGTACGGGATTAATGATTTGAGAGCTTTCTTTGATTGTGATTATAGATGGTTAAATCACTTTGGGTTCGATCCCTTAGATGTACCATCAAACTATAGAGGCTTAAGTAGATGAAGATTACTTTTGACTGGCTAAAAGATCATTTAAAGACTAATTTAAAAGAAAAAGATCTTTTAGAACATCTCACTAATATTGGATTAGAAGTAGAAAGTGTGGAAAATTTTTCTACTGATACTGAATTATTTAAAATAGCAAAAATAATTAAGACTGAAAAGCACCCAAATGCAGATCGACTTAAAGTTTGTGATGTAAATGTTGGAAACGAAGAGCTAAAAAAAGTTGTTTGTGGTGCTGCTAACGCTAAAGAGGGATTAATTACGGTATATGCACCTCCTGGTGCAGTTATACCTAAAACTAAAACAAAATTAGAAGTAGCTAAAATTAGAGGTGTTACCTCCTATGGAATGCTTTGTTCTGAAGCAGAATTAAATTTATCAGATGAGAGTGATGGTATTACTGAATTATCTAGAAAATTTGAAAAAGATATAGGTAAGAACTATTTTTCAAAATCAAAATCAAAATCAAAATTAATTGATTTATCAATAACGCCTAATAGACCAGACTGTCTTGGTATGAGAGGAATAGCTAGAGATCTTTCAGCATCAGGATTCGGAAAATTATTGGATTTAAAAGAAAAAAAGATCAATTCAAAAATAAAACAAAATTTAAAGGTGAAAATTAGTAAAGAAAAAGGACAAGGGTGCAGTGTTTTTGGAAGTTGTTTAATTACCAATATTAAAAACACTGATAGCCCAAAATGGTTGAAAGATAAGTTAATTTCAGTTGGTCAAAAACCAATTTCAGCAATAGTTGATATTACAAATTATGTTATGCTTGATATAAATCGTCCATTACATGCATATGACGCTGATAAAATTGAAAAAGGAATAATAATTCGAAACTCTAAATCTGGCGAGGAGTTTACTGCCCTTAATAATAAAAAATATAAATTAGAAAAAGGCATGTGTGTTATTAGTGATAATAAAGGAGTTTTAGGTTTGGGTGGAATTATTGGAGGAACAAGATCTGGTACGGAATTTGATACAAAAAATATATTGTTAGAATCAGCCTATTTTGATCCAGGTTCTATACGAAACACTGCAAAAAAATTAAATCTTGATACTGATGCGAAGTTTAGGTTTGAAAGAGGTATTGATCCTTTATCAATTGAATATGGTCTGAATAAAGCAGCTAGATTAATTAAAGAAATTTGTGGCGGTGAAATTAGTAAAATAGACGTCCAAAAAATTGAAACGCATAAATTAAAAAATATTACATTTAAACCTGATCTATTTGAAAAAATAGCTGGGTTTAAAATTTCTATTAAGGAAATGCTCAAAATACTAGAAGATCTAGGTTTTAAATATAAAAAGGAGAAAAAAACATTTAGGCTGACTATTCCATCCTGGAGACCTGATATTTCACAAGAAGTTGATATTGTTGAAGAATTAGTAAGGATAAGTGGTTATAACAAAATTAAAACTATAGATCCAATTAAAGAAAGAAAAAAATCAACTTTAAATCAATCTCAAAGATTATTTCATTTTTTACAGAGATCAGTTGCATCAAAAGGATATTTAGAGGTAATTACTTGGTCGTTCACAGACTCCAATTATAACAATCATTTTAAAGACTCGAAAAAAGAAATAAAAATTGTAAATCCAATAAGTTCTGATTTAAGTGTTTTAAGAAACTCTATATTTTCAAATTTAGTTATACATATGAATAAAAATCTTGATAGAGGTTTTAAAGATCTATCAATTTTCGAGATAGGTCCAATTTTCACTGGTTCTAATCCAGGCGATCAAGAAATAGTAGTTTGCGGTTTATCAGCAGGGAAAAAATTTAGATCATCTTGGATTGAAAAAGAGAGAAATGCAGATGTGTTCGATGTTAAAAGAGACGTTATTCAAACTTTAGTTGAAGCAGGTTATAACTCTGATAAATTTTTTATCGACAACAAAACTCCTAATTACTATCATCCTGGAAAATCAGGGAGATTATTTTTAAATAAAGAAAAAAATCAAGTTGCAGCTTATTTTGGAGAAATTCATCCAAATATTTTAAAAAAGATTAACATTAAAACTGAGTCTTTGGTTGGTTTTGAAATTTTTATAGATAATCTGAAATTACCAAAAAAAACACTAAATGATCAAAAATCAAAATTTACTTTTTCAGATTTTCAAAAATCTGAGAGAGATTTTGCATTTATTGTAAACAAAGATGTCAACGCCCAGGATTTAATTGATGCTATATCAAATGTAGATCATAGTTTGGTAAGTAACATTAAAGTTTTTGATGTTTACGAGGGTAATAATATTCCTGAAAATCAAAAATCAATTGCAATTAGTATAACTATTCAGTCATTTGAAAAAACATTAAATGAAAGCGATTTAGATAAAATCAATAATTTAATAATTAAAAGTGTTGAAACTAAAACTGGCGCTAAAATTCGATCTTAATATCTAAATGACAACTATCGATAATATAAGAAATTTTTCAATTATTGCTCATATTGATCATGGTAAATCAACAATAGCAGATAGAATAATCCATAAATGTGGAGGATTGACAGAGAGAGAAATGAAAGCTCAAGTTCTTGACTCTATGGATATTGAAAGAGAAAGAGGAATAACAATTAAAGCCCAAACAGTAAAATTGAATTATAAGGCAAAAAATGGAAAAGAATATATTTTGAACATAATAGACACCCCTGGACATGTAGATTTTAGTTATGAAGTAAGTAGATCACTTTACGCATGTGAGGGTTCAATACTAATTGTAGATAGCACCCAAGGTGTGGAGGCACAAACATTAGCAAATGTTTATCAAGCCATAGATATTAATCATGAAATAATTCCAGTTTTGAATAAAATTGATTTACCAGCTTCAGATTTAGAGAGAACTAGTAAACAAATTGAAGATGTAATTGGAATTGATACTGAAAACGCTATTCCATGTTCAGGAAAAACTGGTGAAGGTATAGATGATATATTAGAACAAATTATAAATCAATTACCTGGACCAAAAGGAAATTCAGAGCAAGATTTAAAATGTTTGTTGGTAGATAGCTGGTATGACACATATCTTGGGGTAGTAATATTAGTTCGAATTATTAATGGTAAAATAAAAAAAAATATGAAAATAAAAATGCTTTCAACTAATCAAGATTATATTGTCGAAAAAGTTGGAGTATTTACACCTAAACCAAGAGATATAAACGAATTGAATGCTGGAGAGATTGGTTTTATCACAACTGGAATAAAAGTTCTTTCAGAAACTAAAGTTGGAGACACAATTTGTGATGCATCTAAACCAAAAGTGGAGGCGTTACCTGGATTTAAACCAAGCAAACCAGTAGTTTTTTGCGGTTTATTTCCTGTAGATAGTTCAGAATATCAAAAACTTAAAGATGGTTTAGCTAAATTACAATTGAATGATGCAAGTTTTTCCTATGAAGCTGAGTCATCATCAGCTTTAGGTTTAGGTTTTAGATGTGGATTTCTAGGCTTGCTCCATCTTGAAATAATTACTGAAAGACTGGAAAGAGAATTTGATGTTAATTTACTCACTACAACCCCTGGTGTTGTCTATAAGGTAAATTTAAATAATGGTGATGTTGTTGATTTACAAAATCCTTCAAGTCTTCCAGATCCAACTTTCATAAAATTTGTTGAAGAACCTTGGATTAAAGCCACTATAATTACTCCAGATGAATATTTAGGATCAATAATTAAATTATGTCAGGACAAAAGAGGAATACAAACAAATTTAAGCTATTCTGGAAATAGAGCTGTTTTAAGCTACGAGCTACCTTTGAATGAAGTGGTTTTTGATTTTAATGATCGAATTAAATCAATGACAAGTGGATATGCTAGTTTCGATTATGAAATAATTGGACATAGGGAAGGAAATTTAGTGAAGCTTGGAATTTTAGTCAATGGAGAACCAGTTGATGCATTAGCTATGATGATACATAAAGATTTTGCTCAACGTACTGGAAGGGAAGTATGTGAAAAACTTAAGGATTTAATACCAAGACATAATTTCATGATACCAGTTCAAGCTGCAATAGGTGGAAAAATTATTGCAAGAGAAACAATTAAAGGTTTTAAAAAAGATGTACTTACAAAAATTCATGGAGGAGGTGCAACCGATAGAAAAAGGAAACTTTTGGA
>CACGIZ010000021.1 GCA_902573235.1 uncultured Pelagibacteraceae bacterium | reverse complement strand
TACAAAAAAAGTAAAATATAAAGCTTCAATAAGTTTATTAAATAAAGTTAGGAAAGTCACTAAAACTCCAATAGTAGCAATTGGAGGCATCAATTCAGATAATTATAAAAAACTTCTATTGAATAAAGCTAACTTTTTAGCTATCTCAGGCTACATTTGGAAAAATAAAAAATTTAAACCATTACAGGCTATTAAAAAATTGAAATGAAAATAAATGCAAGTGAAATAAGAGTCGGGATGTTATTGGAATATAAAGATGATCTTTGGCTTGTCTTAAAAACACAACATGTAAAACCAGGAAAAGGTGGTGCTTTTGCACAAGTAGAAATGAAAAGTGTTAACAAAAATACAAAATTGAATGAGAGATTTAGATCAAGTGAGTCTGTTGAAAAAGCTTCTTTAGATGAAATGAGCTTTAATTATCTTTATGACAGTGATCAGAATTATATTTTTATTGAACCAAAATCATTTGAACAAATAGAAATAAAAAAAAATATTTTAGGAGACAAGGGTAAATTATTAACTGAAAATCTTGAAGTCAAAGTAAGTTTTTACAATGAATTACCAATTTCAGTAGAATTACCTAATCAAGTTACCTGTAAAATAAAAGATACAGATGCTGCTCTCAAAGGTCAAACGGTCTCGTCTTCTTATAAACCTGCAATTTTAGAAAATGGGCTAAATATTCAAGTGCCACCTTTCATTGAATCTGGTGATGAAATTATTTTAGATACTAGAAATTTAGAATATGTAAAGAAAATTTAACTAAATGAAATCAATTTCACCAAATCTCAATGTAATGATTAAAGCAAGTGAAAAAGCTTCAAAAATAATAATAAGAGATTTTGGAGAAATAGAAAAATTACAAGTTTCAAAAAAAAGCCCAACAGATTTTGTAACTAATACCGACATAAAAGTTGAAAAAATAATTATTGAAGAATTGAAAAAAGCTAGACCGAATTTTTCTTTACTAAGTGAAGAAAGTGGTGAAGAAAATAATAAAGATAATAAAAATACATGGATTATAGATCCAATAGATGGAACGGTAAACTTTTTACATGGTATTCCACATTTTGCTATTTCTATAGCTTTGAAATCTGACAATGAAATAATTTCAGGACTTATTTATGATCCTATTAAAAATGAAATGTTTTTTGCTGAAAAAAATAATGGTGCTTTTTTTAATAATCATAGAATTAGAGTCTCAAAAAAAAATGATATTAACGATTGTCTATTTGCAACAAATGATAAAATTAAAACTAAGCTAGATTTTCCAAACAGGAAATCAGGATGTGCAGCTCTAGATATGGCATATGTAGCTGCTGGAAGATACGATGGATATTTTCAAAATAATTTAAATTTATGGGATATTGCTGCTGGAATAATTTTGATTAAAGAGGCTGGTGGTATCCTAAACGAAATAGACCTAAACAATCCTCACAACATAAAAGTAATCGCCTCAAGCTCAAATATAAGTGCTAAATTTCAGGAAAAATTGGTTAAGTTTTAATTGTTTTAAAATAATCTTTTGTTATAAGTCTCTCAATGAAAAAAAACATTCACCCTAAGTACCACAACATTAAAGTTGAAATGACTGATGGAACTCAGTTTGAAACAAAATCAACATGGGGAAAAGAAGGTGAAATCTTAAAATTAGAAATTGATCCAAAATCTCATTCTGCATGGACTGGTGGAAAACAAAAATTGATGGATAAAGGTAGAATAAGCAAATTCAATAAAAAATTTCAAAATTTTAAATCAGATAAAAAAAATTAAATGTCAAACGTTCCTTTAATGCCAATGGCTACAGCCGTTTGGTTAGTTGAGAATACAACTTTAACCTTCAAACAGATTGCTGAGTTTTGTAAGATTCATGAAGTAGAAGTGCAAGGTATTGCGGACGGAGAGGTTGCAAAAGGAATAAAAGCTTATAATCCAATAATTGCAGGTCAACTTTCAAGAGAGGAAATAGATTTGTCATCAAAAGATGAAAATAGACCACTAAATATAAAAAATACAGATATTCAAATATCTAATTCGGAAACAAAAGTTAAAAAATATATTCCTTTATCAAAGAGACAAGACAAGCCTGACTCAGCCTTGTGGTTAATAAAACAACATAATATTTTAAAAGACTCTCAAATAGCTAAGCTAGTCGGAATAACGAAAAATTCTGTAACTTCAATTAGAAATAAAAGTTATTGGAATTATAATAATTTAAATGCTAAAGATCCTGTTTCTTTAAACTTATTTACCCAAAAAGACTTAATTGAAGCTATAGAAAAAGCTGAAAGAAGAATTAAAAGAGAAAAAAAGTTAAAGGAAAAACTTAATCAATCAAAGTAAATAAAAAATCATGAATAAAAATAATAGACATAAATTTATAAAAGTGTTAATTACTCACTTTTTTGGAGGTTTTTATTAAGATAGAAGTAAAAGATAATAACGTTGAACAGGCTCTAAGGGTTTTAAAAAGAAAACTACAGAGGGATGGTTTTTTTAAGATTATAAAACTTAAAAATACTTATGAAAAACCTTCTGAAAAAAAGAAAAGAATTCTACAAGAAAACATAAAGCGTGTTAAAAAATTAAATAAACTCAAAAATAGAATTTAGTTTTACCGCGGGGTGGAGCAGTCTGGTAGCTCGTCAGGCTCATAACCTGAAGGTCGGCGGTTCAAATCCGTCCCCCGCAACCAATTTTACTAAATTTTAAATTTCGATTTTTTACTATCGATTAAAAAAGCTTTTACTGTCTCTTTTGTAAGTTTATCAAAACTCTTACCAAATTTTTCAATTTTTTCAATTATTGACGGTGGAATAGTTATTATATGACAACCCAATTGTTTTGATTGTAAATAATTGTAAGGCTCTCTTACACTCGCCCATAAAATTTCAACATTTTTAAATTTTTTTGAAATCATTATGCTTTTCTTAAATTCTGGAATTGGATCTTTACCGGTATCAGCCGCTCTACCAGCAAATATTGATATAATTAATTTTGTTTTATTATTAATTGATTTAAGAATTTGTTTTGTTTGCTTCGCAGTATACACAGCTGTAATATTTAATTTAATTTTTCTTTTATTTAATTCTTTTATTATTTTACCAGTGAAAAGACCTTTAGAATTTACTACTGGTATTTTTACATAAACATTTTTTCCCCATTTATTGATTTTTAAAGCTTGATCCATCATACTTTTATGATCATCACCAAATACCTCAAATGAAATTGGTTTTTTTTTGCAAATTTTTAAAATTTCTTTTGAATATTTTTCATAATTCTTGGCACCAGCTTTTCTCATTAAACTTGGATTAGTGGTAAAACCCTTAACAATTTTTTTTTGATTAAATTTTTTGATTAGTTTATAATCAGCGATATCACAAAAGATTTTAGTGTTCATGTATAATTATAAGTTTTTAGTAATATCTTCGGTCATTTTTTTTGCATCTGCAAAAAGCATTAAGGTATTTTCTTTATAAAATAAATCATTGTCAATCCCTGCATAGCCTGGTGATAAACTTCTTTTAACAAATAAAACTGATTTACATTTTTCTACATCAAGGACCGGCATTCCATAAATTGGACTTTGAGGATCAGATTTAGCAACTGGATTAGTAACATCATTTGCACCAATTACAAAAGCAACGTCTGCATTTGCAAAATCGTTATTGATTTCCTCCAACTCGAAAACTTCGTCATATGGAACATTTGCTTCAGCTAATAATACATTCATGTGTCCTGGCATTCTTCCAGCTACAGGATGTATTGCGTAAGAAACTTTAATTCCATTTTTCTTTAAAGTATCTACCATTTCTCTTAAAGCATGTTGTGCTTGTGCAACTGCCATACCATAACCTGGAACTATTATTACAGATGAAGCGTTTTTCATTAAAAAAGCTGCATCATCTGCGTTCCCACTTTTAACAGGTCTTTGCTCTTTATTATGAGATACTGTTGATTGATCAGTTGCTCCAAATCCTCCGAGGATAACATTAAAGAATGAACGATTCATTCCTTTACACATTATATAAGATAAAATTGCACCTGAAGATCCTACTAGAGCACCGGTGATTATTAGTGCAGTATTTTCTAAAGTAAATCCTATTCCTGCTGCTGCCCAACCTGAATAAGAATTAAGCATTGAAATTACTACTGGCATATCTGCACCACCAATTGGAATTATCAATAAAAATCCAATCAGAAATGATACAGTCAGTAGTACCCAGAAATATTCTTTAGACTGTGATGTACACAAGAGATAGATTAATACTATTATTGAAACTAATATTAACGCGTTAAGTGGATGCTGTCCTTTGAAAGTTATTGGAGCCCCAGACATTATTCCTTGAAGTTTTAAGAAAGCAATAACAGATCCAGAAAAAGTTATAGCACCAACTGCTGCCCCGATCGACATTTCTATTAGACTTCCTAATTTAATATTTCCTGGTGAACCAAGATTAAATGCATCTGGATTTAAAAATGCAGAGATAGCAACAAAAACAGCTGCGAGCCCAACTAAGCTATGAAAGCCTGCAACTAGTTCTGGCATTGCTGTCATGGGGATCTTATACGCAATAAAAGCACCTATTAATCCACCAATCAAAAGAAAAAATAAAACAAAAATAAATCCACTCGAAAAATTTCCAATTGATAAAAAGGTAACAGTTATTGCAATTATCATTCCGAATATACCAAAGAAATTCCCTTGACGTGATGTTTCAGGAGATGACAATCCCCTTAATGCTAAAATAAATAAAACTCCTGAAATTAAATAAAAAATAGCTGAAAGATTAGGTGAAATCATTACTTATCCTTTTTCTTTTTTTTATACATAGCTAACATTCTTTGTGTAACTAAAAATCCACCAAAAATATTTATAGCCGCTAATGATATGGCTAAGAAACCAAAAATACTTGAGGTATTAAAAACAGTTTCTGTGTCACCAGCTAAACCAGCTATAATTGCACCAACTATAATTACTGACGAAATTGCGTTTGTAACAGACATCAAAGGAGTATGCAGTGATGGTGTCACGCTCCAGACAACATAATATCCTACGAATATTGATAGAATAAAAATACTGAGTCTAAATATAAAAGGGTCTATTTCCATAAATTTATCTAACTAATGTTTTATTAATTATTTCATCATCTAAATTAATATTAATTTTTTTACTTTCCTTATCTAATAAATTTGTAACAAAGTTAAATACATTTTTTGCATACAAAGTTGATGCTGAAATTGGAAGTTTATTAAGGATATTGCTATCTCCCATAATTTTAATTCCTTTTTTTTCCACAATTTCATCAACTTTTGTTAATGCTGTATTTCCACCCTGAACAGCTGCTAAATCATAAATTATAGATCCTGATTGCATATTACCTATCATGTTTTCTTTTAAGATTACTGGAGCTTTTTTACCTGGAATTAATGCTGTACAAACTACGATATCAATTTTTTTTAATGTTTCACTCAATAATTCCTCTTGTTTTCTTTTAAAATCTTCTGAAGTTTCTTTAGCATATCCACCCTCTGTCTCTAAATTTTCTGCTCCCTCAACAGTAAGAAATTTTCCACCCAAACTTTCAACTTGTTCTTTTGATGCCATTCTTACATCAGTAGCAAAAACAATCGCACCCATCCGTTTCGCAGTTGCAATAGCTTGCAACCCAGCAACCCCTGCCCCGACTATCAAAACTTTTGCTGCTGGAACAGTGCCTGCCGCTGTCATCATCATTGGAATTGCCTTCTCAAATTTTGCAAAAGATTCTATTACAGCTTTATATCCTGCTAAATTTGCTTGAGAAGAAAGTATATCCATAGATTGAGCTCGAGTAATCCTTGGCAATAGTTCCAGTGAAAAAGCGTTTACTTTATTTTTTGATAAATTTTTAAGCTTATCTTTGTTTACATAAGGGTTTAAAACTCCAACAAGGTTTTGATTTTCTTTTAAATTAGACAATATAGAATCAGTTGGTAAACTTAATTGCACGATTAAGTCACATTTTTCAATTATATCTTTTTCATTTTCTAAAATATTAACACCTTGTGATTTATATTTTTCATCGTTAAAACCTATATGGGTTCCGTAATCTTTTGGTAAAAAAACTTCAAAACCACTAGAAATATATTTTTTTGCTATTTCTGGAGTTATAGCAACTCTTTTTTCAATATTTTTATTTTCTGATAAAGAAACAATTTTCATTAAAATACTTTAGAGTAAGAATATAGCCATTAATACTAAAATTATAACTACAGCGACAGATCCCCACAGTACAAATTTAGTAAAATTATTCCAAGTTTTTTTATGGTTATCATTGTCCATAAAAATTATTTTTGTCTGGCTTTAAATTTTGGATTAGTTTTATTTATTATATAAACTCTTCCTCTTCTTCTAACTAACTTAGAGTTAAGGTCTCTTTTTTTTACGGACTTAAGTGAACTTTTGATTTTCATAAAATTAACCTTTAATAAACGAAGTTACATAATCTTTCAAATTTATTTTTCCAAATCTTCTAATAATCTTATTATTTAGAGAAATTTTAGTGAGAGCTGAAGCATATCGTTCACCAGGCCTAGGTTTTAGATATTTAATTTTAGAATTATACATACCTGCTACTTCTAATATTGAATATGATTTTCTATTAGAGATAGAATAATGAGCACATTTATTTTTATTCCAGGCTTCATAACAAACTTTAACAGTATCTAATATATGTGTAAACCTTCTTGACTGACTTCCTGGTCGTACTACAGGTAGAGGTTTTTTATTTTTATAATTATTGTTGAATATACCTATTACAGTTGCCATTGGACCAGTTGAAATTTGACGAGGACCATAAACATTATAAAAATATATAACTTCATAATTTAATTTAAACCATTTCTTCAGATTTTCTAAAAGTTCTAAATTTTTTGATTTTGTAAAAGCATATGGTGAAAGATTTTTGTCTCTTCCTTTATTACCTAAACTTGCTGAGGTAGCTGAATAAATAAGTTTAATTTTGTAATCCAGACAAAATTTAAATACAGCCATGCTTCCAATTGAATTTGAGTCATAACATTTATCAAAATTTTTAAAACTTTGATATATTCTAGCAAACTCACCAAAATGAAAAATTGAATGAATTTTTTTTCTATAATTGAAAAGCTTGGTATTTATATCTTTGGTATCACAATATAAATATTTAACACGATTATTTTTAATATGATTTTTTTTTTTACCAGTAGAATAATTATCTAGGCTAATAATCCTTTTTTTTGTTTTTTTTAGTAATATTTCAATTAGGTTAGAGCCAACAAATCCCGCACCTCCAGTTACAAGAATAATATTTTTCATTTGAGTGTGATGCCTGGCAACGACTTACTCTTCCATGTCTTAAGACAAAGTACCATCAGCGCTGAAAGGCTTGACTGCCGAGTTCGGAATGGGATCGGGTATAACACTTTCGCAATAATTACCAGGCAAAGGTGTTATATTAATTTTAAAAAAAAAGGCAATTATTAATTGTTAGTTCTGATATAAAAATACTAATTAATGATTAACAACAAAACAGCTTTTATAACTTTTTTTCCAATTATGCCCAATAATATGGGCTCTTCAACAGTTGTGAATAGTAGATTTAAAAGCTGGCCTAACAAAAAAAGAGTGTTCCAATTATCTCACTTAAAAAAGATTAATAATGAGAATTTTAAAACTATATTTATTAGAAAAGAAACTCCAATTAATAAAATTTTCAAATTACCTGAATTAATTATTCAAATCTATAAATACTTAAAAACTTCTAAAAATAAATTTGTAATAGTTGAAGGAGCAAGTTGGATATTTTATAGCTTTATAACTATTTTTTTTTTAAAAATGATATTGCCTGACTGCAAAATAATCTATATTTCGCACAGTGTAGAGTCTGAAATAAGGAAAAAATATTCAAATCAATTTATTTATTTTTTAACAAAGTTTCTCGAAAATTTAGTTTTTAAACTTTCAAATTATTCCACAGCTGTATCTGTTAAAGAAAAAAACAAAATATTAAGAATTTATAAAAAGAAAACAAAAATTTATCCCAATGCTATCAATATTGAAGAAAAAAATATAAAAAAAGAAAATTCAAAATTTTATATTATTTACTGTGGATCCTATTTCTATAAACCAAATAAGGACGCAATTAATTTTTTAAATCAGCATATAATGCCGAATGTTGTTAAAAAGTTTCCAAAAATTAAACTTATTTTAACCGGTGGTGGATACGATAAAAAATTTCCATGGTTAATTAATAAGGGAATAGTATCAAAAAAAAAATTATATAACTTAATTTATAATGCTAAATGCATGTGTATTCCTCTTAAATTTGGGTCCGGTACAAGAGTTAAAATAATCGAAGCTTTAACACTTGGAACAATAGTAATATCTTCCACTAAAGGTATTGAGGGTATAAAATTAAACAAAAAGAATCCTCCATTTATAGCTAATCAAAAAAGTAAAATTATTAAAACATTATTTATGGTCATCAAAAATTTTAACAAATTAAAAAAGCAAGCAGAAAACGATAAATTTTTTTATAAAAAAACTTATTCAATGAAAAATATAACCAGCAATTTTATAAAATCTAACTTAATAAAATATTTCAATGAATCTTAAAATTCATAGATTATTAATCAACAGCTCAATTCTATCTTTGCCAGGTATTTTATCTATTTTACTTTCATTGATTTCTATACCTGTACATTTGAATATTGCTGGAATGGAAAATTATGGAAACTATATAATTTTTCATTTCCTCTTAATTATTTCATCAATCTTGAATTTAGGAATTGGTAAATCAATAACTGTTAGCATTAATAATCATCCAAAAAAAAACAAAGAAATAAGTTATCAGGGAATGAAATATACCTTTATTGTTATTTTAATTACACTTTTATTATTAAAAATTTTATTAGACCTAGAACAACTTTTTTTAATTTCAAAATTAATTGAGACTACATTAATAAATTATCTTTTCATCGGAATAGTCTTATCAATTTTGTATTCCAGCCTTGAAGGTATATTTCAAGGAAATAGAAAATTTCAGTTTTTAAGTTTTTTTAATTTTGTTTTTTTTAGCTTATCTTTATCTCTTCCTTCATTGATATTAATTTTAAATGAAAACTTATCATTAAAAGAACTTATATTTTTTTCTTTAATAATTAAATTATTCACAGTTATTTTCATGATTTTTTTGATCATAATTAAAAATTTGATCTCAAAATCGAATAGCAATATTTTATTTTTAAATTTAAAAAAAAATGCGAGGTGGCTCACATTAAATAGTATCTTAGTGCATTTTTATGATTTACTTGACAAGTATTTAGTTAAAATATTTTTAGGTCCTATTGCTATTGCTACTTACTCAATACCTCAACAATTAACTGGCAAGCTAAGTATTTTATCTAAAGGTTTTAGTGCATATCTATTACCAAATTTATCTAGAAAAAATCATGATGATAGTGTTTTTAATTTTACTCTGAAAATTTTTTTAAAAATTATTCCTATTTTATTATTTCTTGTATTTCCTTTATATGAATTTTTTTTAAATTTTTGGTTAAGTGATCAATACAATCAAAAAATTTTATTATTAACTAAAATATTTTCTTTATGTGCAATTTTTTCATGTACATCACATATACTTATAACTAAATTTGAGGCTTCAAAAACTTTAGAT
>CACGIZ010000020.1 GCA_902573235.1 uncultured Pelagibacteraceae bacterium | reverse complement strand
AAAAAATAAAAAGATAAAATTAAAAGATAGCCCAGAGAAATTAATTGAAAATATAATTGAGGATTTTAAATTTGAAACACCAAAAGATTTACCAAAAATTTGCTCTCTAATATCTGGTTTTTTTTCCTACGACTCAATTAGATATATCGAAAAAATTCCTAATAATTGTAAAGATGATCTTAAGTTGCCTGATGTAAGACTTTTAAGACCAAAAACACTAGTAATTCACGATAATGTAAAAAAGGAAATATTTTTTATAATTAACATATTTAAAGATGAAAAAATTAAAGATTATCATCAAAAATACGAAGAAATAAAAGCTGATATTTTTAGATTATTTATTCAGTCATCAATCAAAATTTTAAAAAAAAACGAAAATTTTTTTTCTAAAAATATAAAGGTAAAATCTAATATTCCAAAAAGTAAATTCATTTCTATGGTAAATAAAGCAAAAAGATACATTAAATTAGGTGATATATTTCAAGTAGTTTTGAGTCAAAGATTTGAAACTAATTTAAATAAGAAACCTTTAGATATTTATAAAAAACTTAGAATTACTAATCCCTCTCCTTTCATGTTTTATTTTAATTTTAATGACTTTCAAATAATTGGTGCAAGTCCTGAAATATTAGTAAGACTTAGAGACAACAAGATTACTGTAAGACCAATAGCAGGAACAAGACCACGTGGAAAAACACATAAAGAAGATCAATATTACAAAAAAGATCTTCTTAAAGATAAAAAAGAACTTGCAGAACATTTAATGCTTTTAGATTTAGGAAGAAATGACGCTGGTAAAGTTTCAAAAGTTAATTCAGTAAAAGTAACTGAAAGTTTTATTATTGAGAAATACTCTCATGTTATGCATATCGTCTCTAATGTTATAGGAGAACATGATAAAAGGTTTTCAAAATTTAAGTCATTATTGGCAGGTTTTCCTGCAGGAACTGTTTCTGGTGCTCCCAAAATTAGAGCTATGGAAATAATTGATGAATTGGAAACTACAAAAAGAAAAGTTTATGCAGGAGGTATTGGGTATTTTTCTGCCAATGGAGAATTTGATACTTGTATAGCGCTGAGAACTGCTGTTGCTAAAAATAATAAATTTTATGTTCAGGCTGGTGCTGGAATAGTTGCAGATAGCAAACCACTCAAAGAATATGAAGAAACTGTAAACAAGGCTAAAGCTCTAATTAATGCGCTAAAATGAAAAAAATAGTTCTAATTGATAATTATGATAGTTTTACTTTTAACCTCTATCATTACATATCTTCATTGAAAGTAAAAGTTGATGTTATTAGAAATGACCAAATTAATTCAAAAGATATTATAGAGAAAAAGTACAATAAGATTGTAATCTCACCTGGACCAGGTAATCCTAACCAATCAGGTAATTGTTTGAAAATTGTAAAATCTTTATACAGAAAAATACCTATTCTTGGAGTTTGTTTGGGTCATCAAATAATAGGACAGGTATTTGGATCTAAAATTGTTCAAGCAAGAAAACTTATGCACGGAAAAACAAGTAAAATAATATCAAATAAAAACGGTATATTAAAAAATCTTCCTAAAACTTTCGAAGCAACTCGATATCATAGCTTAATTATTGAAAAAAAATCACTTTCAAAAGATCTTGAAATTACTGCTGAAACTAAAGATGGGTTAATAATGGGTGTCCGACACAAAAAATATCATGTTCATGGAGTGCAATTTCACCCTGAAAGTATTAAAACTAAGTTGGGTATTAAAATTTTAAAAAATTTTATTAGAATTTAGAGTAAATGAAACAATTCATAGAAAAAATTAGGAATAAAGAAAATTTGTCATTCGAGGAAAGTAAAGCAGCTTTTGAACTATTAATGGAAGGTAAAGCCGAAGACCAAGAAATATTTGATTTTTTGACATTTTTATCAATTAAAGGTGAAGCTTCAAATGAAATAGCTGGTGGAGTGTTTGTTCTTAGAAATAAGTCTAAAAGAGTTAATGTAGATAATTGTGTTGATACATGTGGTACAGGTGGAGATGGCAAAAATACACTTAATATATCTACAGCATCTGCTTTGCTGCTTGCAAGTATGGGTGTCAAGGTAGCAAAACATGGAAATAAAGCTGTATCTTCTAAATGTGGATCAGGTGATGTTTTGGAAGCTTTGAATATAAAAATTAATTTAGAGCCAAATGAAATAGAAAGTCAAATTAATAAAAATAATTTTGGTTTTATGTTTGCACCAAATTACCATAGTGCAATGAAGTTTGTTGGTCCAACTAGAAAAAAAATTGGAAAAAGAACCATATTTAATATGATTGGACCATTAAGCAGCCCTGCTTTAGTACAGAGGCAAGTGGTTGGAGTCTTTGATAAAAAACTCTTAAAAATATTTGCAAACGCTTTAAATAATTTAGATATTAAATTTGCATGGATTGTAAATAGTGAAGATGGTTTAGATGAAATTTCACCTTATGCTAAAACTAACGTTATTCAATTAAAAGACAATAAGATTTCTGAAATTATAGTTGATCCAAAAGAATTAAATATAAATGCAGACAAATTTGAAAATCTTATTGGTGATGATGCAAAATTTAATGCAAATAAAATTATTGATATATTCAAAGGGGAAGATAATGATTTTTCTAAAGCTGTTTGTTTAAATACAGCTGCAGGATTAATAGTAAATGAAACTCATCAAAACTTTGCCGATGCATATAACAATGCAAGAGAACATATTTTATCAAGTAAAGTTATAAATTATTTAGAAAAAATTAAAAATGCCTGAAAATATTCTTGAAAAAATAATCAAAAAAAAAAAGTGAAAAGATAGTAAATTTAAAAAAAACTATTTCACTAGACTCATTAAATGAATTAATTGATTCAAATAAAACATTCATTAATTTTAAAGAAAAAATTGAAAATAATATAAAAGAAAACAAACTTTCGATTATTGCTGAAATAAAAAAAGCAAGCCCTTCTGCAGGTATAATTATTAAAGATTATGATCCTGTTAATATAGCTAATATATATAATGATAATAAAGCTTCTTGTTTATCTGTTTTAACTGAAGAAGATTTTTTTTTAGGAAACCTAATCCATATTAGCAAAATTAAACAGAAAGTTAATTTACCAATTTTATGTAAAGACTTTTTTATAGACAAGTTTCAGATACCATTAGCTAAAAGTTATGGAGCTGATGCTATATTAATTATCTTAGCCGGTGTTAGTGAAAGACTTGCAAGTGAATTATATGAAGAAGCATTAAAGTTAAATATGTCTATAATAGTTGAGGTGCATACTGTTGTAGAGGCCAAACAAGCTCTAAAATTTAAAAATGCTTTAATAGGAATAAATAATAGAAACTTAAAAACTTTAAAAACTGACATAAATACAACTTTTGATATTCATGATATTTTAGTCAATCATCAAGGCCCATTAATTTCTGAAAGTGGTATCAGAACAAAAGATGAGCTTTTAGAATTATCTAAAAAAACTTCCATTAAAACTTTTTTAATTGGTGAATCACTCTTAAAAAATTTAGAAAATAATTCTATTTTTTCAGTTCTTTAGTCAAATAATCCTCTTATTTACTGCCTTTTTTAACTATTGTGAATTGTAGAGAACTTTTGTAGAACAGATTTTGTACGATATTTGTTCTTATGTTAACAAAAAAACAAAAAAACCTGCTTTTATTTATCAACAAGAAGTTGAGAAGCTCTGGCGTATCCCCTTCTTATGAAGAAATGAAAGAATCACTAAATTTAAAATCTAAATCAGGAATTCATAGATTAATCAGTGCGTTAGAAGAAAGAGGATTCATTAAAAGACTAGCCCATAAAGCAAGGGCATTAGAGGTAATAAAATTACCTGAAACTGCTTCAGCAAATGACATTTATAATAGTTTTTCACCGAGTGTTATTAAAGGTGGATTAGATGATGAAAAACCTATGTCTGATGATGTAGAAGTGCCTGTTTTAGGAAAAATAGCAGCTGGAACACCTGTAGAAGCTATTCAGAATGAAGTTTCAAGAATTCCATTGCCAAGTAACTTAGAAAAAAATGGTGATTATTTTGGTCTTAAAGTACAGGGAGACTCAATGATTGAAGCTGGAATTAACGAGGGTGATACTGTAATTATTAAAAGAACCAATACAGCTGATAATGGAAAAATAGTTGTTGCATTAATTGATGAACATGAAGCCATGCTTAAAAGAATTAGAAAAAAAGGTAAAGTTGTAGCACTCGAAAGTGCGAATAAGAACTACGAAACTAAAATATTTGGTCCAGATAGAGTTAAAGTTCAGGGCGTATTAGTATCTTTATATAGAAACTTCTAATAAAATAGTCTAAACATTTTTAATGAAAAAAGTAGCAACAAGATTTGCTCCATCCCCTACAGGGCCTTTGCATATTGGTGGTGTGAGAACAGCTTTATTCAATTGGTTATATTCAAAAAACCAAAAAGGCAATTTTTATTTAAGAATTGAAGATACTGACAAAGAAAGATCAAAAGACGAATATAAAGATCAAATAATTAAATCCCTTAAATGGATTGGTATAAATTACGATGGAGAAGAATACATACAATCAAAAAAGTTCGAAGATCATATAAAAGTTGCAAACGAATTACTTAAAAACGGTCATGCATACAAGTGTTATTGCTCAAGCGAAGAAATAGAAGAACAAAAAAAAAGAGCAAGACAAAAAAAAATTCCTTACATCTATGATAGAAAATGGAGAGATAAAAATGAATCTGATGCTCCAAGGGATATAAAACCTGTCATAAGATTTAAAAGTAAAATTAATGGAACATCTGTATTAAAAGATTTAGTACAAGGTGACATTGAAATAGATAATAGTACTATTGAGGATTTTATTATTTTAAGAACTGATGGTACACCTACATACAACTTATCAGCTTCAGTTGACGATCATAAAATGAATATGACACATATAATTAGAGGTGATGACCATAAAATAAATACTTTCAAACAAATTCAAATTTATCAAGCTATGAAGTGGGAAATACCTTCTTTTGCTCATATACCTTTAATTCACACAATTGAAGGAAAGAAATTGTCAAAGAGAGATAAGGCATCTACGTTAGATGATTACTCTAAAATTGGTATTATGCCAGATGCTCTAAGAAATTATCTTCTTAGATTAGGATGGTCTTATCAAGATAAAGAAATATTCACCTTAGATGAAAGTATTAAACACTTTAATCTTAAAGGAATAGGTAAATCTCCATCAAAGCTAGACTTGAGTAGAATTTTATCAATGAATGAGCACTATATTAAGAATATGGATGAGAATGATTTATTTAATCAATTAATTGAATATTGCAAATTATATAAAAGTGAAATTAAATCAGATAAAAAAGATAAGATTAAAAATTCCCTAACCTTCCTAAAAAATAAAGCTAAAACCTTAGAGGATATATTTAATAATGGTCAATATATAGTGGTAGATGAGGTAAATTTTAACCAAGATGATATTAAGTTAATTGATGATAAGGCCAAAAAAGTCATTTCTGATTTCAATTCTCAATTAGGTAGTGTTGATAAACTTAGCAAAGAAACATTAGAACCAATAGTAAATGAATTGATTAAATCAAATGATACTAATTTTAAGGGAATTGGGCAGCCTTTGAGAATAGCCTTAACAGGTTCTAAATTTGGCCCTGGTATATATGATATAATTATTTCTCTTGGAAAAGACGAAGTAACAAAAAGATTAATTAGTAAGAAAATTAGTTAATACTGATGAAGCCTCATCTGAAGATGAAGTTTTTGATCTAATTTTAGTTAAAGTTTCCTCACATTCATTAATTTGCTTTTTCATTAGTTCTGGATTTTTTAAAAAGTAAACAACAGAATTATAAATCTCTTTAGCATTACATTCATTTTGTATTAATTCTGGAATTATTTCTTTGTTATTTATAATGTTGACAATGTTAGCAAATTTAATTTTAACAAGCATTCTCACAATAAAAAAATTTATAATATTCATTTTGTAGATAATTATAGATGGAACTTTTGCATTACAGATCTCAAGAGAAACAGTGCCAGATTTAGAAACTGCAAAAATAGATTTATTTAGTATTTGTTTTTTTATATTTTCGTCAGAAATAACTTCGACATTTTTTAAATTTACATTATTAATTTTTTCAGTAATTAAATTCTTATTTTCATCAGTTGCATGAAATACAAAAATAAAATTATCAAATTTTGCATTCATCATATTTATAAAATCTATCAAAATAGGCAAAAGTAAATTTACTTCAGATGATCTACTACCACAAAAAAGAGAAATAATTTTTTTATCATTTGATATGATATTAGATAGATCTATTTTATCTTTTGACGTTTGTTCTAATAATGGATGACCAACGAAAGTATTTGGAATATTTTCTTTATCAAAATATTTTTTTTCAAACTCAAATAACAATAAAATATGATCTAAAAACTTTTTAAATTTTTTAACTCTTCCCTCTCTCCAAACCCATACTTGTGGAGCTACATAATGAACAGTATTGATCTTATTATTCAATTTTTTTACTTTTTCAGCGACTCTTAATGTAAAATCAGGACTATCTACACTGAACAAAATATCTGGATTAAATCTTATAATCTCTTCAACAGTTTTGTTTATCTTATTTTTTATTTTGAAAATATTTAAAAGAACACTTGTGAAACCGATGTAAGTAATTTCTTTAAGATCAAAAATAGATTTTATTCCTAGCGAATTCAAATATTTTCCACCAACACAAGAATATTTAACGTTAGGATTATTTTTTTGAAGTTTAGATATCACTTTGGAAGCAAGTTTATCTCCAGAAGGTTCACCCGTTAATATAAAAATTTTTTTCATTTTACTGAGATAAACATTCTATTTTCATTAGCAAATTTAATACATTTGTTTTTATCTAAAAAAACATGTTGTTTGTTTTTAACTACGATGCCTTTTAATCCAGCAGTCTTAGTTTGTATTATAGTTTTTAACCCAATTGTTGGTAGATCTATTCTTAAGTCTTGTTTTTTTTTTGGAAATTTAACTAAAACACCAAGACTTTTAAATTTTTTATTTTTACTTTTTTCAAGCATTTTTTTAGTTCCATCTTTTCCTTCTACAGAAACTACTTTTTTATTTCTAACTACAACACCTTGGCTAAAATTATATTCTCTTAAACTATTTAAAGTTTGAATTGCTTTTTTAATATCTAATTGATCTTGTTTATTTGGTTTTAGTTTTGAATAATTGCCTTTTTTTAATGAAAGTTCAGGATTAAATTTAAGTGAATTTTCAGTTTTGATCTTGTTTTGGCCCAATATCTTAATGATTTCTTTAAGGATTGCTGCATCACCAAGCTTCGATGCTTTAATAATTCTTGGAATATAATAAATGCCTTTAAAGTCTAATTTTAGTTTAGAAAAGTTTGGTTTATTTACCTTTCCAGCAAATAAGACTTTTTTACAATTATTTTCCTTAAGAATATTAAGGATTTTACCAAATTGACCTATAGAAACTGAATAAGATTTTCTATTTTTTTTAAATTTCTTTGATTTTGATAAATCAATTATCAGGTATTTTATTTTTCTTTTTTTGACAGTTTTAAGAATTTCCTTTGGAAAATCAGTATCACCAAAAATTAATCCTATCATTTTATGAAAATGGTGTGCAAATAGGTCTTTTTTTATCTTTTGTTATAAAATCAATTACATTCTTAACTAATGGATTTTTTTGAAAAGAACCATTCAATTTACTTATATTTTCGTTGATATTTTTTGTGGCAAAAATCTCCTTATAAGCTTCACTTAAACCTAATATGTCCTTATTTTCAAACTTTGCTCTTCTTAAGCCTATTAAGTTTAATCCTTGTAATGAGTTTCTATTTCCAGTTGATAATCCATAAGGAATAACATCATGTAAAACTCCTGTCATTCCACCAATCATTGCCATTTTGCCAATCCTTGTGAATTGTTGAACTGCAGAGTTTCCTCCTATTACAACATTATCTTCAATTATTGCATGACCACCTAGAGGAACATTGTTAGCAATTATTACATTATTTCCAACCTGACAATCATGAGCAATATGTGATGAAATCATGAACAAACAATTATTTCCAATCACAGTTTTACCACCACCACCAACTGTTCCTGGATTTATTGTTACGTATTCTCTTATCTTATTATTGTCCCCAATTATAAGATTAGTTGGTTCTCCGGCATACTTTAAATCTTGTGGGTCGTTGATAGATACAAATGGGTATATCTTATTCCCTTTACCAATTTTAACATTTCCAGAAATATTTACATGAGATTGAATAACAGTATTTTCACCAATCTCAACATTTGGACCTATTATACAATAGGGTCCTACTTTTACACTTTTATCTAATCTAGCTTTTGAGTCTATAATTGCAGTTTTGTCTATCATTTATTATCTCTAATAAAATTTTTTAAATCTTTCGCTGGATAACCCATTACTTTAGTATTATCTGGAATATCTTTGATAACTCCACTTCCACCTCCAATCTGGACATTGTTGCCAATTTTAAGATGACCTGAGACCCCAGCTTGTCCACCTATCATCACATTATTTCCTAAAGTTGAACTACCGGCAAAACCTACTTGCCCAGCAATAATACAATTTTCACCGATCTTTACATTATGAGCTATATGAATTTGATTATCTAAATAAGTATTTCTTCCAATAACTGTATTTGAAAGAGACCCTCTATCTATTGTTGACCCACAACCAATTTCTACGTCATCTTCTATTATAACTACTCCTATTTGTGGATATCTAAAATTAGAATTTTTATCAGGAAAAAAACCAAATCCTTTTTTACCAATTACACAACCATCTAAAATATGAACATTATTTTGAATTAGTGAATTTCTAATAATTACGTTAGATCCAATAATACAATTGTTTCCAATAAATACATTTTTTTCGATTATCGAATTGTGACCAATTTTACAATTTGTGCCTATTTTAACATTTTGACCGATAAGAACATTTTTTCCATATTTCACTTTCAATTTATGTTCTGTTGTATCTATATCTACTGCTGTATTATCAAAGTCATCAGACACAGAATCAGGGTAAAAGATTTTTGTTATTTGTGCTGTATTTAATAAAACATTATTCGATATTATTGCTTTACATGTAGCTGGTAAAAATGATTTAAGATTTTCAGTAGTTAAACAATAAGAAGCTTTTGTAATTTTAGCTAAATTATTATATTTTTTTTTATGAAAAAAACTTATTTCTCCAGTTTGAGATGAAGAAAGATCGCTGATATTTTTAATTCTTTCACTAGAAAATTTTTGATTTTTTAAACCTATTGTTTTTAAAAGATAATTAATATCATGGGGTCCAGTATTTTTAAAAAAAGGATTATCCATTAACAAGTTTAATATCAAAACTTTTCGATATTACTTATCAACAAATATTACTAATTATTTTCTATCGACTATTGTTGCTGACCATTGAGCATCAGCCATTTTTTTTCCATCAACAAATGCATCACCTTTGTATTTCCATACTTTTCCATGAGATCTTATTGCCTCAATATTAAGTTCAAGTTTACAATCTGGTATAACCGGGTTTCTAAATCTAGCTTTTTCTACACTCATCAAATATACTAATTTATTTTCATATGTCTCCTTATCGATTCCATGTGCAGTCAAAGCTGCTGCTGCTTGACCAAAAGCTTCTACAATCAAAACTCCAGGTAAAACTGGTTGACCTGGAAAATGACCATCAACATAAAATTTATTCTTTTTAACATACATTATAGCAGTAGCTGATGATAGTTTTTTGATATTTATCAATTCATCAATAAGTAACATTGGCTCTCTATGAGGAAGGAGATTGGCTATTTCTTTTTTTATCAATTTCATAAAATATTAT
>CACGIZ010000019.1 GCA_902573235.1 uncultured Pelagibacteraceae bacterium | reverse complement strand
TAAAAATTATTTTTAATCAATGTTTCGGCAATTTCTACAGCATTCAAAGCTGCACCTCTTAAAAGATTATCTGAAACAATCCATAAATTTAACCCATTATTGATTGTTTTATCTTCTCTAATCCTTGAAATGAATGTTTCATTTTTACCTTCAGCTTCTAATGGAGTTGAATATCCACCATCGGTTCTCTCATCAATCACCTTACAACCTTCAAAACTATTCAAGAGATATCTTACCTTTTCAAGAGTAAATGATTTTTCAAATTGTATATTTACTGACTCTGAGTGTGAAACAGATATAGGTAATCTCACACATGTTGCTGTTAAATCAATTTTTTCACCAAGAATTTTTTTTGTTTCATAAGTCATTTTTAGTTCTTCTTTTGTATAACCATCATCAGAAAAAACATCAATATGAGGAATGGCGTTAAAGGCAATTTGTTTTGTGAAATTTTTAGACTTTACTTTTTTGCCATCTAAAACTGATTTAGTTTGCTCAATCAGTTCATCCATCGGTGCTTTTCCGCCACCTGAAACTGATTGATATGTAGAAACAACTATTCTTTTTATTATAAATTCATCATGCAAAGGTTTTAATGCTATAACTAATTGGGCTGTTGAACAATTTGGGTTTGCAATAATATTTTTTTTTATATTTTTCAAATGATTTGAATTTACCTGTGGAACAATTAAAGGCACATTTGAGTCCATCCTGTAAAAGCTTGAGTTATCTATGACAAAACAATTTTTAGCAGCCTTCTCGGCAAATTTTTCTGAAATTTTTCCTCCTGCTGCAAAAAATGAAATTTTTACTTTAGAAAAATCGAAATTTTCTAAATCAAAAACCTCAAGATCTTTGCCTTTAAAATTAATTTTCTTTCCTGCACTTTTTGATGAAGCAACTAAATATAAATTATCAACTGTAAGTTCTTTTTTTTCAAGAACTTCTAAAGTTTTTCTTCCAACATTTCCAGTTGCTCCTACTATCGCAATATCCATGATTTAAGTTTTATACTAGATGAAAGGCAAATCGCAAACTTTTACGGCTAATGATTTTTCATCGATTTCCATTGTTCCAGTCGCTGATGCTTTACAATAAGGCTCATTTATCATAGCTATGCCTATGACTTTTTTAAAATGAGGCGAATAACAAGCTGATCTTAGTTCCCCTATAAAAACGCCTTTATCATCTTTTATTTCTATAGACTTAGTTAAGCTAATTTTATCAATATCAATAAAAACACCCATTAATTTTCTTTTAATACCCTCTTTTTTAATTTTTCTTAATTTTTCCTTTCCAAGGAAAGATACATCAGAGTCTAAATTAACATATTTTTCAAAACCACATTCAAAAGGATTATCATTATTATCAAAATCATTCCCATAAGATAAAAGACCACTTTCAATTCTTTCAATTAAGTTGGGACAACCAGGTTTTAAATTAAATTCTTTTCCTATTTCAAAAAAATAATCATATAGATCCAAACCGGATTGAGTATTTTCTACATATACCTCAAATCCTCCTTGTTTTGACCAGCCAGATCTAGCAATTAAATGTTTTACACCTTTAAATTCATAATAATCAAAGCCAAAAAATTTTAATTCTTTAATTTTTTGACCAAAAACTTTTTCCATTAGGTCAAATGACTTTGGCCCTTGAATTGCAATTATATCTACATTTGGCTCGAAAATTTCAACTTTAAAATCATTTCCAGAGGCAAGACCTTTTGCAAAAAATATTACATCGGAATCAGCAATTGAAATCCACCATCTATCTTCTGCTAATTTTAAAATTACAGGATCATTTACTAAATTACCTTGATCATCAATAATTGGACAATAATAACATCTTCCTATTTTTGATTTTGATAGATCTCTACAAGTCATTAGTTGTACAAGCTTAGCTGCATCTTTACCGATTATTTCAACTTGTCTCTCAGCAGCAACGTCCCAAACTTGGACATTTTTTTTCAGATGATTACAAGAATCTTCAATAGATCCAAATGCTGCTGGTAATAGCATGTGATTATAAACAGTATAAGCTGTAACACCTTGTTTTTCTATTCTAGAGGTATACGGTGAACTTCTGACTCTTCTTGATTTAGCTATTGAATAACTTTTCATGATTCTAAAAATTTTAAAATCTTTTCTCGCATTTCAAAAGCTTTTTCAATCATAATCATATGTCCACACCCATTAATTATGTGGGTTGATGAATTTTCTAATAAATTTGAAAATTTTTTGCCGGCTTCTAAATTAACCATTTTGTCTAATTCTCCTAAAATTAACAAAGATGGTAAATTAATTGTTTTTGCAGCCTCAGAACCATTTAAATAATTATTACACGCGTTAAGATCTACCGCTAATATTTCACTTATATCTCTTGGAGATTGAATTATCTTTTCCACTGGATTTCCACCTATAAATTTTTTTGAACCCTCATAGCCCCATTTCATCATTAATTTAACTGCATCAGAATCACCATTTTGAGCAAGCTCTATCAAATTAGGATGAACCGGCATCTTATTTGATCCTCCAACAAAAACTAATTTTTTTAGTCTATTCTTATATTTATGAGCATACTCAAGTATTTCTAAGCATCCTTGAGAATGACCAACCAAAATCAAGTCATTCAAATCCAACTTTTTGAACACTTCTTCTAACCAGTCAGAAATTTTTTCAATACTATCTAGGCAAGGCCCGTCTGAATTTCCATGACCAGGCAGATCAAGTGACAATACATTAAAATTTTTATTTAAAAAAAATTGCTCTGTTAAAGACCAAACAATGTGTGATAGACCACTTCCATGAAGGAATACGATTGTTCTTTTTTTAATATCTATACCTTGTCCTGCATCAGATGCATGTATATTTTTGTTTTCTATTTGAAATATCAATTAATTACCTAAAATTTTTTCCTAAGCTCGAACTTTTGAATTTTACCAGTGGAAGTTTTGGGTAAATCGCAAAAAATGACTTGTTTTGGTACCTTAAATCCAGCAAGCGTTTCTTTACAAAAACTAATTAGTTCCTTTTCTGATACTGGTTTATCTTTAATCATTTCGATAAAAGCACAAGGTACTTCACCCCATTTTTCATCAGGTTTTGCTACTACTGCTGCAATTGATACTGATGGATGTTTTGCTAGAGTATTCTCTATTTCAATTGAAGATATGTTTTCACCTCCTGAAATAATTATGTCTTTAGACCTGTCTTGAATTTTCACATACCCATCAGCATGCATAACAGCTAAATCTCCAGAATGGAACCATCCACCATTCATAGCTTTAGATGTTGCATCTTTATCTTTGAAATATCCTTTCATGACAACGTTTCCTTTAATCATGATTTCACCAATTGTTTTTCCATCTTTAGGTACTTCTTTCATTGTCTCTGGATCCATAACAGCAATTCCCTCAGTATTTGGATACCTCACTCCTTGTCTCGCTTTAATCTCGTTCTGTTTTTCTTCATCAAATTCATTCCAAGCATCATTCCAAGCACATTGAGTAACATGACCGTAAGTCTCTGTTAATCCATAAACATGCATTACTTCAAATCCAAGTTCATTCATTTTTTTGAAAATAATACTTGGGGGTGGAGCCCCAGCTGTAAGGACATATACTTTTTGCTTTAACTTTTTTTTATCTGACTCAGGTGCACCAGTAATCATATTTAACACGATAGGTGCTCCACCAAAATGAGTTACATTATATTTGTCTATTAATTCAAATATTTTTTTAACATCAATATTCCTCAAACAAATAGTCCTTCCATTTAACATGGGTATAGTCCAAGGATAACCCCATCCATTACAATGAAACATTGGAACAATAGTTAAAAAATTTAATCTATTTGGCATATTCCAAGCAACTGCACTTCCAGTAGACATCAAATATGATCCTCTATGATGATACACAACGCCTTTTGGATTTCCTGTAGTACCAGACGTATAACTTAATGAAATTGCTTGCCACTCATCTTCTGGCATTTTCCAATCATAATTTTCGTCACCAGTGTTCAAAAAACTCTCATACTCTAGTTCACCAATTTTTTCACACTTTGATTGATCTGCAAATTTATCGTTAATATCAATTATAATAATTTTTCTTTTTAAGGTTTTTAAAGCTTTTTTTACTTCTACATGAAGTTGTCTATCTACGACTAATACCTTTGCTTCGCTATGATCCAATATATATGCAATAGTTTTTGCGTCTAATCTAATATTGATAGTGTTTAACACTGCTCCTGTCATCGGTACAGAATAATGACCTTCAAAAATTTCAGGAGTGTTAAAAGCTAAAAACGAAACAGTATCACCTTTTTTAACACCAATTTTTTTTAATGCGCTTGCAAATTTTACAGTTCGTTTATAAATTTGATCCCAGGAATATTTTCGATCCTCATAAATCACTGCTTCATAATTGGGATAAATTTCTTTAGCTCTTTTTAAGAAAGTCAAAGGTGTTAGCGGTACATAGTTGGCATTATTCTTATCCAAATTAGTATCGTAATGACTCATTTTAATTAAATTTGAAATTCATTAAATTTGAACTGCCAGATATTGCTGACTTGTAATGCTGTTCAACTCTTGGTAATACTTTATCAAAGTAAAATCTTGCAGTATCAATTTTTTCATCATAGAAATTTTTATTTTCGTTATAATTATTAAAACTTACCTCTAAAACCTTGATCCAAGCATATGCAATTGAGACATAGCCTAAAGTTTTTAAATAATCATTTGCAGCTGCGCTCACATCATCTTTTTCTGTTTTAGCCTTATCAATCATCCAGTCACTAAATTTTTCTAATATGCTAAGGTGATTATTGAATTCTGATATAAATGGCTCAATTTTCTCATTTTTAGAGCTACATTCAGATTTAACCTGTTCCAAAAACTTATTTATAATATTCCCATTTTTATTTGATAATTTTCTAAAAACTAAATCAGCTGCTTGCACTGAATTAGTTCCCTCGTATATAGGCGTAATTCTATTGTCTCTATATAATTGTTCAATTCCTTGGTCTTTGGTATACCCATAGCCTCCATGAATTTGCATTGCATCACTAGTAATTTCCATTGCTAAATCTGTAAACAATGATTTAACAACAGGTGTCATCAAAGACACGTAATCAGATGCTTCTTGACGAACTTTTTCATCTGGATGATACAAGCTAACTTCTGTTTGTTGAGACAACCAAAAACACAAAGCTCTTTCACCTTCAATAATTGATTTCATGTTTAATAATGTTCTTCTTATATCAGCATGTTCAATAATAAGATCAGCTCCATTTTTTGATTTTGAATTGTTTGTTTTTCCTTGTTTTCTCTCTTTTGCGTAAGACAGCGAATTTTGATAAGCAATTTCTGAAATACCTAAACCTTGAATACCTACAACAATTCTCTCAAGATTCATCATTGTAAACATAGCACTTAACCCTTTTTCTTTACTTCCAATCATATATCCAGTGGCATCATCAAAATTCAAAACACAAGTAGCTGATCCCTTTATGCCCATTTTTGTTTCAATTGACCCCGTGGATATTCCATTTCTCGGTCCAATAGTCCCGTCATCTTTAACAATAAATTTTGGTACTAAAAATAAACTTATTCCTTTTGTGCCAGCTGGAGAGTCGTCAGCTCTCGCCAAAACCAAATGAATTATATTTTCAGTTAGATCATGATCGCCTGAAGTAATAAAAATTTTTTGTCCGGTTAATTTGTAAGTCCCATCAGATTGTTTTTTTGCTTTTGTTTTAAGTAAACCTAAATCAGTACCGCATACTGGCTCAGTTAAACACATAGTACCGCTCCATTTACCTTCTACTATTTTTGGTAAATATCTATTTTTAATATCATCAGTTGCGTGATGATTTATACAATTATAAGCGCCAATACTAAGTTCACTATAAAGTTTAAATGATAAGCTAGCTGAAGACAACATTTCATCAAAAAATGCACTTACTGTTTTTGGCATACCTTGACCTCCATATTTTGGATCGCAAGATAAAGATGTCCATCCATCTTCGATATATTTTTTGTAAGCTTCTTTATAACCTGGTGGAGTCCTAACTACACCATTTTCTAAAACAGCTGGATTTTCATCACCAACTTTAGCTAATGGTAAAATTAAATTTTGATTTATTTTTGCAGCCTCCTGCAAAATATCTTTTACAAGATCTGATGTAACTTCTTTATATTTTTCTAACTCATTATATTTTTGATTATTTCTCAATTTATCAAAAAGAAACATCATGTCTTCAACTGGTGCAGTATAGCTTGGCATATTATAAGTCTAAGATAATTAGTTAATTATTGCAATTTTGAAATTATCGCATCACCCATTTCTGATGTTGATACTTCTTTCATTCCCTTGGATAAAATATCTTTTGTTCTTAAACCCTCATTTAACACACTTTGAACAGCTTTTTCTAAAGCTTCAGCTTCTTTATCAAGATCTAATGAATATCTCAAAGCCATAGCAAAACTTAAAATTGTAGCTATAGGATTGGCAACACTTTTACCTGCTATATCAGGAGCTGACCCATGAATAGGTTCATACATCGCTCTCATTTCTCCATCTTTGTTTTTAGCTCCTAATGATGCTGATGGTAAAAGACCTAATGATCCGGTTAACATTGATGCTTGATCAGATAACATATCCCCAAAAAGATTATCTGTTACAATTACGTCAAATTGTTTTGGATTTCTTAATAATTGCATTGCACAATTATCTGCAAGCATATGGCTTAATTCTACATCTTTGTACTCTTTATCATGAAGAGCTTGAACTTCCTCTTTCCATAGTTGTCCAGCTTCCATAACATTCGATTTTTCACAAGAAGTTACTTTGTTGGATCTTTTTTTTGCTAAATCAAAAGCAACTCTGGCTACTCTTGTTATTTCACTACTTGTATAAGTATGAGTATTAATTCCTTTTCTTTCACCATTTTCAATTGGTTTAATTCCTCTTGGTTCTCCAAAATAAATTCCTCCTGTTAACTCTCTAACAATCATTATGTCTAAACCAGAAACAATTTCTGGTTTCAAAGTTGATGCATCAACTAACTGTTTAAAACAGATTGCAGGTCTTAAATTTGCAAAAAGTTTTAACTCTTTCCTTAATTTTAAAAGTGCTCTCTCTGGTTTTTTAGAAAAATCTACGTTATCCCATTTAGGACCTCCGACAGCACCCAACATAACGACCGCACTCTCTAATGCTTTATAAAAAACTTCATCAGTAATTGGTGTACCATGTTTATCATAAGAACAACCACCTGCTAAATCTTCATCGATTTCAAAATCTAAAGATTTTTTATCATTAAACCAATTAATTATCTTTTTTACTTCACCAATAACTTCTGGACCAATTCCATCTCCAGGAAGTAATAAAATTTTTCTTTTTTTAACTTTAATCATTAAGTATCCACGGTTTTTGATTTTTTAGATTCTTTTCAAAATTCTCAATTTTATCTGATTTCTTCAAAGATAAAGCTATATCGTCTAATCCATCTAAAAGGCATTTCTTTTTAAACTCATCAACTTTAAAATTAACTTCATTATTTCCATAAATTATTTTTTCTTCGTTGAGATCGACCGAAATTTCCTCTTTTCTATTAGCATACTCTGCTAGCTCTTTTATTTTCTCATCATCAAGAATGATAGGTAAAATTCCATTTTTAAAACAATTGCTGAAAAATATATCAGCAAAACTTGAGCTAATAACACATGTTATACCAAAATCCAACAATGCCCATGGGGCATGTTCTCGAGATGATCCACAACCAAAATTTTTTCCAGCTATTAATATTTTTGAATTATTAAAAGGATCTTTATTTAAAATAAAATCATTAATTACTCTTCCTTGTTCGTCATATCTCATTTCATAAAACAAATTTTTTCCAAGTCCTGTTCTTTTGATTGTTTTAAGAAACTGTTTTGGAATAATCATATCTGTATCAATATTTACTATCGGTAAATATGCAGGAATACTTTTTAATTTTGTAAATTTTTGCATTAATTTTGATACTTTCTTACATCATCCAAATTTCCTGAAATAGCGGCAGCTGCTGCCATACCTGGACTTACAAGATGAGTTCTTCCACCTCTACCTTGTCTTCCTTCGAAATTTCTGTTAGATGTTGATGCGCATCTCTCCTCTGGTTTTAATTTATCCGCATTCATGGCTAGACACATTGAACAACCTGGTTCTCTCCACTCAAACCCTGAGTTTACAAATATTTTATCTAAGCCCTCTTGCTCTGCCTGTTCTTTAACTAACCCAGAACCTGGCACTACCATCGCATGAACATGAGAAGCTATTTTTTTGTCTTTTAAAATTTTTGCTGCCTCTCTTAAATCCTCAATTCTTCCATTTGTGCAGCTACCGATAAAAACTTTATCTATTTTAATGTCTTTTGCTGCCATATCCGGTTTTAATCCCATATATTTTAGAGCTCTTTCTATTGAATTCTTTTTATCCTCATCTTTTTCAATATTTGGATTTGGGACTTTACCATCAATTGTAATCACATCTTGTGGGGATGTTCCCCAAGTGATCATAGGTAAAATTTCATTTGCCTGTAAACTAATCTCTTTTTCAAAAAGTGCATTATCATCTGATTTTAGATTTCTCCAATATTCTAAAGCTTTCTCCCAATTTTTTCCTTTTGGAGACATCGGTTTTCCTTCTAGATATTTATATATTTTTTCATCTGGTGCAATTAATCCCGCTCTTGCTCCTCCTTCAATTGTCATATTGCATATTGTCATTCGTTGCTCAACACTTAATGATTTGATCAGATCACCAGCATATTCAACAACACATCCTGTGCCGCCTGCTGTTCCTATTTTTCCAATTATTTGTAAAATTACATCTTTAGAAGTAACTCCTAAAGGAAGATTTCCATTAACATTTATTCTAAAATTTTTTGCTTTTTTTTGAACTAATGTTTGTGTAGCTAAAACATGTTCTACTTCTGATGTACCTATTCCAAACGCCAAAGCTCCAAATGCGCCATGCGTAGCAGTATGACTATCTCCACAAACAATCACAGTGCCTGGTTGAGTGAATCCTTGTTCAGGTCCAATTATGTGAACTATTCCTTGTCTTTTATCATCCATACCAAAAAGTTGTATTCCAAATTCTTCACAATTTTTTTCTAAAGTGTCGACCTGAATTTTTGACTCTTGATCGGCAATACCATTTGTTCTATCAGTTGTGGGAACATTGTGATCTGCTACAGCCAAAGTAAGATTGGGGTGTCTTACTTTTCGATTAGAATTTCTAAGTCCTTCAAATGCCTGGGGACTTGTTACCTCGTGAACTAGATGTCTATCAACAAATAATAAGGTTGTTCCATCAGATTGTTGATCAACCAAGTGATCATTCCAAATTTTATCGTAAAGTGTATTAGGCATTAAAAAAAAAATTATTTTTTTTCTTTTAAGCTCTCTGTTTTCTTTTCAGCTTCTACTTTTGAAGCTTCTTCTTTTTTAGTCTCTATTTTTGGAGCTTCTTCTTTTTCGTTTTCTTTTGTTGAAGTTACTGGGGCTAAATTTTCTTCTGTCACTGTCTCAGGTTTTACATCAAGATCAATACCAATTTTTTTTCTAATTTTTTCGGCAATTCTTGCTGATTTACCAGTTCTATCTCTCAAATAATATAATTTTGCTCTTCTTACTTTTCCAGATCGTATAACTTTTATTGAGTCTATTACAGTTCCAAATAAAGGGAACGTTCTTTCAACACCCTCTCCAAATGAAATTTTTCTTACTGTAAATGAGGAGTTTATATCTCTGCTTTTTTTAGCTATGCATACACCCTCAAAATACTGAATCCTCTCTTTTTTACCTTCTGTTATTCTCACACCAACTTTAACAACGTCTCCTGGAAAAAACTCCGGAATTTTTTTTTCGGAAAGTATTTTTTTGACGTTATGCTGGTTTATTTCTTCTATCGTTTTCATTTTAATATTTAACAATTAAATCTTCTTATATTTTTGCCACAAATCTGGTCTTCGGTCGCGTGTTATAGCCTCAGATTGAGATAAACGCCAGTCTTTAATTTTCCCATGATCACCTGATAATAACACTTCTGGCACTGATTTTTCCTCCCAAATCTGTGGTTTTGTATATTGCGGATACTCTAAAAGACCATTTTCAAAAGTCTCCTCAGAAACAGATTTTTCATTACCTAATACTCCTGGCAAAAGTCTTAATACACTATCCAGTACAACAAGCGCAGCAGTCTCTCCTCCTGACAAAATAAAGTCTCCAATACTTATTTCCACAATGTTTCTTGTAGACAGCACTCTTTCATCAACACCTTCAAAATGTCCACAAATTAAAGAAAATGATTTTTCTTTAGACAATTCTTGAGCAAGTTTTTGATCAAATATTTTACCTTTAGGTGAAAGATAGAAAATTTTATCTCCTTTTTTTACATTTTGATCAATAGAATTAGCCAAAACATCAGGTTTAAGCAACATACCACTTCCACCACCATACGGAGTATCATCAACTGTCTTATGTTTGTCTGTCGCTGCATCTCTTATATTAATTACATTTAAATTCCACAATTTCTTAGCCATTGCTTTTCCATAAAGGCCTTTATTTAGTGGCCCAGGAAAAATTTCTGGATAAAGTGTAAATAC
>CACGIZ010000018.1 GCA_902573235.1 uncultured Pelagibacteraceae bacterium | reverse complement strand
TTGACCAACATTCATTCTACTAGGAACTCCTAAAGGGTTAAGAACTATATCTACCGGTCGTCCGTCTTTTCTATATGGCATATCCTCCACCGGAACAATTTTACTTACTACACCTTTGTTTCCATGACGGCCTGACATTTTATCACCTGGTCGTAATCTTCTTTTGATTGCAACAAAAACTTTGACCATTTTCATTACGCTAGGTAATAAATCATCACCACTTCTAATTTTTAAAACTTTATCCTCAAATCGTTCAACAATGTCTTGTTTGGCTTTATTATATTGATCTTTTAATTGTAGCAATGAGTTTTCATCCGTATTTTTTCCAGTTGATATTTTAAAGACATCATTGATACTTAATGTATTGATATTTTCAAAATCTAATTTATTTCCTGATGCTAAATCTTTTAATTTTTTATTTAAAATCGAGCCAGATAATATTTGAGCAGCTCTTTGTTTGATGCTTCTCTCTAAAATTTCTTCTTCTACTAATTTATCTTGTTGAACTTGTTCAATCTCTGCTCTTTCTATAGTTATCGATCTTTCATCTTTTTCAATTCCATGTCTATTAAATACTCTTACATCAACAACGGTCCCACTACTTCCCCTAGACATTCTTAAAGATGTATCAGTTACATCAATCGCTTTTTCACCAAAAATTGATCTTAATAATTTTTCTTCCGGTCCTGATGCTGAGTCTCCTTTGGGTGTGACTTTTCCAACTAAAATATCACCTGCATTTACTTCTGCTCCAATATAAACGATCCCTGACTCATCTAAGTTTTTTAGTGCCTCTTCATTAACATTTGGAATGTCTCGTGTTATCTCTTCTTCCCCAAGTTTAGTGTCTCTTGCCATTATTTCATACTCTACAATGTGAACAGATGTGAAGACATCATCAGTTACACATCTTTCTGAAATAAGAATTGAGTCTTCAAAATTATAACCTTGCCATGGCATAAATGCTACAGTCACATTTTTACCTAAAGCCAACTCTCCTAGCTTAGTCGAAGGGCCATCAGCTATAATATCTCCAGTTTTAACTTTATCACCAACTCTTACAAGTGGTCTTTGATTGATGCAGGTATTTTGGTTTGATCTTTTGAATTTTTGTAGATTGTAAATGTCAACACCTGATTTGGTTAAATCAGTATCCTCAGTTACTTTTATTACAATTCTTTTCCCGTCAATCTTATCAACAACTCCGTCTCTTTTTGCAACAATAGTTACTCCAGAATCTAAAGCTACATCACTTTCAATTCCTGTTCCAACCAACGGGGCTTCTGGTTTAAGTAAAGGAACTGCTTGTCTCATCATATTAGATCCCATTAAAGCCCTATTAGCATCATCATTTTCTAAAAATGGTATCAAAGATGCAGCAACTGAAACAAGTTGTTTTGGAGAAACGTCTATGTAATCAATAATCTCTGGTTTTGATAATAAAAAGTTTAAATTTTGTCTGCAAGAAACAAGTTCTTCCATTATTTTACCGCTTTTATCTATTTTTGTATTTGCTTGAGCAATAGTAAATTTTGTTTCCTCCATAGCAGATAAATATTCTACTTTATCTTGAACAACACCTTCCTTCACTCTTTTGTAAGGACTTTCTATAAAACCATATTTATTAATTTTTGCATAAGTAGATAAACTATTTATTAAACCAATATTTGGACCTTCAGGTGTCTCTATAGGACAGATTCTTCCATAATGTGTGGGATGAACATCCCTGACTTCAAAACCTGCTCTCTCTCTAGTCAAGCCTCCTGGACCTAAAGCGGAAACTCTTCTTTTATGTGTAATTTCTGATAAAGGATTTGTTTGATCCATAAATTGAGATAATTGAGAGCTTGCAAAAAAATCCTTAAGAGAAACTGTTAATGGTTTTGCATTAATCAGATCTTGGGGCATTACAGACTCAACATCTAAAGTTGTCATTTTTTCTTTAATAGCTCTTTCCATTCTATAGACACCTATACGAGCTTGATTTTCAACTAATTCTCCAACTGACCTAACTCTTCTGTTGCCTAGGTGATCTATATCATCAACTTCATCTTTGCCATCTCTCAATTCGAGCATTTTATGAATAATTGCAATTATATCATCATTTCTTAATATAGTTATTTTGTCAGAGCACTCTAAATTTAATCTTGAGTTCATTTTTACTCTACCAACATCAGATAAATCATATCTATCTGAACTAAAGAATAAATTATTAAAAATTTGTGTAGCAATTTCTATTGTAGGGGGTTCTCCAGGTCTTAACATTTTATAAATTTCTGTAATAGCTTCATCTTTATTATTATTTTTATCGTTTAAAATTGTGGTTAATAAATAAGGACCTTTATTTATTGAATTTGTGATTGAAATTTGAAGTGAATATATACCTGCTGCTAAAATCTTTTCTATAATAGTATCATTTAATTCTGTGCCAATACCAAAAGTATTACCCTCTTCATCATTTATCTTTACATCTTTATGTAAAAATTTTCCAAACAAAGATTCTTTTGTAATTAAAATATCTTTTAAACCATCATTAGCTAATTTTTTTGCATTTAAGAAATTTACTTTTTCTCCAAGTTGGATAACTGTTTTTCCAGTTTTTGCATCAATAACTTCCTCAGAAAAATTTTTTGCTTTATAATTATCTGGATTAAATTTAGTTTTCCATTTTTGTGATTTTGAATCATAAGTAAAAATCTCACTATTATAAAATTCATTTGCAATTTCTTGTTTACTATATCCTAATGCTAACAGTAAAGTAGTTGCAAAAATTTTCTTTTTTCTATCTATTTTAAAATATAAGAAGTCTTTTACATCATATTCAAAATCTAACCATGAACCTCTATTGGGTATTACACGGCAATTGAATAAAAGTTTTCCACTTGCATGAGTTTTTCCTTTATCGTGATCAAAAAAAACTCCTGGACTTCTATGCATTTGGTTAACAACTACTCTTTGCACTCCATTGGTTATGAAAGTTCCACTATTAGTCATCATTGGAACTTCTCCCATGTAAACTTCTTGCTCTTTAGCAGAGAGAATGTCTTTTGTATTATTTTCTTGATTTATTTCATAAACAACTAGTCTTAGTGTACACTTTAATGCAGAAGAATAAGTTAAGCCTCTTGCTATACATTCTTCTACATCAAATTTTGGTTTTTCTAATCTGTAGGAAATATATTCTAAAGTAGCTTTATCATTTAAGTCTTCTATTGGAAAAATACTCTTAAATACTCTATCAAAACCCTTAGCTAAATCTCCAGCTTGATCATCAAAATGAGTTAGTTCTTTATAAGAATTTTTTTGAACTTCAATTAAATTTGGTATTGATAGACTTTCTTTTAATTTACCAAAACTTTTTCTTATGTTTTTTTTTTCAGTAAAAGATATTTGCATCTATTTTTTTATCACACTGATTAAATTAATAATCAGTATTAAAATTAATCCTTATTAATTTATTTAAGTTCTACTTTTGCGCCAGCAGCTTCTAACTTAGCTTTAATTTCTTCTGCTTCTTTTTTTGGAACACCTGCTTTGACTTCTTTTGGTGCACCCTCAACTAGATCTTTAGCTTCTTTTAAACCTAGTGATGTTGCTGCTCTTACTTCTTTTATAACATTAATTTTTTTATCACCTGCAGAAACTAACATAATACTAAAATCATCTTTGTCCTCTGCTGGTGCAGCA
Source organism: uncultured Pelagibacteraceae bacterium (assembly GCA_902573235.1). Classification (GTDB taxonomy): domain Bacteria; phylum Pseudomonadota; class Alphaproteobacteria; order Pelagibacterales; family Pelagibacteraceae; genus Pelagibacter. The sequence continues at coordinate 7,062 of CACGIZ010000018.1, read as the reverse complement.
CCACCTGCTGCAGCTGGAGCTGCTGCTGCCATTGGTGTTACTCCCCACTTTTCCTCTAATTGTTTCGAAAGATCTGCTGCTTCAGCAACAGTCAAACTTGATAAATCTTCTATAATTTTATTTAGATCAGGCATATACTACTCTTTAGGTTGATTTTCAGAATTTTCTGGGGGTAAACTACTCATTTTTTCCGATCGTGCAAGTAAAATACTCACCAATTTTGAAGCAGATGCATTCAAAATACCCACAATTTTAGCTCTTGCTTCATCCAAAGTTGGTAAATTAGCAACATTCATCACAGCAGCTTGGTCTAGAATCTCATTATCCATCATTCCACCAATTAATTTAAGATTCTCATTATCTTTTGCAAATTTTGATAATATTCTCGCTGACATTATAGCATCTTCACCGAATGCAACCGCAGTAGGACCAGTAAATAAATTTGATAAATCTTTGCACTTAGTTTTTTCAAGAGCAAGTTTTGTAATTCTATTTTTAGTAATTTTAAAAATTATTCCATGCTCTCTCATTTTAGATCTTAATTCATCAAGTTGTGGCATGGTTAAACCTTGATAATGTGTAACCATAATAGCTTTGCTATTTTCAAAATTACTTGTCATTTCGGTAATATAATTTTTCTTTTGTTCTTTACTCATCATAGTCTAAATTACCTTACCTAATTTTAATTTATATGATACTCCCATAGTTGAAGTAATAAATGCAGATTTAATTAAGTCACCTTTTACAGTATTATTAGACTTTTCTTTCTCTAAAGAATCTAAAATAGCATTAAAATTCTTAATTAACTTATCATCACTAAAAGATTTTTTTCCTATACTCACACCAATGTTTCCATCTTTATCATTTCGAATTTCAACTTGCCCAGATTTTGCATCAGAAATAGCAGATTTTAAATTTTCTGTTACTGAACCTAATTTTGGATTTGGCATTAGTCCCTTTGGTCCAAGAACTTTTCCAAGTTTAGATAATTTTATCATCATACCAGGAGTGCATATTAATTTTTCAAAATTTAATTCACCACTCTTAATTTTTTCTATGAATTCGTCTCCACCTACAAGATCTGCTCCAGCTGATTTAGCTTCAGAGCTTTTTGTATCTTCACAAACTACCGCTACTTTTACTTTCTTACCTGTACCACCAGGTAGGTTAACAACCGTTCTTATATTAATTTCATTTTTCTTTTGCTTATGATTTATTTGAAAGCTTAAATCAACTGACTCATCAATTTTAGTAGTACAATTTTTTTTTACTTCAATGAGTAATTTATCTAAAGTCTGAGCAGGTAAATTTTTGGTATTTTCAGGTAATTTTTTAAATCTTTTTGAAGTCATCATTCTTTAACCTCTATTCCCATCGATCTAGCTGAACCTGCAATAATTTTTACTGCTTGCTCTAGATCTATAGCGTTTAAATCATTCATCTTTTGCTTTGCAATTTCTTCTGCTTGTTTTTTTGTGATAGACGCAACAATATTACGACCTGGTTCTTTTGAACCACTTTTTAGTTTTGCTGCTTCTCTTATGAAGAAGGAAGCCGGTGGTGATTTTATTTTAAAATCAAATTTTTTATCTTTATAAACTGTTATTTCGACTGGCACAGGTTTGCCTGCCATTGATTTTGTTTTGTCATTAAATGCCTTACAAAATTCCATTATATTCACACCACGTTGACCTAAAGCAGGACCAACCGGCGGCGCAGGATTTGCCTGTCCACCTTTAATTTGTAGTTTTATAAATCCACTTATTTCTTTTTTTGCTGCCATTAACTTACTTTCTCTACTTGATTATATTCTAAATCAACTGGTGTTGGACGTCCAAATATAGAAACTGAAACCTTTAGTCTAGATTTTTCTTCATCTATTTCTTCAACCATTCCACTAAAAGAAGCAAATGGACCATCTACTACTTGGATTTTTTCTCCAACGCTGTACTCTATACCAGATTTTGGCTGCGCTACACCATCTTTTATTTGCCCTAAGATCTTTTCAATTTCTTTATCAGAAACTGGTACAGGCATACCTTTTGTGCCTAAAAAACCACTTACTCTCTTTATGTTTTTAATCATATGATAAATACTGTTATCCATTTCACTTTTTATTAATACATATCCAGGAAAATACTTCTTTTTTCTTTGAATTCTTTTACCTCTTTTTACTTCAGTAACATCATGAGTTGGAACTATAATTTCCTCAAATTTATCTGAAATTTTTGCTTTGTCTGCCTCCTCTTTAATTAGACTTGCTACTTTATTTTCAAAACTAGAATGAGATTGAACAATATACCAATTTTTCATTAAACACTCACTTTAAGCAAAATATCTAAAAAAAACTTTAGAACTTGGTCTAACAATAAAAAAAATAAGGACATGACAACTGCCATTACAAATACCATTAGGGCACCCTGCAAAGTTTCTTTTAAAGTTGGCCATGTAACCTTAAAAGCTTCTTGTTTTACCTCTTGTATAAATTTAATAGGGTTTTTCATTTTTTTTTAACCTTAATTGGCAGGAGCGGAGGGACTCGAACCCTCAGCCTCCGGTTTTGGAGACCGGCGCTCTACCAATTGAGCTACACTCCTATATAGAGCTTACTCTATAATTTTAGTTACTACTCCAGCTCCAACAGTTCTACCACCTTCTCGAATTGCAAAATTCAATTTTTCTGACATTGCGATAGGTGTAATTAATTTAACTGTAAATTTAGCATCATCACCTGGCATAACCATTTCTGTACCAGATGGTAATTCAACCTCACCAGTTACATCTGTTGTTCTAAAATAAAACTGCGGTCTATACTTAGTAAAAAATGGTGTATGTCTTCCACCTTCTTCTTTTTTAAGTACATAAGCTTGAGCTTCAAACTTTGTATGTGGTGTAACAGAACCTGGTTTACAAAGAACTTGACCTCTTTCGATGTCAGTTCTCTCAACACCTCTTAAAAGAACACCTACATTGTCTCCAGCTTCACCAGAGTCTAGGAGTTTTCTAAACATCTCAACACCAGTACAAACTGATTTTTTAGTTTCTCTTATTCCAACTATTTCAAGTTCATCTCCAGTTTTTAATACACCTGACTCTACTCTTCCAGTTGCAACTGTACCTCTTCCTGAAATTGAAAAAACATCTTCAACAGGCATTAAAAAGTCTTTATCTTTTGGTCTGTCAGGTTGTGGAATAAACTCATCAACATTTTTCATTAATTCTAAAATTGAATTCTTTCCAATTTCATCATCTCTACCTTCAACAGCTGCTAATGCAGAACCTTTAGCAATTGGAGTTTTATCACCTGGGAATTTATAAGAAGTTAATAATTCTTTTATTTCTTCCTCAACAAGGTCTATCATTTCTTTATCGTCTACTTGATCAACTTTATTTAAATAAACACAAATTGCTGGAACACCAACTTGTCTCGCCAATAGAATGTGTTCTCTTGTTTGTGGCATTGGGCCATCTGCAGCATTAACTACAAGTATTGCTCCATCCATTTGTGCAGCACCTGTAATCATATTTTTTACATAGTCGGCATGACCTGGACAGTCCACGTGTGCATAGTGTCTCTTTTCTGTTTCATATTCTACATGCGCTGTTGAAATTGTAATACCTCTCTCTTTTTCCTCTGGAGCTTTATCAATTTGATCATACGCCACTGCTTGGGCTCCACCAGTTTCAGATAAAACCTTTGTGATAGCTGCGGTTAAAGTTGTTTTACCGTGGTCTACATGACCGATTGTACCAATGTTACAATGCGGTTTATTTCTTACAAATTTTTCTTTTGACATTACTTATTTCCTTACATTTATATTTAACAATTTTTATTTCTTGGAGCGGGTAAAGGGAATCGAACCCTTACATCCAGCTTGGAAGGCTAGCGTTCTACCATTGAACTACACCCGCACAACCCCAAGAGTAACACTCCAGTGTTATTTATAGTCTTATTGAATGGTGGAGGGGGAAAGATTCGAACTTTCGAAGACCGAAGTCAACGGGTTTACAGCCCGCCCCATTTGACCGCTCTGGAACCCCTCCCTTAGGGGAAGTGTCCCCTTGTTCAATAAAGCTTCAAACAACAAGCGTTTTATATATTTTATTTGTCCAAATGCAACACGTGATTTATCAGGTAAATATACAAAAAAACGTGTAAAACTAGGAATATTTATGAATAAATCGTCATTTTTTATAATAGGCCAACACGCTGTTATAGAAGCATTAAAAAATCCTAAAAGAAAGGTTTTAAGAGTTTTTTTAACTGAAGAAAGTAAAAAGAATATTCACAGAAAAAATCCAAAAAAAAATCTTTTAAATGATGTTAAGGTTTATTTTAAAACTAAAAAAGAGCTAGATAAATATTCAACAAAAGAAAATTTACTACATCAAGGCTATGTAGCTGAAATTGAACATTTAGATAAACCTATACTTAAAGAATTTATTAAAGGCAAAAATAATTTAAACTTTGTTTGTTTGGATGGGGTAACAGATCCAAGAAATATTGGCTCTTTAATCAGAAGTGCAGTTTCATTTAATATTAGAGGTTTAATTGTAAAAGAAAGGGGCTTTCCAAGCGAAAGTAAGCTAATGTATAAAGCAGCAAGTGGGGCTATTGAATATATAAATATATTTGAAGTATCTAATATCAATTCTACTCTAAAAAATTTAAAAGATAAAAACTTCTGGATTTACGGTTTTGATGGAAATGGAAAAGAGGATTTCACTAAGATTAATTGGAAAGGGAATAATATACTTCTGTTTGGCTCAGAAGGATCAGGAATGCATAAACATACCTCGAAGTATGCTGATTTTTTAGTAAAAATAAATATTGATAGTAAAATTGATAGCTTAAATATTTCAAATAGTGCAGCAATAGTGTTCCATCATTTAGATTATCTAAAAAAAAAGAGTTGATTAATCAATAAATAATTATTAACTATCTTCTATGCCCTTGTAGCTCAGCTGGTAGAGCAATTGATTTGTAATCAATAGGTCCGCGGTTCGAATCCGTGCGGGGGCACCATCAAATACTTGTTTATTTGCAATAAACTTAAAAATTACTTCATCTTTTTTAAAAATAAAAATCGTTGAATAAGACTATAGAATGGAAAGAAGAAGAACTGCCTGTAGTGATTTTGTAGTGAATACTCTTAAGAATTATTTGCCTCTTTGTATAGTTTATCTTGAATAAAGTTTTTACGATTATCAGATGAAATTTTTTCATAAAAAGACAAATTTTCATCAACTATACTAAGTAAAGCCTCTTCAAAAATTTTCTTAAAAATTAATCTTTTGTTTGTTTCTGTAGCCTCACTTTTTTTAACTTCATTCCATTCTTTATTGTTCCAAATTTTATTCTTCATTTTTTCAAAGTTATTTTTATCATCATCGGTAAAATCAGATGCAAATCTCTCATTTATTTCTTTTATTATATTTTCAATAGTGTCATGCTCTTCTTCAATTACCTGAATCTTGCCTGCTTTCATTGGATCGATAGTCGTGTTTGACTTATCTAAAGTTAAATTACCCTCAAATTTTTTCTGGATCTTAAAAAATTCTAAATCAACATATGAATTGATATTAATTTTTTCACTTTCTGTGTAGGGCAATTTCTTAATTAAATATATTAGAAATATATAGAGCTTTTCTAATTCAATATCTTTAAAAGTTATAATTTGAGATAAAAATCCATAAATTCGAACAAACAAAATTATATATCCTCTAAATTCTTTTTGTTTTGAATTTTCTAAATTTCTAAATTTATCTGAAGCTGTATCTAAAATACCTTGTAATTTCTCTTGTTTCTCATGTTCATTATAAAAAATTTTGAGAAAATCATTTATATTTTCAATTGAAAAAAGATCAAAATTTTTGATCTCTTCCTCAATTTTGTATAATTGATTTGGGTCAGTCTCCTCACCTAAAATTAAATTTTTATAATAAGGTTGAAAAGACTCTTTTACACTCTCTGGTTTGTTAACAAAATCTATTACTGAAGTATCTATTTTACCTAGCATAGTTCTATTTATTCTACTAAGAGTTTGAACACATTGAAGACCAAGCATTTTTTTATCAACATACATTGTATGAAGCATAGGTTCATTAAATCCAGTTTGAAATTTATTATTAACTATTAGAATTTTATTATTATTTTGTTTAAATTCTTTAGCTGTATTTTTATCAGAAAAATTATTTAAGGATGCCTCTGTATACTCTATGTCCGAACCTTTCTCTGTAATTTTACCAGAAAACGCTACCAAACATTTAAAAGGTAATCCTAATTCCTTAATTTTTTTATCAAATTCTAATTTATATTTAACACAGTGAATTCTTGATCTAGTAACCACCATACCTTTTGCCCTACCTTGAATTTTATTAGATGTTTGTCTTAAAAAGTGGTCAAGTATAATTTCAGTTTTTTGTTTTATGGTGTGTGGATGAAGATCTATAGCTTTAACAACAAGAGATTTTACTTTGCTTTTTGGAAAACTTTTATTTTTATCAATTTCTTCATTTATTTTAAAATATCGAGAATATGTTGTGTAGTTCTGAAGAACATCTAGTGTAAATTTTTCAGCAATACTCTGTTCCATTGTATAATAATGAAACGCCTCAAATTCTCCAAGATCATTTTTTTTTCCAAATAATTCTAAAGTTTTCTTTTTGGGAGTTCCACTAAAACCAAAATACGATATATGTGCTGTATCTCTATTTTTTTCAATTTCATTTAATATTAATTCATCAATATTAGTTAAATCCTCTTCATCTTCTCCCTCGTGGTATTCATCAAGATCTTTGTCTGATAAAGATTTAATTATGTGAGCAGATAAACGACCAGACTGTGAAGAATGCACTTCATCAATAATTACGCCATAAGTGTTTTTTTTATTTTTAGAAATTTGACCTGATATAAATGGAAATTTTTGAATTGTAGAAATAATAATTGATTTACCCGATTCTATAAACTCTTTTAATTGCTGAGAATCCTCTGTGACTGGATTTACAACACCTCTTGTTTGCTCAAGTTGCATTACAGTATTTCTTAACTGTTCATCTAAT
>CACGIZ010000017.1 GCA_902573235.1 uncultured Pelagibacteraceae bacterium | reverse complement strand
TCTCTTTAAAATTTAACTTACCCTTAAGTTTAATAAACTCTTTTATTTCATCTTTTTCGTGAAAAGATGGCAATTTTTTTTTTAATTGTTTTTTATAAAATTCAAGATCTGATAAAATTCTGGATCTTATTAGAGGTCTTGTAAAATTATTCCAGTCATTAAAAATATTTTGAAAGTTTTGTTTTTTTAAATTTGAAACAACATAATTAATTTGATGGGTATAATAACCTCCAAATAATTCATCACCTCCAATACCAGTCAATAAAACTCTTAAATTTCTATTTTTTACTTCTTTATTTAAATGAGCATACACTAGATAGGAGACTGAACTTAAAGGGAAATTTGTATCTGTTATAATTTTCTCTAAAAAGTCATAGTTATCAAATTTGTTTAAATTTATAAAGTTTGTTTTAATATTATGTTTATAATATAAATCTTTTATTCTTGAACTTTCATCATAATTTTTATCATCAGTCTTAATTGAAAAACAATGTAAATTTGTTTTGTCATATTTTTTTGCCAGACTGACTATTGCTGATGAGTCAATTCCACCACTTAATAGACAAGCAACAGGGAAATCTGATCTTAATCTTTTTGAAAAAATTTCAATTAACAAATTTTTAAGTTTTTCTTTTCTAAGTTTGTATGAAATGTTTTTAATATTAATAATTGGTTTTTGTGTCCAAATTTCTTTTTTATTTATTTCTAAATCTTTATCAATATTTAAAGCTGTAGAAGAACCTATTGCTTTTATTTTACTAAAAAATGTTTCGTCATTTAAAAATAATGACTTAAATCCATATGAAATAAAGGAAATAATTTTTTCGTGATTTACACTTTTTTTTATACCACTCAAAGCAAAAATATAGCTTAAATTTGATCCATAATAAAAATTACCTTCATGTTTTAAAAAATAAAGTGTTTTTTCTCCAAATCTATCTCTACATAAAGTTAAGCTTTTTTTCTTTTATCAAAATATGCGTATGACCACATACCATCTAAATCATTTTTAGGTATATTTCTATTTTTTGAAAGATATTTGAGCAATACCTCAGTGTCAGAATTAGTCTTAAATTTATCAAAATTTGAATTTTTTTTAATTTCTAAATAATTGTAAATTTCACCGTTAAATGACAAAATACCATTTCCATCTTCCATAGGTTGATTTGATATTTTTTTTTTATCAATAATTGAAAGTCTTGAATGAAGCATTACTGATACCTTGTTTTCAAAATTATGGGTTACATAGTTTTGATAATCTGGACCTCTCTTTTTCATGAGATCCAAACATTTGTTAATTTGTTCATTTGTAGGTCCTTTTTTTTTGTAGCCAAAAAAACCTGCTATTCCACACATAATTTTTCAACTTTCTTTTTAAAATAAAAATTTTTTTTTTTTGACATATTAATTAAATAAAATTTGCTATCCTCCAATCAAGTTCAGAATTAATAGTATGAGATGATTTTTGATCTAAAACATAATGTCCAAGAATTAATTTTTTATATTTATTTTTATTTTGATTTTTCTTGAACAACCTAATACCGCTTATACCTCTGTATATCTCGTCTCTTTCAAGTTTTAAATTTGAATTTTTATTTAATAATTCAAGTGTTGATCCATTATGTTTGTAAATTCTATCTGTTTCTGATCTCACACCCAAAACTTCATCAGTTTTAAAAAATTCCATTAAATAAACAAAACTATCAAGATCATTACTTTGTATGAAAGGAGTTTTGTAAGTTAATTGAAAGACATAATCGAAGTTCACTTTTCTTTTTTTTGCATATCTAATTGATTTTGTTATTGTTTCATCTAAAGCTACATTGATACCACTTAAATTTAAATTTCTTTTTAAAAACAAAATCTTATTTTTATATTTTTTTTTCAAAAATTTTAAAATTTTTTCATCAGATGTGGTGACTAAAACTTTTGAAATTTTCTTAGTTTTTATTAATGCATCTATTACCCAACAGCCGAGAGGTTTATTTTTTAATTTTTTAAGAAAATAATTATGGGGATTTATTTCATAACCTCTTACAGGAAGTATAGCTAATGCTTTTTTTTGAGAATTATTTTTAAAAGTGTTTATTTTTATAATATCAGACCTAGTTTTAATAATTTTTTCCTCATTTTTAGTTAAACTAGCATTATGTTGTCTGTAAAAGAATAATGGGAGATTTATATTCATAACACCGTATCGTTGAATAAATTTAACCCAAAGATAATAGCCATCTTGACGATCAAATTGCTCACTATATCCTCCGATTTTAGTTAAACATTCTTTTCTAATCATTGTACAAGCACCATGAGCTGGTTTATCTAATAATTTAACTTTTTTAAAATCATGTCTCCTAACTAAATTAATGATATTGCCCTTTTCATCTACCTCAAAGTAATCTGGAAAAACAAGACCAATCTTTTTATTTTTTTCCAAATAATTTGACATTATTTGAAGGGCATTAACATCAAGCCAGTCGTCAGCATCTAATCGCATAATATATTTTCCTCTAGACAATCTAATCGCAAGATTATTTGATACAGTTAAACCTTTATTTTTTTGAAATACTGAAATTATTTTTTTATTTTTTTGAAATTTATCAATAATTTTTTTTGAATTATCTTTAGATCCATCATCAATAATAATTAATTCAAAATTATCCATAGACTGATTTAAAACACTATTAATTGCTTTAGTAATATATTTTCCATAATTGTGATTTGTAATATAAACTGTAACTAGTGGATTTTTTTTCAATTTCATAAAATTATTTTTCTCCAATTAAACTCGGTATCTACAATTTCGATTTTTTGTTTTTTAGTTTTGTTTGAAAATATTTTATTTTTTTTTGAAAAATTGATTATATCTTTTAAATTATAGTCAAATAGCCTATCTTTATTTTTCATTTCTTCTAAAAACTTTTTAACGTTTTTAAAATCATTTTTATTATCAATTGTTAATCTTATTTTACTCTTTAAATTTTTAGGTAGAGGAAGAGAACTAGTATTAAATTGATTTTGGTATTTCTCTATATAAAAAGTAAGGTATTCAGTTCCGCTTGTATCTTTGGCAAGGTAAAAAATTTTCTCTAACAAATCTCTATCAAAAATTTCAACTTCGCATCCACTAGGTAATCCTTTATTATTGGAATATTCTAAATTTTTTTCACAGTGAAAATTTAAATTTAAATCTAAATATTTAGGATCAATTAAAATATCATCACCAGTAATCCTGACTACAATATCAGTTTTGGATTTTTTTATCGAGTCTAACATTCTTTTTAATACATCATTATTTTCCCCTCTAAAAAAACCTACCTTGTTCTTCTTAGCAATATTTACGATTTTTAAGTCTTCATTTTTACTTGTTGTACAAACAATTATCTCATCAATTTTTTTTGCTTTTTTAATTCTTGTGATCAAATGCTCTAAAGTGCTTATACCACAAATTTTTTTTAGAGCTTTATTTGGAAGTCTTTTGGATTTTGTTCTTGCAACGATAATTGCCGTGACATGGTTTTTTAAGTACGATCTTTTTATTGGTGTTTCGGCTTTTAAATCTGTAAGTAGTTTTTTTCCTATTAATTTTTCCACATTAATAGGACTAATACTATTGTCTTTTGGTCTCTTCATTTCTAAATCATTGATTTTCAATTTTTGATTTTTTTTAATTTTTTTTTTTAAATACCAGATTTTTTTTACCTCATGTCTGTATTTCATCTCGTCATCAAAAAAAGAATATTTTTTTGTGATAAATGATCTGTCGCAGTCTTTTACTAATTTAACAAATTTTTTTAATTCAAAAGGTTCGAGTGAGGAATAATAGTCAACACCTTTAAAATCACGATTAAAAGTAACATGTTTTTCTATATATTTTGCTCCTAAGCCAATTGCAATAAGAGGAGAAATATAATTAAATTGATTATCGGCTGATATATGATCTTGATAACCATATTCACAATTGTCCCCAAATATATTCTTAAAAAATTGAATTTTTCTAAGATTACTATTTTCAATTTTTGTTGGGTAACTCTGAAAACCATGAAGCAAAATAGGCTTGATTCTTTTTTTATTCAAAATTTTTACCGCGAATGCAATTTCACTTAATGTGCTTCCACCAGAAGAAATAAAAATTTTTTTTCTTGGATCTTTAATTAAATTTAATAAATGTATATTATTAAGATCGGACGAATGAATTTTATATCCATCAACATTATTTTTTTTCGCGATTTTAAAAGCTTTAACACCAAATACATCACAATATATTTTAATTTTTTTTCTTTTTAATTTTTGAATCAAATTATTCCACGTATTTTCACTAAATGATTGATTTTTAAAATGAGAAAATCTTGGATGATCCTTACTTAACATTTCATCTGCAAAATATATTTGAAATTTTATTGCATCTGCGCCTGATTTAAATGATGCCTCTGCTAATTTAAAAGCTGAATTAACAGAACCTTGATGAGAATTTGCTATTTCTGCAATTACCTCTGTATTTTTAATTAACTGATTTTTTCCCATTTATATGTTTCTTTAAAAGGGCAAGATCTACAAATACTAATCTCACCAGCTTTATTTTCAATATGAGCTTTTCTTACCTTGTTTATTTCAGTGCCGTTCCAAATTTCTGATAAGGTGCTCACTTTAGCATTTGGTAAATTATTTTTTTTTGGCATTTCTAAATTCATCATTTCAAACCCCTTAACTTTCTTATCTGCTTTATTTTTAACTTTAAGGTATTCTTTTTCAGAATTTTTAAATCCCAGCTCATCTAAATAACCGACTGTATGAGTAGCCCCCCAATCATAGCAACACATACCCACTTTCCCATCATAAGTAGTAAGCAAGCGTTGAAATGGTTGTTCACACGGCAATCTACCTTTAGAAATATAAATATCATTTTTTGAGTCTTTCATTAAGACTGCATCTTTCCCATATTGGCTTATCAATTTTTCTTTTTTATTTCTCAAATCAGTTTCAAATTTTTCATTTAGATCAGTTAAATTTCCCCCTCTCTCAGTGTACTGTTTTACAGAAACGTCATCTACAATATCTTTAAAAAGTTCAAAAAATTTTTTTTTATCTTTTCTAGTTTGATCCGTTAAAATCATTTGTATTTTAGTTCTTGGAAATTTTGATTTCATTTCTTTTTTAATCTTGCTGAATTTTAGAATATTTTGATATATTTCATCAAAATCATTCTTTTTAAATCTACCAGGTCTCATTTCTTCATAAGTTTTTTTTGAACCTCCATCAAATGAATAGATCAATATATCTAATCCTGAATTGATTATTTTCTTTGAAGTCTCAGTATTTAGTTTTGTTGCGTTAGTATTGATTATGGTTTCTAAAACTCCTTTTTTTTTTGCATAATCAATTATTTCTGGTAATTGTGGATTTAGTAGTGGTTCTCCTCTCCAATTAAATTTCATAGAAGGAATATTAAGTTCTGCAGCCTGGTCGATTAATTCAAAAGCTAACTCTTTTTTCATAATTTTATCTGGTGTTGAAACGTATTGACGGTAACAAAAACCACATGCTAAGTCACATATTGAAGCTACCTCAAGATCAAAACATAATGGGTTTATTTTTTCTTTTTTTAGATCGCTTATGTTAGTTAAACCCTTAACAGCATTTTTGGGCTGTAATGTCCAATTTTTTCTATAGGACAAGTAATCATTTTTCAAATTTTCTAATAATAATTTTTTTTCTTCAAAATTTTTGTTGAGACTTTTATATTTAAATACTTTGTTCTCGCCCATATTATTTATCATCCACTCAACTCTATCTCTTTCATTGCCAGTAAGACTCTCTATAGCTAATTTTCTTGGACTATCGTCTGCTTCAAGTTGAAAATCACAACCTATTCCAACTATGTTTAATTTTGAATTTTCCATATCTTAAAGATGCCAATCGGTTTGGTTATTTGGAAATGTAGATTTTAAATCAAAAATCAAACCCTTATTTTTTATATTTTGTCTAATTTTTTTAATTCCTAATTTGATAAATTCTTCGTGTTTTACAGAAATTACTGCTGCATCATAAAAGTTTTTTCTATCCAATTTTTTAACAATGTTACCTTTAAAACTTTTTAATTCTTCAATTGGCACTAAAGGATCAAATAAATAAACCTTTATTCCTTTTTTTTCTAAAAACTTAATGGTGTCAAAAATTTTTGAATTTCTTAAGTCTGAGCAATTTTCCTTAAATGTAGCACCTAAAATAAGAATTTTTTTCTTCTTAGGTTTGGTTAATTTTAAATCATTTAATATTTTTTTTGCTACATATTTGCTCATATTATCATTAATTTTTCTTCCAGCTAAAATCATCTTCGGTTTATAATTCATTTTTTCTAGTTTATATGTAAGGTAATAAGGATCTACTCCAATGCAATGTCCTCCAACCAAACCTGGTTCGAATTTTATAAAATTCCATTTTGTGTTTGCGGCCTCAAGGATTTTATTTATATCTAAATTCATTTTCTTAAATATAATTGAGAATTCGTTTATTAATGCAATATTGATATCTCTTTGTGTATTTTCAATAATTTTTGCTGCCTCAGCAGTTTTAATATCAATGACAGGATGAACTTTTAAACAAATATTTTGGTAAATTTTTTTCAAATATCTTAAAATTTTTTTATTAGACGAACCAACAATTTTTACAGTATTTTTGAGTTTAAATTTTGATTTTCCTGGATTTATTCTTTCTGGAGAGTAGGCTAAATAAAAATCTTTATTATATTTAAGATTTGATATTTTTTCTATTAATGGGAGACAAATCTCCTCTGTACAACCTGGAAAAACAGTAGATTCATAAACAATAATTGATCCTTTTTTTAAATTTCTAGAAACTATTTTTGTTGCATCAATAAGATTTTTTAAATCTGGTTTTTTCTTTTTATTTATTGGAGTTGGAACAGTGATAAAGAAAATATCTGAATCTTTGATTTCAGTAGTTTTAAACGAATAATTCAAATCTTTTACTTTCTTAAGATAATTAGATTTAAATTCATTGGTATCATCTATGTGTTTTCTTAAGTTTTGAATTCTTTTTTTATTAACATCAAAACCGATTACTTTAGCAAATTTTGAAAGTGAAACTGCTAAAGGCAATCCTACGTACCCTACACCTACTACAGTAAATTTATTTTTTTTCATAATAATCATTGTACCAATCTACAAAACTAGAAATTCCTTTGCGAATTTTTGTTTTTGGATAAAATTTAATTATTTTATACAATTTTTTGATATTCGCATGAGTGTATTTTACATCTCCTTTTTGCATAGGATAATTTATTTTTTTTGCTTTTTTATTTAATTTTTTTTGTAGTGCATCAATATAAACTTTTAAGTTAATTGGGTTATTACTACCAATATTTAAGATTCTATAAGGAGGATTTTTTTTATTATTTGGTATTTTCTTTATTAATTTTTTAAGAGAAAAAACAACATCATCAATATAAGTAAAATCTCTTATCATTTTACCTCCATTAAAAAGCTTTATTTTTTTTTTATTTTTTATTGCTTTAGTAAACAAAAATAATGCCATATCCGGCCTACCCCAAGGACCGTAGACAGTAAAAAATCTTAGACCGGTAGTAGGTAATTTAAATAAAGAGCTATAAGAATGAGCCATCACTTCATTTGATAATTTAGTTGCACCATAATAACTTATTGGGTTAGTTTGTTTATCATTTTCGGATAAAGGAAATTTTTTTGTGTTACCATAAACGCTTGAACTGCTTGCATATAATAAATGTTTAACTTTCATAATTTTTGAAAACTCTAAAATGTTGGCAAAACCAACTAAATTAGATCTGGTATAATCTTGCGGTTTGGTTATAGAATGTCTTACTCCTGCTTGGGCAGCTAAATGTATTACATATGACGGTTTATGTTTGAAGAAGATCTTCTTTAATTTTTTTTCGTTACTAATGTCATTTTTAAAAAATTTAAAGTTTTTATATTTTTTTAAGATTTTTAGTCTATCGAATTTAAGGTTTCTACTATAATAATTATTAAGATTATCGATACCTATTACTTTTTTATTTTCTTTCAATAGTTTAAGACAAGTATGCATGCCAATAAAACCGGCAGAACCTGTAACTAAGTAATTTTCCTGATTTCTTTTTTTTAATTTGATCATATTTTTATTTTTTCAAATGCCTTAAAATTCTTCGGCGATTTTTTACCTAATATTTTTTTTATCTTTCTTGCGTCAAGACCTTCGTTTGGTCTTAAACACACTAAATCGGTATCTTTAATTAATTTACCTTTTGCGATATCTTTATTAAAAAAAATTGCTCTTCTAAAACTTTTTAAATGACCAGATTTGATCTCAGATTTTAAAGTGATTTTTTCACTTCTGCCTAATAATTTTTTGACTCTTTGAAATTTTGTAATTAAGTTTTGAACTTCATTCTTAGTTAATGATATTAAATGGTCTCTAAAGACTTTATTTTTTCTGTCATCTGTAAAATGAAATTCAAGAATATTTGCGCCTTTTATGTAAGCTATCAATAAAGCTAAATCACCAAATGAATGATGAGAATACCCAATTTCTAAATTAAATAATTTTTTAAATTTGTCTATTACTAATATATTTACATCATCGTCCTCGGTAGGATACATTGATGTGCATTGCATAATTGCTAACATATTTTTTTTTTTATATACTGGATTTGATTTCTTTATAAAATTAATAGTATTTTTGATTTCATTTAGATTTGATAAACCTGTAGAAAGCAGAATTGGTTTTCCTCTTTTTGTAAATTCATGGATTATAGGATAGGCTGTGAGATCACCAGATCCAATTTTATAAAATTTAAGATATTTATCTACCCAGTCAATCATATCTAAATTCCAAATGGAAGCGTTGTATTGTACTTTTGCTTTATAACAAATTTCTGCTAACTCAATATGTTGTTCTTTAGTAAGTTGAAATTTACTAAAGTGTTTGTGCCTTTCTGGAGAAATTTTTTTATTTACTATCCCATCACCTGTATAAATTTGAAATTTTATTACATCTACACCAGAATCAATTGCATTTTTTGTAAGTTTTTTTGCATATGCAAAATTTCCCTCATGATTGCCTCCAATTTCAGCAATCATAAGAGGTCCATTTTTTCCTGTCCAAAAATTTTTTTTTATATTGATCATTTATAATTTTTAATCAAATTTATCTTTTTTTTCTTCTAACTCTCTTTTGAGCTCATCATATTCTTTCATTTTTCTTTTCATAAAATTTATTGTAAGCTTTGTTCTTTCTGCAATACCTTTAGGAGTGATTACATATTGAATATAATTAAATTTATTTTTTTGTTGTTGAAAATTTCTAATTTTAATAAGTCCTTTTTTTTGCAAAGCTTTAATGCAGTAATTTAGTTTGCCTAAACTAAAGCCTAAATCCTTAGCTAATTCTCTCTGCGAAGCTTCAGGTTTTTTTTGTACTTTCCTTAAAACATTAAATTGATCTTGATTATTTTTCATATGTTCAATAATTGAACAATTTAGCGTTCAATCGTTGAACAGTAAAGAAAAAAATCAAATTTTGACCATATATTACAAATTTTTCAATTTAATTCTGTTATATTTTAGAAAAACATCTCTATTAGTCCAATTAAGGATATCTTTTTTTTTTTCTTTAAATTTCATTACCAAATTAGATTTAATTCTATCATCTGTGATATGTGCTTTATAATTATATTTCTTAAAATACTTGGCGCATATCTTTTCTATAATAGCTATTTCCTCTATTTTAGTTTTATCCATCCATTTTGAACCATAGTTTCTTGAGTTACCGCTTGAATTTATTTTCCAATTATTTTTTTTTGTATTTATAAAATTTAGATTTATCTTTAGCTTTAAAAATTTATTTATTTTTTTTTGGATTTTTCTTATATCTTTAAAATCATTAAAATTGAGAGATAAATATTTTTTTTTATCTTTTAACTTATAATCTACTTGCATATTTCTTTGGCATATTAAAGAAATCATTATGACTGGATGTTTTTTTTGCCTGAAGTCATTAGATTTTTTTTCAGAGTAATTTCTCGAGCATAAAATTTCTCTAGGATCTCTTATCAAGTTAATTACATAAGTATTTTTAATTGTAAGTAAACTTTCCAAAAAATTACCCAAAAATGGCTCTTTAAAACCTACATATTGAATCTTTTTTTCATTTAAAATTTTTTTTAAAATATTAAATATCATTTTTATAAAATTTTTTGCTGAAACTTGATTATTATTTCTTATTTCAAAAAATATACTTCTATATAAATCAACATATAGTTTTTTTTCTTTAATTGTTAAGAAATTATCTTTTTTATTTTTTTCTATTAATTTCTTTGAAATGGAAATCAAATTTTTTTTCTTTAAAATAATTTTTTCTAAATTAATTTTTTTTTTAGTTATTGTTAGGCCTAAGGGAAAATTTTCAAAAGTTTTTTTTTTTAGATCTTTTCTAATTTCAAAATCTATATATTTGAAAAATTGAATAAAAGGTTGATATAATAATTTTATATTTTTATTTGCATTTAAAGCTTTATAAATAAAAGTAGTGCCAGATCTGTAACTTCCACTAATTACTAAAAATTTCATTTATATTGTTTTTTCATTCTAAATATCTTATTTAATATATCACATATGAAATTAACTTCTAAAAATATTCATAAACATTTAAAAAAATTAAATCTTAAAAAAGGAGATAATATATGTTGCCATGCCAATTTATTTTCATTTGGATATAAGGAAATTAAAATTTGCGAATATATTGTAAATAACATTATTAAAATAATTGATATAAATCAAGGAACATTGGTAATGCCGTTTTATAGATTGTCTGGTAATAAAAAAATTATTCAAAATAAATTTGACAAAAAAGGTAATAGTTATTTGTATAAATATTTTTTTGAAAATTATGATGTAACAATGAGTAAATCACTCACTCATCCACACATAGGAATAGGAAAATATTCAAATTTTTTAAAAAAGACCTCAGAAAATACCGCTTTTGGAAAGAATTCTGATTTTGAATTATTTGAAAAAAAAAAGTTTAAATTACTTCTACTAGGGTGCACTCCAAATGAAGGAGCTACTTATTTACATCATTTAGAACAAATAGCAAAAGTCCCATATAGAAAAATAAAAACTCTTTATTTTTTCAAAAATAAAAAAATAAAATATAGTTATAATATTAAGCTTAAAAATAATTATAAAAGTAATTTTGATATTGTGCTTAAATATTTATCTAAAAAAATAAATGTTGCCGATTTAAAGTTTGGAAAAAGCTATTATATATCATTATATAATTTAAAAAAAATAATTTATAAAAAACTATTAGAAAATAAACTTTTATTAGTAAAAAAAAATTGAAAATTATAAAACAGCTTAAATACTACTCAAAAGTAACACCCGATCTAAATGCTATTGAAGGAGATTATTTCAATAGTAATTATAAAAATTTGTATTTAATAGTCAAAAATATTCAAAATTTTTTACAATCAATACCCAATCTAAAATGTTTAATTATTTTTGGAGAAAAAAAATCCTTAGCTTATCCAATCATGTTGGCATGTCTAAAATCAAAAATTACATATGTACCATTAAACTCAGACACGCCCAATTATAGAATTAATAAAATATTAGAAATAACAAAATCTCAACTTTTTATAAGTGTTTCTAATAAATCAATAAAAATAAAAAAAATAAAATTTTTCAAAATAAATGATTTTAATTTTTTAAAAAAAAGTAATTTTTTAAAAAGGAACCATAATAGAAATAACAATATTGCTTATATAATTTTTACATCTGGATCAACAGGTAATCCTAAGGGAGTTAAAATTTCTTATAAGGCTCTGGATTATTATTGTAATTGGTTAAAAAAAAAATTTAAAGTTTTTAAAAAAAAATGTTCTCAATTTTCAGAAATTAGCTTTGACTTAAGTGTAGTTGATATATATGGAACATTAATTTCTGGTGGAACTATATGTTCAGTTGAAAATGATTTTTATAAAAAATTTCCAGGGAAATTTATTTTTGATAAAAAAATAAATTATTCAGTATTTGTGCCTAGCGTTATTGATTTAATGCACAAAGGAAATAATCTATCAAATAAATATCTAAGTTCCTTAAAAAAAATTTTTTTTTGTGGAGAGCCTTTGAAAAAAAGCCAACTTGATTTAATTTTTAAAGCAAAAAAAAACATTAAAATTTTAAATTCTTATGGACCGACAGAATTTACTGTTTCATGTAGTCAAATTGAACTATCAAAAAAAAATTACAATAAATATTGTAAAAGATTTGTTTCAATTGGAAAACCTATTGCTGGAACAGTTTTCAAAATTTTCAAATCAAAAAAAAAATTCAATAAACAAAAACAAGGAATACTACTTTTAAATGGTAAACAACTTTTTGATGGCTACATATCTAGTGAAAAAATTGAAGATAGAGTTTTAAAATATGATTCTAAGAAATTTTATAATACTGGAGATATTGTTCAGAAAATTAAAAATAATTTTTATTTTATTAAAAGAGATGATAGTCAAATAAAAAAAAATGGATTCAGGATTGAGTTAGACGAAATTGATAATTTAATACAAGGTAAAATAAAAACAGATTTTTGTAAAAGTTTTTTTAAATTTTCAAAGATAAATTTAGTTATTAAATCAAAAAAATCAAAAAAATTTATAATAAAAATGCTAGAAAAATATTTACCTCATTATATGATCCCTG
>CACGIZ010000016.1 GCA_902573235.1 uncultured Pelagibacteraceae bacterium | reverse complement strand
ATTAATCTTTAATCCTTTTTTTTCTAGTATTTTTGAAAAAGATTTGTTGATTATTTTAAATCTTTTATTTTGATTAATAATAACTCCATTATTCTCAAAAAATTTTTCGTATTTCTTAAAATTTTCAAAAGATCTTTTTTTATCTTCAAAATCTTTATCTAAAAAAGTAAGATTAGAGGAAACTAAATGATGAAATTTAAAACTTATAATTTTTTTATCAAATATTGATAGGATTGATTTTAATGGTCTGCCCCAATTTAAATTAAATTCACCCCATTTCATTGACTTTTTCCATTGATAATTACTTAAAATTTTTGGAATAAATTCAGTAAGTAAATCATGTGTTTTTAGTGATGTTGCCACAGTTTTATAAAAATAAAATTCATCCTTTTCAGTTTTCTTTTTAAATAGATTTTTTTTGTCAATTTTATTTGATCTTAAAAATCCTTCCAATGATTGCTCTGGAGCGCTAGTTTTAGGGCCTCTTATTTCTTTAGATTTTATTTTTATTTGTTTATCTAGACCTTCAAAGACTAAAACCAATCTATTTGGAGTTGAAAAAGAAAAACTTTTTTTTGATTTAATTGATTTTTCTTCGAATAAATTTTTAAAATCTTCAAAAATTTTTTCTCTTAAATTTTTTTGAAGCCCAGCAGGAATTTCCTCACTAAATAACTCTAAAAAAAATTCCGACATTTTATGTTTGTGTCTCTACCCAAATTGCAGCAGCTTGTTTTGTGATTTCTCTTATTCGACCGATATATTCAGCTCTTTGAGCAACACTAATAGCTCCGCGAGCATCTAATACATTGAATACGTGGCTTGCTTTCAAACATTGATCATATGCAGGTAAAGAAACTCTTTTTTCAACTAATGATTTTGCCTCATACTCATGCATATCAAATATCTTAAACAAGTTTTCTGTATTAGCATGCTCGAAGTTATAAGCTGAAAACTCTTTTTCTGATTGATGAAAAACTTCCCTGTACTCAATACCCTCATTATTCCAAACTAAATCATAAACGTTTTTTTTCTGTTGAGTAAACATACAAATTCTTTCAAGACCATAAGTTATTTCTACTGAAACCGGTTTGCATTCAAAACCTGCCATTTGTTGAAAATATGTAAATTGAGATATTTCCATTCCATCACACCATACTTCCCAACCAAGACCTGCAGCTCCTAGAGTTGGACTTTCCCAGTCATCTTCAACAAATCTAATATCATGGTCTTTATGATTAATTCCTATTACCGACAAACTATTTAAATAAAGTTTTTTAATATTTAACGGAGAAGGTTTAATTATAACTTGAAATTGATAATAATGCTGAAGTCTATTTGGGTTATCTCCATATCTTCCATCTGTAGGTCTTCGTGAAGGTTGGACATAGGCTGCTTTCCATGGCTTAGGCCCAAGTGATCTTAAAGTAGTAGCTGGATGAAATGTTCCAGCTCCAACTTCCATATCATAAGGTTGTAAAATTACACACCCATTTTTACTCCAAAACTTTTGTAAATTAATAATTGTATCTTGGAAAGTTTGAAATTTTGGTTTTTTTTTATTTTTATTAGAGGCCATATTTTTGCCAAACTGATTTTTCCTCTAATATATTTGCTAATTGATCAACATGGTCATTTGAAGACGCTAATTTTTTACTAAGCCAACTTTTTGATTTTTCAAATTTTTTAATAATGATATCTTCACCAAATTTTTCTCTTAATATCTGATTTGCATTTCCAATCTCATCTATCAAACCAAGATCTTTAGCTTTTCTTCCTGACCAAAACTCGCCTGAAAATAATTCTTCATCAGATTTTTTGAGTTTTGATGACCTACTTTTTTCCACCACTTCTATAAAATCTTTATGTAAATCTAATTGGATGTTTTTTAATCTTTCGATGTCCTCTTTTTTTTCATCTAGAAATGGGTCTAATGTGCTTTTATTTTTCCCAGCAGTATGAACTCTTCTCTCGACACCTATCTTTTTAATCAACTCTGTAAAACCAAAAGAAGAGTAGATAACTCCTATCGAGCCTATTATTGAACTTGAGTTTGCATAAATTTCATCACCAGCACATGCGATCAGATATCCACCTGAGGCCGCTACATCCTCAGCAAAAACTATCACTTTTTTTTTATTTTTTTTTGCCTGATGTCTAATTAGGCTATAAATTAGATGAGATTGGACAGGAGAACCACCGGGAGAGTTTATCGTAATAGCCACACATGGTGCTTTTTTAACTGAAAAAGCTTTTGAAATAATCTCCTCTTGACCAGAAAAATCTATCCCTTGTTTAAATTTACCAACATTTCCAATCACACCACTTAGCTTTATATGTGGAATAATTTTTTTCTTTTTAAATAAAGAGAACATTTTTAATATTTATAGAATTTTTTTATGAATATAAAGACACCTTATAATTGAAGATTCAGGTGCGTCAATTGATAAGTATCAAAAGTAACCTATTGTACTAATTTGCTCGATAAATGGGAAGTGTAATACAATTAAAAAACAAAATTAATAATTCATATTTTCAACTTAAAAATTCAGTTGAAGACAGATTGATGTTAGTTGAAGAAAAAATTAAGTCTAAATTAGAGAGCAATGTAGACTTAGTTGAGAAAATGACAAACTATCATCTTGATACGGGTGGAAAAAGATTAAGGGCCTTACTAACTCTAGGTTCTGCAAAATTATGTGGATATGGAAAGGGGACTAGGGATATAAATTTAGCTGCTTGTGTAGAACTTATTCACTCAGCAACTTTAATGCATGATGATGTAATAGATAATGGATCTATCAGAAGAGGTAGAAAAACTTTAAACAAAATTTGGGATAATCAATCTTCTGTTTTAGTTGGGGATTATTTACTTAGTAGATGTTTTGAAATGATGGTAGATGATGGAAATCTTGAAGTCTTAAAACTATTATCTTCAACTTCCTCTAAAATTGCTCAAGGGGAAATTTTACAGTTACAACATAAAGGCGAAGTAGATATGCTGGAGGAAACTTATTTAAGAATAATCTCTGCAAAAACAGCTGAATTATTTTCGGCAGCTACAAAAGTTGGTGCAATTTTGTCAGACGTGACAACAAAGGAAAAGGAAGCTTTAGAATTTTATGGAAGAAATTTGGGTTTAACGTTTCAAATAGCTGATGATACTTTAGATTATAATTCTGAGTCAAAATTATTTGGAAAAAAAATTGGAAAAGATTTTTATGAAGGTAAAATCACCCTACCAATAATCTTGTTATTTCAAAAAACAAATTTAAAGGAAAAAGAAAGTCTTAAAAATATTTTTTTAAGAGATAATAGAAATGAAAGTGATTTTAATTATACGTTATCTTTAATTAAACAATATGAAATTATTAAAGAATGTTATCAAAAAGCAAATCATTACATAAATTTAGCGTCAAACTCTTTATCAATATTTAAAGATTGTAATGAAAGAAACATTCTTGAAAATTTAACCTCGTTTAGTTTATCTAGAGATTTTTAAGGACTAAGAAGACTTTTTGTCCAACTACCATTTTTATCTAAGGAGTACTTTAATCTTTCATGTATTCTATTATCTCCATCCAACCAAAACTCAATTGTTGAAGGTGTTAAATTCCAGCCAGACCAGTGACTTGGTCTTGGCACATTATCTTTGTCATTATATTTTTTTTTATAATTTTCTAAAGCATCTAAAAGTTCATCTCTAGTTTTTAGAATACTGCTTTGTTTTGAGGCCCAGGCACCTATTCTGCTATCATATGCTCTAGAGTTATAGTACTCATCAGCGGTTTGATCATCTACTTGTTTCAATGTTCCAACTATCCTTATCTGTCTGAGTAGACTTTTCCAATGGAAGCACATTGAAGCATTTGGGTTTTCTTTAATTTCATTTCCTTTCTGACTATTTAAATTTGTATAAAAAACAAATCCATTTTCACTGTGTCCTTTGAGTAAAACCATTCTTACTGAGGGAATACCCTGTTTGTTTGCGGTACCAAGTGCCAAAGCATTTGGATCATTAATTTCTTTTTTTTTAGCTTCCTCAAACCATTTTTGAAATAATTCAAATGGGTTATCTAGATCTAAGAAACATTTATTAAGCCCAAGTGAGTTTTTTTGATTCATAATTTAAACAAAATAATCTATATAATATAAATAATGTCATTTAATACTTTTGGAAAGACTTTTCGATTCACAACTTGGGGGGAATCCCATGGTCCAGCTATTGGGTGTATTATCGATGGGTGTCCACCATTAATACCATTAAAAGAAGCCGATATTCAAAAAGAATTAAACAAACGAAAACCTGGACAATCTAAGTTTACTACTCAAAGGAAGGAAAGTGACAAGGTTCAAATTCTTTCAGGAGTTTTTGAGGGAAAAACGACAGGGACACCAATATCATTAATAATTTACAACGAAGATATGCGTTCAAAAGATTATAATGATATTAAAGATAAATTTAGACCAGGACATGCTGATTTCACTTATTTTAAGAAATATGGAATAAGAGACTACAGGGGTGGCGGTAGGTCATCTGCCAGAGAGACTGCTGCAAGAGTTGCAGCGGGTGCTGTAGCAAAGAAAGTTTTAGAAAATAAATTAGGAAAAAAATTTAAAATCTCTGGGGCTGTAACTCAACTTGGAATATTAGGATGTGATACAAATAAATGGGATGATAAGGTAATTTCTAAAAACCCATTTTTTTGTCCAGATAGATCAATGTTAAAAATTTGGGAAAAATACTTATTAAGCATTAGAAAAGCTGGCTCATCATGTGGGGCAATAATCGAAGTAAGAGCAAATGGTATTCCTGCTGGATTGGGTGCACCTATATACTCAAAATTAGATTCTGACATAGCTTCAGCTATGATGAGCATAAATGCAGTAAAAGGAGTTAATATTGGCTCAGGTATGAACTCAGCACAGTTGTCGGGTGAGGAGAATTCAGATGAAATTTCAAAAAATAAAAAAAAAACAAAATTTAAATCTAATAATGCTGGAGGTATTCTGGGAGGTATTTCTTCAGGTCAAGAAATAATTGTTTCTTTTGCTGTAAAGCCAACTTCATCAATTTTAAAAAGTAGAAAAACAATTAATAAGTTTGGAAAGAATACAAGTATATCAGTAAAAGGTAGACATGATCCATGTGTGGGTATTAGAGCTGTACCAGTGGGTGAAGCAATGCTGTCATGTGTTTTATTAGATCATTATCTTTTACATAAAGCTCAATGTGGTTAATTTTTAATTTTGTTTTTTCAAAACTATATTAGAATTGAGTAAATCTAAAACTTTCTCCTCAATTGAAACTGAGTCAAGATTTGCCATTTTATACATTTTGTCTGGAGTATCTTGATCAATAAAAATATCTGGTAATGTTAACGATCTAAATTTTAAATTAGTATCCATTAAACCTTTTTTTGTTAAGAAATCCACTACGTGAGATCCAAAACCACCAATTGAACCCTCCTCAATAGTCATGATCGCTTCATGAGTTGTAGCTAACTGCCAAATGAGATTTTCATCTAAAGGCTTTGCAAATCTTGCATCAACAACCGTTATTGGTACACCTTTTTTAGATAAATTTTCTGCAGCTTTCAAAGTCTCATTTAATCTTGCTCCAAAATTTAAGATTGCTAATTTTTTTCCTTCTTTGATAATTCTTGATTTCCCTATCTCAATTTTTTCGCTTATTGAGGGCAGAATTGAACCTAATCCTGTTCCTCTTGGATATCTAAATGCGCAAGGTCTATCATTAATCTCAGTTGATGTGTTTATCATTCTTACAAGCTCAGCTTCATCACTTGCTGCCATAACAATAAAATTTGGTAAAGTACTTAAATATGTAGTATCAAAACTTCCAGCATGCGTTGGTCCGTCAGCTCCAACGAGACCCGCTCTATCAATTGCGAATCTAACAGGTAAACTTTGAATTGCTACGTCATGGACTACTTGATCATAAGCTCTTTGAAGAAAAGTGGAATAAATAGCCGCGTAGGGTTTAAAGTTTTCGGTAGCTAAACCTGCAGCAAATGTAACTGCATGTTGCTCTGCAATCCCAACATCAAAAGTCCTATCTGGAAATTCTTTACGAAAAATATCAAGACCGGTCCCATCAGGCATAGCTGCTGTAATTGCAACAATTTTACTGTCTTTTTTAGCATGTTGAATTAAAGTATTGGCAAAAACCTTGGTATATGAAGGTAATTTACTTGTACCTTTCAATTGTTCACCAGTTTTCACATTAAATTTTGAAACTCCGTGATAATTATCCTTAGCCTCCTCAGCGAATGTATATCCTTTTCCTTTTTTTGTTTTAATGTGAATTAAAATTGGTCCCTGATATTTAGAGTCTCTAGCATTCTTCAAAATAGGAATTAGTGAATTTAAATCATGACCATCTATTGGGCCAATGTAATAAAATCCAAGCGAACTAAACAAAGTTCCACCTGTAACAGCTGATCTAAGTAAATCCTCTGCTTTACCTGCCTTTGCACTAAATCGTTTTGAAAAAGCTGACATAATTAATTTAATAGTCTCTCTTAAACTAAAATAAATCTTACCTGAAAAGATCTTTGCTAAATAAGTGCTCATTGCTCCTACTGGCCGTGCAATTGACATATCATTATCATTTAGAATCACAATCATCTTGGTTTTTGAGGCACCAGCATTATTCATAGCTTCGTAAGCCATTCCCGCACTGATTGCCCCATCACCAATTACTGAAATTACATTGTCTGATTTATTAGATAGTTTATTTGCTTCTGCTATACCTAGTGCTGATGAGATTGATGTTGAGCTGTGCGCAGCACCAAAAGGATCATATTCACTTTCTGATCTTTTTGTGAAACCGGAAAGACCATTTCCTTGTCTTAGAGTTCTTATTCTATCTTTTCTGCCAGTTAAAATTTTATGTGGATAACACTGATGACCTACATCCCAAATTAATTTATCACTTGGTGTATTAAAAATATAATGTAAAGCTACAGTTAATTCTACAACTCCAAGACTTGCACCAAGGTGACCACCAGTAACTGACACGGCATCAATCATTTCCTCTCTTAATTCATCAGCAACTTTTTGTAATTTTAACTCAGGTATTTTTTTTAAATCTGATGGAAAGTTAATCTCATCTAACAGTTCGTATTTCTTTTTCATTTATTTCTATTCAAAATATAATTTAATGTCTCAGATAAATTTCTTGATTTAGATCCATATTTTTTCAATTTACCATAAAGTTTTAAAATTAATCTATTAGCATATTTAATAGTATTTTTATATCCTAGTAAACTAATTAAAGTTGCTTTTCCTTTTTTTTTATCCTTTCCAGTTTTTTTTCCTGCAACAAGTAAGCTTCCTTTATAATCAATTAAATCATCAGCAACTTGGAATAATAAACCTATGTCAGCACCAATATTTTCAAATTTCTTAATATCATTTTTATTTTTTTTCTTAATTATCAATGGTGCTGCACAACAAAAACTAAAAAGTTTTCCAGTTTTTTTAATTTCCATCTCTTCAATCTTTTTTTGGGAAATTTTCTTGCGCTCATAATTTAAATCTAGATATTGTCCTCCTGCAATTCCAAGATGACCTGAGCTTTCAGAAATTTTATTAATTAAATCAATCTTAGTTTTTTCATTAATTCTTAAGTCTTTATGACTCAAAATTTCAAAGGCCATTGTTAAAAGTGAATTTCCAGCTAAAACTGCGGTAGCCTCTCCAAATTTAACATGTGCTGATGGTTTGCCCCTTCTTATAGAGTCATCATCCATACAAGGTAAATCGTCATGTATTAATGAATAAGCATGAATACATTCAACTGCAGCACCAATAATAATAAGTGTTTTATAATCTAACTTAAATAGAGATCCAACATCAATTAAAATCTTTGATCTTATTTTTTTTCCTCCAGAAAATAGACCGTATTTCATTGCAACAATTAAATCGGATTTTTTTTGTCTAGCAATAAATTTTTTTAAAAATAAATTTGTATCTTTTGCAATTTTATTTAATTTTCTTTGCATCATTTCTTTGAATAATTTTGGATATTTTTTTTTTTGATTTCTCATTTATTTCTTGAATATTTTTTTGAAATTTTTTTTCAATTATATTATTAAGTTTTATTAAATTTTGATAATTGTCTAAAGAATTTCCTAAATCTCTTTTATTTTCTAATTCTTCAATCATCTTATTTGCCTCAGTAGTTAATTCCTCAAGAGAAAATAAGTTATAATCATTTGGTAATTTTTTATCTTTCATATAATACTCTCAAATAATACATGAAAATTAATCTTGCGAATATTAAAAAAGCAAAGAATCTCTTAAATAAAGAAGAGTGTGTTGCTATACCGACCGAGACTGTTTATGGGATTGCGGGAAATGCATATTCTGACTCAGCATGTGAAAAAATATTTAGTTTAAAAAAAAGACCAAAGAATAACCCTCTTATCATTCATTATTATAATTTAAAAAAATTAAAAGGTGATTGTGACTTTAACGATGATTTTTTAAAATTATATGAAAAATTTTGCCCTGGACCAATAACATTTATTTTAAATCAAAAAAAAACATCAAAAATTTCAAAAGTTGCAACAAATAAAAAAAAAACTCTGGCTGTGAGATTTCCAAGACATCCTGTAGCAAGAAATCTATTAAGATGTTTAAAATTTCCTATTGCAGCACCTAGTGCAAATATTTCTTCAAGAGTAAGTGCGGTAACTTCTACAGATGTAAAAGATGATTTTGGAAAAAAAATTAAGTTTGTGCTGGAGGGTGGAAGATCATCGGTTGGGATTGAGTCTACAATTATTGATCTCAGAAAAAAACCAAAAATTTTAAGATTGGGTGGTTTAGAAGTTGGAGTCATCCAAAAAATATTAAAGAAAAAAATTTCAATAAAAATAAATCCTCCAAAGATTTCTGCTCCAGGGCAATTAAGAATTCATTATTCACCTGGAATTCCAATAAGACTCAATGCCAAAAAAATCAAAAAAAATGAAGCTATTTTGTTGATTAAAAAAAGTAAAATTAATAAAACAAACTATTATTTTTTATCAAAAAAAGGGAATTTAAAAGAAGCTACAAAAAATCTTTATACTATTTTGAGAAAAATTAAGAAAGATAATTATAAATCTATAGCTGTAGGCAAAATCCCAAATAAAGGATTTGGCAAAACTATTAATGATAGATTGTTAAAGGCTTCAAAATTTTAATGACTATTCCTCTTGAAGTAATTGATTTATCAAAAACTTATGACTTAAAAGAGGCTGTTCGAAATATTTCTTTTAAAGTAAATGAAAATGAAATCATTGGAATTCTTGGACCTAATGGATGTGGTAAAACTACAACAATAGGTATGATCCTTGGCTTACTAAAACCTACTAAAGGAAAAGTTCTAGTAAATGGTATTGAAATTGAAAAGCAAAGAGTTGAATTGTTAAATGAATTAAATTTTATCTCACCTTATATTGAACTACCAAAAAAATTGACCGTTAGGCAGAATCTAGAAGTTTATGGAAGACTTTATGATATAAAAGACCTTCGAATAAAAATTGATTATCTTAGTGAAAAATTAAGGCTTAATGAATTTATAAATAAAATTACAGGAGAACTTTCCTCTGGTCAAAAAAATAGAGTCAGTCTAGCTAAATCTGTAATTAATGATCCATCAGTTCTTCTTCTTGATGAGCCAACTGCTTCTCTAGATCCTGAAACAGGAGATTTTGTTAGAAGTTTTTTAGAAGAATACCAAAAAGAAAAAAAGACTTCTATTCTCCTTGCTTCACATAACATGTCTGAAGTTGAGCGATTATGCTCTTCGGTACTTATGATGAATAAAGGATCTATTATTGATCAAGGAACCCCTAGGGAATTAATTAAAAAACATGGACGTAGGAATATGGAGGAAGTTTTTTTAAAACTTACAAGAGATTTAATATGAATTTAAATAAAATGTATGGTCTTTTTTTAAGACATTTTTATCTGATCAAAAGTTCTTTGCCAAGAGTTTTAGATTTGATTTATTGGCCAACAATACAAATTATTCTTTGGGGTTTTATTTCCAAATTTTTTTCAATTTATAGTGATTACTACAATAATACACTTGGAATAATTCTTACATGTGCCATTCTTTACGACATTCTTTTTAGGTCTAGCATAAGTTTTAATATGCTTTTTTTAGAGGAAATCTGGAGTAGAAATTTTACAAATTTATTTATCGCTCCACTAAAACTTAAAGAAATAATTATATCATTAATTTTTACCGCTTTAATTAGAACATTGATTGGTTTAGTACCTGCAATAATTTTAACATCTCCATTGTTTGGAATTTCAATTTTAAAATTAGGTTTTCCACTACTTATATTATTTTTAAGTTTATATATATTTGGCATCACACTAGGTTTATTTGTCAGCTCAGGTTTAATGAGATTCGGACCATCGTTTGAAAATATAGCTTGGTCATCATTATTTTTACTAGCACCTTTAGGCTGTATCTATTATCCAATAGAAATCCTTCCTGAATTTTTCCAATTAATTGCAAAGGGCTTGCCATTAGTTTACATTTTTGATGAGACAAGAAATATTTTGATAAATGGTCTAGTGGATTATGAAAATATAAAACAAGCTTATTTATTAAATTTAGTTTATTTAATTTTTGGAATAGGACTGTTTTATCTGTCTTTTTTAAGAGCGAGAATAAAAGGGACATTAATAAATATGGGTGAATAATTGGTGCGCCTGCTAGGAGTCGAACCCAGAACCTCCTGATCCGAAGTCAGGCGCTCTATCCAGTTGAGCTACAAGCGCATGTTATATTAATATATCATTTTATGGAAAAAAAAATAAATTTGACAGTTGATAAGACCGAAAATGAACTCCGTGTTGATATTTTCATTAAAAAGAAAGAAAATATTATGAGTCGAACAAGAATAAAGAATCTTATTCTAGATAATAAGTTAAGAATAAATAATAAAGTAATAACCGACCCAGCTAAAAAAATTTTTTTTAAGGATGAAATAAAATTGATTATACCTGAACAAAAACAGGCCTCCTTAAAACCTTACAAGTTTAATTTAGATATAGTATTTGAAGATAAAGATTTAATTGTTTTAAACAAACCCTCTGGAATAGTGATACATCCTGGTGCGGGTAATTTTGATAATACAATTGTAAACGCGCTTATGAATTATAGTAAAAATTCTTTTTCAAACATTGGAGGTGAGCTAAGACCTGGAATAGTACATAGAATTGATAAAAATACATCTGGATTAATTGTTATTGCAAAAAATAATCAAACTCACGAACACCTCTCTAATCAATTTAATAAACATACAATCCAAAGAGTTTACCAATTATTAATTTGGGGTAAAATTAGACCTTCAAAAGGTAAAATAGAAACCTTTATTAAAAGAAGTTCAAAGAATAGACAAATGATGGAAGTAAGCAGCAGTAAAGGGAAGAAAGCAATTACAAATTACAAAACTGTTGAAATTTTTGAAAATAAAAATATACCGACTTTTAGTTTGTTGGAGTGTAAACTAGAAACTGGTCGAACTCACCAAATAAGAGTTCATATGAATTATTTGGGTAATAGTATAGTTGGTGATGATAAATATAAAAAAAGTTTTAAAAAATTTAAAGATATAGATCCATCATTAGAAAAAATTTTAACCAAATTAAACAGACAATTTCTGCACGCTAAAACATTAGGCTTTGAGCACCCAAAGAAAAATAAACAGATGATTTTTGACTCGATTTTACCAAATGAACTTGAAATAATTCTAAAAACGCTCAGAAATATGGGTAAATAAAACATTGAAAAATTTTTAATATTAATTAGATAAACTGTCTATGAGCACAACTATAAATAACAATCTACCTATCCTCAGTAATGAGGGTGGTCTGTCTGCATATCTTGAACAAATTAAAAAATTTCCAATGCTTGATGCTGAGGAAGAATATATGCTTGCAAAAAATTGGAAAACATCAGGTAATATTAAATCTGCAGAAAAGCTTGTAACAAGTCATTTAAGATTAGTTGCAAAAATTGCGATGGGTTACAAAGGCTATGGATTACCTGTGAATGAAATGATTTCAGAAGGTAATATTGGACTTATGCAAGCTGTAAAAAAATTTGAACCTGAAAAAGGTTTTAGGTTAGCCACTTATGCAATGTGGTGGATTAAAGCTTCAATTCAAGAATATATTCTAAAATCTTGGAGTTTGGTAAAAATAGGTACTACAACTGCTCAAAAAAAATTATTTTTTAATCTTAAAAAATTAAAAAATCAAATTGCTCCTCAATCTGAAGGGGATTTGAGAAATGAACATGTAAATGAGATAGCTGAAAAATTAGATGTAAGTAAGGAGGAAGTTGTCTCGATGAACCGTAGATTATCTGGAAAAGAATTTTCTCTTAATGCTCAGGTTGGTGAAGATGGTGATGAATGGCAAGACTGGTTGGTGGATAAGGAATTAGATCATGATCTAAAATTTGCCCATCAAGAGGAGATGGAACAAAGAAAGGACTTGCTTAAAAATTCAATTAAAGTTTTAAATGATCGTGAAAGGGAAATTTTATACTCAAGAAGATTAAATGATAACCCGACTACTCTTGAGGACTTGAGTATAAAATATAAAATAAGTCGAGAAAGAGTAAGACAGATTGAAAATAAAGCATTCGAGAAATTACAAAAGCATATGCTTTTACTTGCTAAATCTAAAAATCTTCTCCCTGTAAATTAGATTTCAAAAGGATTTTCAATCAAAATTGTATCATCACGCTCTGGGCTGGTTGATATACTAGATATCTTTGCTCCAACAAAATCCTCGACTGCGAATATGTATTTTTTTGCATTTTCAGGTAGATCATCAATATCTCTAATTCCATTTGTTGAGGTTTTCCACCCTTCAAATGTTTTATAAATTGGTTTGATCTTAAGTTGATCTTCAACAGCTGCAGGCAAATAGTCTATTTTTTTTCCATCTAGATTGTATTCTACACACATTTTAACTTCCTCTAATTCATCTAAAACATCAAGTTTGGTTAAAGCAATACCATCTATACCAGAAACCTTGATAGTTTGTCTGACTAGGACTCCATCAAACCATCCACATCTTCTTTTTCGACTAGTAACAGTTCCAAATTCTTTGCCTCTTGTCCCTAATAATTGACCAATTTCATTTGATAGTTCCGTCGGAAAAGGTCCCTCACCAACTCTAGTAGTATATGCTTTAGTTATACCTAAGACATAATTAATCGAATTAATTCCACATCCAGTTCCAGTTGCAGCGCTTGGAGCAACTGTGTTCGATGAAGTTACAAAAGGATATGTGCCATGATCAACATCAAGTAGAATACCTTGCGCGCCCTCAAATAATATCTTTTTCTTTTGTTTTTTAAATCTATCAATTTTCAACCATACTGGTTCTGAAAATTTTAAAATTTCTGGAGCAATTTTTAAAAGGTCCTCCTTAAGTTGTTTTTTTTCAAATATTTTTTTTCCTAATCCTTTTCTAATCGCATTATGATGCAATAAAACTGTTTCTAGACGCTGATCTAAATTTTTTTCTGATCTTAAATCCATAACTCTAATTGATCTTCTTCCAACTTTATCCTCATAGGCAGGTCCAATACCTCTTCTAGTAGTTCCAATTTTACTTTTTCCCGCAGCATCCTCTCTTATTTCATCCATTTCACGATGAAACGGCAAAATTAAATTTGCAGCTTCAGAGATCATAAAATTTTCTGAATTTACCTCTACACCTTTTTCTCTTATTTCTTTTATTTCATCTAATAAAGCCCAGGGATCTACAACGACACCATTTCCGATAATTGAAATTTTATTTTTTCTAACAATCCCTGAAGGAAGTAATCGTAGTTTATATGTGATACCATCTATTACTAAGGTGTGGCCTGCATTATGACCTCCTTGAAATCTTATTACAACATCAGCTTGTTCTGATAACCAATCTACAATTTTTCCTTTTCCTTCGTCTCCCCACTGCGAACCTACTACCACAATATTTTTCATTATTTAAATATTTTTTTTAACTCAATAGAATTTAAATGATTTATTGGACCATGTCCTTTTCCAATTTTAGGGTTAGTTAATATCGCAGAATTTACATATTTAATTCCTAACTCACAAGATTTCTTTAATGTTTTTCCACATGAAAAAAAGGACGTAATTGCACTTGATAGTGTACAACCAGTTCCATGAGTATTTTTTGTAATAAATCTTTTGCTAGAAAATAACTCAATTTCTTTTTTATTCACAAAAATATCATACACTTTTTTTGACTTAGAATGACCACCTTTTATTAAAACATTTGGGACTCCAAATTTTAATAACTTATTTGCAGCTACAATCATATCTTCTTTAGTATTTATTTTTATACCTGTTAAAATTTCTGCCTCTGGAATATTAGGTGTAATTAAAGAAATTTTATTAAGTAATTTTTTTTTCATTAATTGAATAGCTTCATCTGTAATAAGTTTAGAACCTCCTTTAGCTATCATAACAGGATCTAATATAATTTTTTTTACCTTAATTTTATTTAATGATTTAAAAACCTTATTTATAATTTGGGTGGAATGTAACATTCCAATCTTTATAGCATCAGGCTTAATGTCTTTTGTCGTATAGATTATCTGATTATAAATTTCATTAGCTGGAATAGATATAACTGATTTTACACCTTTGGTATTCTGAATTGTAACAGCTGTAACTGCTGTCATTGAATAAACACCTAGACAAGTAGCTGTTTTAATATCTGCCTGTATACCTGCTCCTCCTGATGAGTCAGATCCTGCTATAATTAAAATTTTCGATTTAATTTTCAAATTATTTTATTTTTTTTAGAATAATATTTATACATTTAATTAGAAGTTTTCTATTCTCACTTTCTCCCATTATTCTTATTTTTGACTCTGTTCCTGACTTTCTTACTAAAATTCTTCCTTGACCTTTAATTAATTTTGCAGCCAATTTGATCGACTTATTGATATCTGGTCTATTTATTATATTTTTATCTCTCACTTCAACATTTTTTAAAATCTGAGGCGTTTTTTTAAATTTATCAAAAAATTTACTGGCTCTTTTTCCTTTTCTTAAAGCAAATAAAGACTCGAGTGCAACAAGTAAACCATCTCCTGTGGTTGCAAATTTACCCAAGATAATATGGCCTGACTGTTCACCACCTAAATTAAATTTATTTTTCTGCATTTTTTCCTTAACATACCTGTCGCCAACATTTGCTCGTATAAATTTTATATTTTCTTTTTTCAAATACTTTTGCAGTCCATAATTAGACATTGATGTTCCAACAACTCCTCCTCTTAACATTTTCTTATTTTTCCATCTTGTAGCTAGTGCAGCTATTATTTGATCTCCATCTATAATATTACTTTTTTCATCACACATTATTATCCGATCAGCGTCTCCATCTAAAGAAATGCCTATATCTGCTTTATATTTCTTAACTGCAGATTTGATTTTTTCAGGAAACGTCGAACCACAATTTTTGTTTATATTTAATCCATTTGGATTAACACCTATTGCAATAACTTTAGCTCCTAGAGATTTTAGTAATTCAGGCCCAGCTTTATATCCAGCACCATTCGCACAATCGATTACGATTCTAAGTCCTCTTAAATTAAATTCCTTTGTAAAATTTTTTTTTAAAATCTTAATATAATTTTTTGTTCCAGTTTCTAATCTTTTCACTCTTCCTAATTTTTCTGGTTCTGATAAATTTTTTGTAATTTTTTTGTCAATTAAGCTTTCAATTTTTTTTTCAATTTTATCTGATAATTTCATTCCATCAGGCCCAAATAATTTTAATCCGTTATCACCATGTGGATTGTGAGAGGCAGTGATCATTATACCCATATTTGCCCTCATAACTCTTGTAAGCATTGCTAATCCGTTTGTTGGTAAAGGTCCTAAAGTATATACATGCATTCCTGCAGATGCTAATCCAGATACAAGCGCTGGTTCTAGAGAATATCCAGATAATCTAGTGTCTTTTGCAATTATAGCAGTTTGTTTTCTTTTTTTTTGAGATTTAAAATATGTTCCACTTGCTAAACCAAATTTAAAAAACATATCTCCATTAATATTTTTACTATTTATAGCTCCTCTAATACCATCCGTGCCAAAATATTTTTTTGTCATTAATTGTTAATAATTTTTCTAAAGATCTTTAGTCCTTGTATTACCTCATTTACATCATGTATTCTTAAAATTTGAACACCTTGCATCATTAAATAAATTGATGAAGCTATTGTTCCTCCAGTCCGAGATTTACTATCATTGTTTTTTGACAAATCCTTGATAAATCTTTTTCTTGAATTTCCTACAAGTATAGGAAAACCAAGAGAATGAAAAATAGAAACATTACATATTAGACTCATATTATGTTTCAAATTTTTTCCAAACCCTATGCCTGGATCTAAAATTATATTATTATGTTTAATACCTTTTGATCTTATTAATTTTATTTTGTCCTCAAAAAAATCGTATACATCTAATAACTCATTTTTGTAACTTGGTTTTTTTTGCATATTTTCTGGAAGACCTTTTGTATGTTGTATAACAAATGGAACTTTATATTTCTTAAGTATTTTTACAGTATTATTATCAAAATCTAAACCTGAAACGTCGTTGATAAGTTTTACACCTAGGTTTATACCTTTTTCCATAATATTTGATTTTCTAGTATCTAAAGATAATGGTATTTTTTTTTTTATTAACAATTCCAAAATTTTATTTATCCTATTCCATTCTAAACTTTCACTAATTGCTCTTGAACCTGGTCTTGTAGACTCGCCACCAACATCAATTAAATTAGCTCCATATTTTATCAAATTAATTGCATGGCTCACTCCTCTTTTCTTTGTATTAAATTTTCCACCATCAGAAAAGCTATCAGGTGTCAGATTTAATACACCTAAAAGATTAGGATATTTCTTAAAATTAAAATTCGAAAAATTTTTTTTATTTGATTTAATTTTTTTTAAGTCAAAATTTATTTTTTTCTTAAGCGATTTTGATAAGTTCTTTATTCGATTTATGGAAATTCTTCTTTTAGATCTTCTGGTAAGAATTTCAATTTGATCAAAAGAAATTTCTTTTGTCTGATTTAATGGTATAGATTTTTTTTTATTTACTAAGTTTTTTGAATATTTGCCGTAGTAGAAATTACACGCTCTAGTGTAATATCTTGGCATTAATTTTTAATGAACAATTTTTGG
Organism: uncultured Pelagibacteraceae bacterium; assembly: GCA_902573235.1. GTDB lineage: Bacteria > Pseudomonadota > Alphaproteobacteria > Pelagibacterales > Pelagibacteraceae > Pelagibacter. Next base: position 1,128 of record CACGIZ010000016.1, on the reverse strand, counting down.
TTTTAGTCCCAAAGCACTTAAAGCAGAACCTTTGCTATCATCAATTTTTAAATCTTGTTTGTCTGCGGGATAAATATTTTTATTGATCAAATTTTCAATTTCTTCTCCAGATAAAGTTTCATATGTTAATAAAGCTTTAGCTAGTTTATGTAAATCATCAATTTTTTCCGTTAAAATCTTCCGAGCTCTTTCGTAACCCTTATCAACAATTTTTCTAATTTCTGAGTCAACTTTTTTTGCAGTTTCCTCTGACATATTTTGCTGTCGCGCTACAGATCTACCTAAAAACACCTCTTCTTCATTTTCGCCATAGGCTACTGGACCGAGTTCCTTACTCAACCCAGCTCGCATTACCATTGCCCTAGCTCTTTTAGTTGCCTGTTCAATATCGCTAGCAGCACCTGTGGTGACTTTATCTTCTCCAAATATTATTTCCTCAGCTACCCTTCCTCCCATCGCAATAGCCAATTGAGCATGTAGCTGTTCTCTTGTTTGAGATAACTCATCTCTTTCAGGTAATTGCATCACCATACCTAACGCTCTACCTCTTGGAATTATGGTAGCTTTATGAATAGGATAAGCCGCGCTCTCATTTATTGTCACGATAGCATGACCCGCTTCATGATATGCAGTCAAAGTTTTTTCTTCCTCTGTCATAACCATTGATCTTCTTTCAGATCCCATCATAACTTTATCTTTGGCTTCCTCAAATTCGTTTAAAGTTACAATTCTTTTATTTTTTCTTGCTGCTAATAATGCTGCTTCATTGACTAAATTTGCTAAATCCGCTCCTGAAAAACCTGGTGTTCCTCTTGCAATAATTCTTAAATTTACGTCAGGAGCAACTTTTATCTTTTTAACATGAACTTTGAGTATTTTTTCTCTACCAATAATATCTGGGTTCGATACCACAACTTGTCTATCAAATCTTCCTGGCCTCAATAACGCTGGGTCTAGCACGTCGGGTCTATTAGTTGCCGCGATTATGATAACACCTTCATTTGTGTCAAAGCCATCCATCTCAACAAGTAATTGGTTTAGAGTCTGTTCTCTTTCATCATTTCCACCACCTAAGCCTGCACCTCTACTCCTTCCAACTGCATCAATCTCATCAATGAAAATTATACA
>CACGIZ010000015.1 GCA_902573235.1 uncultured Pelagibacteraceae bacterium | reverse complement strand
CGGTTTTAAAAGGCCCTTGTTTAGCTAAGGAATTAGCTAGAAAAAATCAAACAAGCGTCGTTATCGCTAATAAAAGTTTAAATTTTGCCAAAAAAATTGGAAAAAGAATTTCAACAAGATATTACCTTACAGAATTTTCAAAAGATATTATTGGGATTGAAGTCTGTTCTGCTATTAAAAATATATATTCAATGATTATTGGAGCTGGTCAAAGTTTAAATGCTTCATCAAATTTATTTCAGAAATCAATTTTAGAAATGATATATTTAACAAAATATTTTAAAGGTAAAGAGGAAACTACTTTAGGACTTGCTGGAGCAGGAGACCTTTACGTCAGTGCAGCAGGTGGACGAAATAGTAAAATGGGAAGTTATTTAGGTAAAGGCTATACATTTAAAATTGCAAAAAAAAGATTTATGCCAAATGATACTGTCGAAGGAGAGCAACTTGTTAGAGAAATTGCACCATTCATATTAAAAAAAATAGATAAAAAAAAAATTCCTTTAATGACAAATTTATTTAAAGCAATATTGAATAATAAGAAACTTAAAATCAATTAAGAATAATTATGAAATTTAATTGGAATTATCCAACAACAGTTTGGGTTGGCCAAGACAGAGTCAGAGATTTAGTAGAAGCGTGTATCAATTTAAATATTAAAAAACCTTTATTCGTCACTGATAAGGATTTAATTAATTTACCTTTTATAATTCAGATAATATCTGAAATTAAGGTTAAATTAAAAGAATTAAGCATTTTTTCAAACTTTTCTGGAAATCCTATTGGTGAGAATGTCGATGAAGGTGTAAACGAATTTAAAATAAATAATTGTGATGGGGTTATTGCAATTGGAGGAGGAAGTGCAATTGATGTAGGAAAAGCAATCGCATTTATGTCAGGACAAAATAGGCCTATTTGGGATTTTGAAGACATTGGAGATTACTGGAAAAGAGCAGATACAAAAAAAATTTCTCCAATTATTGCAATTCCAACAACTGCTGGAACTGGATCTGAAACAGGTCGAGCATCAGCTATCATAAATAAAAAAACTGGTATAAAAAAAATTATTTTTCATCCAAAAATATTACCCTCTATTGTGATCTTGGATCCTAATTTAACAGTTGATCTTTCCCCAAGACTTACTGCAGCCACTGGCATGGATGCCTTAGCTCATAACCTAGAAGCGTTTTGTGCAACAAACTTCCATCCAATGGCAGAAGGTATTGCACTTGAAGGAATGAAGTTAATCAAGAAATCACTTGTAGTTGCATTTAAAGATGGAAAAAATATTGAAGCTAGACAAAACTTGTTGGCAGCTTCATCGATGGGTTCAACGGCTTTTCAAAGAGGACTAGGTGCAATCCATTCATTGAGTCATCCAGTAAATGCGCAATTTAATATACATCATGGATTATCAAATGCTATTTTCATGCCATATGTTTTAACATTCAATAAAACATCAATAGAAAAAAAAATAATTTCAATTTGTGATTATTTAGATTTAGATAAAAAATTCGATAGTTTTTTAGCATGGATTTTACAATTAAGAAAAGAATTAGAAATTCCACACAAGCTTTCAGATATTATGGATTGTTCAAAAATAAATATAGAAGAATTATCTTTAATGGCGTTTGAAGATCCATCTACTGATGGAAACCCAAAAAAAGATTAATAGAGAAGATCTCAAGTTGATGTATGAATACAGTATTTCAGGGGATTTATTCAAATGAAAAATATCTTAATTGTTGAGGGAAATTTAAGAGAGGAAAATGAAAACTTTTCTAAGGTTGGGATACAAACTCATACGGAAAGTTTAAAAGATAGTTTGAATTATTTTACTGATGAATTAAAATTTGATGTTGTTAATCCATCATCCGATCAAAACATTCAATTTATATCAGATAAACTTCAAAATTATGATGGTCTTATATGGGGAGGAAGTAGTTTAAATATTTACAACGATACTCCTGAAATAAGGAAACAAATTGAATTTATGAAAGATTGTCAAAAAAAAGTAAAAAAAATCTTAGCTATTTGTTGGGGGATGCAAGTTGCAGTTACTGCTGCTGGAGGTCAGGTAAAAAAGGCAAACAATTCTCATATTGGTATAGCAAATGAAATTCAAGTAAATGAAAAAGGCATTAATCATCCTCTTTATAAAAATAAAGATAAAAAATTTAATTCTCCAGCATTTAATTTTGATGAGGTTGTAAGATTGCCTGATAAAGCAGTTTGTTTAGCCTCTAATAGAATTAATAAAATACAAAGTTTATATTTTGAAATTAACAAAACAAAAGTATGGGGTCTTCAATATCACCCAGAAATTACTTATGAAAAAATGATAAGTCTAATTCAGTTCAGAAAAGATAGGTTGATTGAAAATAGAAAAGTTTTTAAAGATGAAGAAGAGGTTAATAAACATATTTCTACTATTAAAAAAGAAATTGCTGTAGCTAGCAAAGACAAAAGAATGGTGGAATTAAAAAATTGGCTAGGACAATTAAATTAAAATAAACCCTCAATTTCGCCTTTTTTATTTAATTTAATAGATTCAGCGGCTGGTACCCGAGGTAGTCCCGGCATAGTCATTATTTCTCCACAAACAACAACAATAAATTCAGCACCAGATGATAATCTTACTTCTCTAACTGGTAATACGTGGCCAGTTGGGGCTCCTTTTAAATTTGGATCAGTTGAAAAACTATATTGAGTTTTAGCAATACATACTGGCAGAGTTCCGTAACCTTTTTCTTCAAAATCTTTTAATTGTTGTCTTGTTTTTGTATCAGCAACAACTTCACTTGCATGGTAAATTTCTTGAGCAATTTTTTCAATTTTTTTAAAGAGAGGTAATTTATCTTCGTACAAATATTGAAAAGTACTTTTGTCTCCTTCACATATTTCGACAACATTTTTTGCTAATTCTTTTGCACCTTCTCCACCATCAGACCAATGTGTACACTTAGAGGCTTTTACACCTTGAGTTTTGCAAAAATTAAGTAAAGCTTTCATTTCATTCTCCGAGTCTGTAATGAAATGATTTACTGCTATTGTAACCGGAAGACCAAATTTTCTTGTGTTATTTATGTGTCGCTCTAAATTTACCAAGCCTTTTTTCAAAGCACTTACGTTTTCTTTTTTTAAATCATCTCTTGCGACGCCACCATGCATTTTAAGAGCTCTGATAGTTGCAACAATAACAACACAGTCAGGTTTAATTCCAGATTTCCTACACTTAATATCTAAAAATTTTTCAGCTCCAAGATCTGCACCAAATCCTGCCTCTGTAACAACATAATCTGATAATTTGAGGCCTGCTTTGGTAGCTATAACAGAATTACATCCGTGAGCAATGTTTGCAAATGGTCCACCATGTATGATAGCTGGATTATTCTCTAAGGTTTGAGTTACGTTTGGTCTAATAGCCTCTTTTAAAAGAACAGTCATTGGACCCTGAGCTTTTAAATCTTTTGCATAGATTGCTTTTTTATCTCTAGTGTATCCGATTGTTATGTTCCCAATTCTTTTTTCTAAATCATTTAAATCTGTGGCTAAGCAAAATATAGCCATTATTTCAGAGGCAACTGTAATATCGAAACCATCTTGTCTAGGATAACCATTAGCTACACCACCAAGATCAACAATTATTGATCTTAAAGATCTATCATTCATATCCATTACTCTTTTCCAAACCACTCTCCTAACATCTATGTTAAGTTTATTTCCCCAATAAATATGGTTATCTATCAATGATGAAAGTAAATTATGAGCTGATGTAATCGCATGAAAGTCACCAGTAAAATGTAAGTTAATTTGTTCCATTGGAACAACTTGAGCATAACCTCCTCCAGCCGCTCCACCTTTCATTCCAAAGGATGGACCTAAACTTGGTTCTCTCAGACAAACTATAGATTTTTTTCCAAGTTTATTTATACCATCGTTCAATCCAACAGATGTTGTTGTCTTTCCTTCTCCTGCTGGAGTAGGCGTTATTGCTGTAACAAGAATTAACTTTCCATCTTTTTTAGTTTTTAAACTATCTAAATATTCTAAATTGATTTTTGCTATATGACGCCCCATCGGGCTAAATGCAGAACTTTCGTCGGGAACATTAATTTTAGCTAAAATATCTTTGATTGGTTGCATTTTAGCTTCTCTTGCTATCTGAATATCTGACTTTATTTTACTCATTTAACTCTCAAAAATATAAAACTGGACGATTAGTATCTCTTTTTAGAGCCTTTGGAAATATCTAAAAATTATATATAAAAAAAATATGAACTATTTATATTCATTATTATAAAATTATAGAATGCAAAAATACTCAATATTTAGCCTTGTTAAAAATGCTTTTTCTAACCATGAAAAATGGGATTTAGCTTGGAAAGACCCATCTCCAAAGAAAGAGTACGATGTCATTATTATAGGTGGTGGTGGCCATGGTTTAGCGACTGCTTACTATCTAGCGAAAGAGCACAATATTACAAATGTTGCAATTATAGAAAAAGGCTGGATTGGTGGAGGAAACGTTGGTCGTAATACTACAATAATAAGATCAAACTATATGCATGATGACAATGCATTGTTCAGTGAATTTGGAATGAATCTTTGGAGAAGAATGAGCCAAGATTTAAATTATAATGTGATGTTTTCTCCAAGAGGAATTATTAATCTCGCTCACTCAGATGCACAAATGAATACTTATGCAAGAAGAGGTAATTCAATGAGATTGAATGGAATTGATGCAGTTCTTTTAAATCGAGAACAAGTAAAAGAAATTATTCCAATGGCAGACTTTTCAGATAATGTTAGATTCCCAATTTTTGGTGGACTTATGCAACCAAGTGCTGGAACAGCTAGACATGATGCAGTTGCATGGGGTTACGCTCGTCAAGCAGACTCAATGGGTGTAGATATAATTCAAAACTGTGAAGTAATTGGATTTGATGTCTCTGCAGGTAAAGTAAAAGGAATTAGAACATCTCGTGGTGATATTAAGGCTAAAAAAATTGGTTTATGTGTTGCTGGTAGTACAAATATTCTAGCTGAAAAATTAAATATGACACTACCAATAGAAACACATTTATTACAAGCATGTGTATCTGAACCTGTTAAACCTGTTTTAGATAAAGTAGTAACTTTTGGTGCTGGACATTTCTATATAAGTCAATCAGACAAAGGTGAAATGGTAATGGGTGGAGATTTAGATGGATATAATAGTTATGCTCAAAGAGGAAATTTACCAACTCTTCAACATGTACTTACCGAGGGAATAGCGATGATGCCGTTTCTAAGTAAATTAAAAATGTTAAGAACATGGGGTGGTATCATGGACATGTCTATGGATGGTTCTCCTATAATTGATAAAACACATATTGAGGGATTATATTTAAACTGTGGTTGGTGTTATGGAGGATTTAAAGCAACACCAGCTTCTGGATGGACTTTTGCACATACAATAGCTCAAGATAGAGTTCATGAATTAAATGCAGGATACAGCCTAAATAGATTTAGTACTGGTTACTTACTTGATGAGAAGGGTCTCGGTACAAAAACCTGGATCTCATAAATGCTTTATATTAAATGTCCTCATTGTGGAATGAGATCTCAAAATGAATTCTCTTATGGAGGAGACGCAAGTATAAAAAGACCTGAGTTGGGTAAAGAAACATCAAATAAAGAGTGGGACGATTTTGTTTATAATAGAAAAAGTCCTAGAGGAAAACATTGGGAGTTATGGCAACACTTGTCAGGCTGTAGACAATGGATCAAAGTTGAGAGAGATACTGCTACTCATGAAATTTTCAACACTCTTAAAGCGAATGAGGATATTTCTACATGACGCAAGACTTTAGATTAGAAAATGTTGGGCTAATTAATAGAAATATAAAACTTTCATTTAAATTTAATGGTAAAACTTATTATGGCTATGAGGGAGACACTTTAGCATCTGCATTAATTGCGAACGGTGTTCATTTAGTTGGTAGAAGTTTTAAATATCATAGGCCTAGAGGTTTTTTTGGTGTAGGTGTAGATGAACCATACGCAATGGTTCAATTGTATAGAAATGGTGAAACAGAACCAAATATTAAAGCAACTGAGCAGGAGTTATTCGAGGGTCTTGAGGCAAAAAGTGTAAATTGCTGGCCAAGTGTTAATTTTGATGTAGGTGCAATAAATAATTTTTTAAAAATATTTTTGCCAGCAGGTTTTTATTACAAAACATTTATGTGGCCAAAAAGTTTTTGGTATAGAATTTATGAACCGTTTATTAGAAAAGCAGCAGGACTTGGTGTTGCTTCAATAAAACATGATAAAGAGAGATATGAGCATAAATATGAATATTGTGATTTATTAATTACAGGATCTGGGCCATCTGGTTTAGCAAGTGCCTATGCTGCTGCAAAAAATGGGGCAAGAGTAATTTTAGCTGAAGATAAATCAAGATTTGGAGGAACTTTATTAACTAGTGATGTAAATATTGGTAATCAAACAGGAAAAGAATGGGCTGAAAGCATTATATCGGAGCTAAAAGTTATGCCTAATGTCATAGTAAAAAATAGATCACAGGTTTTTGGTTACTATGACCATAATATGCTGGTAATGTCAGAAAGAGTTAGTGATCATTTACCAAAAACTAAAAAATATCATCCAAAACAAAAACTTTGGTATATTAGAGCGAAAGAAGTTTTAATTTCCTCTGGATCAATAGAGAGACCTATAGTATTTGGAAATAATGATACACCAGGTGTAATGTTATCATCAGCAGCTAAAGAATATTTGAAGGTTTATGGGGTTTTAGTTGGAAAAAATCCTTTAGTTTTTACAAATAATGATAGTGGGTATGAGACTGCAATAGAATTCAAAAAAAACGGTATCGATCCAATAATTTTAGATACAAGAAAAAATCCTAAATCAGAAATAGTTGAAGAAGCAAAAAATTTAGGAATTGATATTAAATTTTCTTATGTAGTTGTGGCTGCACAAGGATATAAAAAAGTTAAATCAGCTGATATTGCTAAAATTTCAGATGATAAAGAAAAATTAGGAACAATAGAGAATATTAAATGTGATTGTATATGTGTTTCTGGTTTTTGGACACCTACAATTCATTTAGCTTCACAATCTGGAAATAAAACTAAGTTTAACGAGGATATAGATGCATTTGTTCCTGGAACTTCAAAGCAAAATGAAAAAACATTAGGTGCTGCAAATGGAGTTTACACTTTAGCTGAAACTCTTAAAAGTTCATTGGATACTGGTTATGAGGTATCGAAAAAAATTACTACTAATAGCAACAAAGTTTCCTTTCCGAACGTTGTGGAAAAAAAATCGACTCTTCATGATAAATTTTGGTGTGTACCTCTTCCAGAAGGCAAAAATTATAAAAGATTTTTAGATTTTCAAAATGATGTTGCAGTTTCAGATATAGAAATTGCATTGAGAGAAGGCTATCGATCTATTGAGCATGTCAAAAGATATACAACACTTGGAATGGCAACAGATCAAGGTAAAACAAGTAATCTTAATGGATTACAACTAGTTTCAAAAATAGAAAATAAAGTTGTTCCAGCAGTGGGGCACACAACTTTTAGACCGCCTTATACTCCTGTTTCCATAGGTGCAATAGTTGGAAGAGAAGTTGGAAAACATTCAAAACCAACAAGAAAATCTCCTATGCACTCTTGGCATGAAAAAAATAATGCAGTTTTTGTTGATGCAGGAGTTTGGTTAAGACCTAGATATTATAAAAAAGGGAATGAAAATTTGTTCGAGGGATCAAAAAGAGAGGCAAAAAATGTAAGAACAAATGTTGGTGTTTGTGACGTAACTACTTTAGGTAAAATAGACGTAAAAGGACCAGATGCTGCTGAGTTTCTAAACAGAGTTTATACTAATGCTTGGCTTAAGTTACCTGTTGGAAAAGCAAGATACGGGGTCATGTTGCGAGAAGATGGAATAGTAATGGATGATGGGACGACAACGAGAATTTCACAAAATCACTATCACATGACCACAACAACTGCTCAAGCAGCAAATGTGCTCTCACATTTAGAATATTATTTACAATTAGTATGGCCAGAATTAAATGTAAATGTTGTTTCAACCACAGAGCAATGGGCAGGAGCTGCAATTGCTGGACCAAAATCTAGAGATTTATTACAAAAACTTTTTCCAAATTCTGATGTTTCAAATGAGGGATTACCATTTATGGGATACATGGAAGGAGATTTGTTTGGTGTAAAAGCAAGAATTTTCAGAATTTCATTTTCTGGTGAGCTTGCATATGAGGTAAACGTGGAGTCAGATTATGGAAATTTTATGTGGGAAAAAATCATAGAAATTGGTGAAGAATTTAAAATTCAACCTTATGGGACAGAGGCATTATCGACTTTAAGAATAGAAATGGGACATGTAGCTGGTTCAGAGCTTGATGGAAGAACAATACCATACGACAATTCATTAGAAGGTTTGCTAAGCAAAAAGAAAGATTTTATTGGAAAAAGATCATTAAATAGAGAAGCTTTTATTGCAGACAATAGACAAAAAATCGTTGGTGTTGTTCCTCTAGATAAGAAAACAAGTTTACCAGAAGGTTCTCACTTAGTTAAAGATGCGAAGGCATCACTACCAAATCCAAAATTAGGATACATTTCAGCATCTTGTTGGAGTGTTGAGTATGATAATCCATTTTCTTTAGCAATTCTTAAAAATGGAAAAAATATGATTGGAGAAAAATTGTTTGTTATGTCTCCACTTAAAAATAAAGTTATTCCAGTTGAAATAGTATCTTCACACTATGTTGATCCTAAAGGCGAGAGAGTTAGATCATGAGTTTAATTTCAGCATTAAAAGATGTTCATGAAAAAGGAAAATTTGGTGATCATGAAGGTAAAAATGATAATGATCTTTTAAAAATATCAGAAATAAAAGATTTATTGATTATCCAAATTGTTCAATACAAAAATTCTACTATTTCAATTGAGGACATTAATGTGGACAACTTAAATTTTAGAGACCAACCCTTGAGTGTAGTTAGCAACAGCGATACTAGAATTTTATGGAGCAGTCCAAAAAATTGGTTTTTGGTATCAAAAAAAAAAGATTTGATAAAAGATGTTTTAGTTAAATTTAAAGAAACAGACTTTGCTGTAACAGATTTATCTCATTCAAGAGCTATTATTGAAATTGAGGGAAAAGATGCTAAAGAAGTTTTAAAAAAAGGATGTCCTTATAATTTTAACATTTTAAAAAAGAATAATTCGATAAATTCGAGTTACAATGGCATAACATTTACAATTGACATGCTTGAAGATAATCCTGATAAGATAAGATTATTTGCGCTTAGAAGTTTTGGTGAGTCATTGCATCATTCAATAACTGATGCCTCTTTAGAATTTGGATATATTGGAATTTAATTTTTTTATTATCAATTAAATTGATATATGTTAATCTCTTTATAACTAATGAAACTTGCTGGATCCTATCAAATTAACTTATCTAAAGAAAAAGTTTGGGAAGCACTCAATGATCCTGAAATTTTAAAAAAATCTATTCCTGGATGTGAGGAATTTAAAAAAAATTCAGAAACAGAATTTACCGCTACTGCAACGAATAAAATAGGTCCTTTCAATGCAAGTTTTACTGGCGATATTGAACTTACTGATCTTAATCCCCCGAATAGTTATAAAATAACTGGTTCAGGAAATTCTCCTGTTGGTTTTGCATCTGGAGAAGCCACAGTTAAACTAGAGGATAAGGAGGGTGGTACCAATCTAATTTATGAAGTTGAGGCAAATGTAGGTGGTAAAATTGCTCAAGTTGGATCTAGATTGATTGATATGACTGCAAAAAAAATGGCAGATATTTTTTTTGGAAAATTTTCAGAATTAGTATCACCAAAAGAAATTTCATCTAGTGAATCTTCAATTGAGGAAAAAGGTGGGCTTGAAGATCAAGCAAAACCTAAAAAACAAAATCAAAAAATTTTAATTTTTGCTGGCGCGACATTAATTGTGGCAATTTTAGCTTTTTTATTTTTATAAAAAACCCAAAAAATCTGAAAAAGAAGAGAGATAATTTCTAGTATAAGTAGAAATGTAACAAAATTAACAATTGTTTAAAAATTTTACTTATGTTTAAATCAGAATCTATTCAGGAAGGAGACGCTTGATGACAAAAGTAACATTAGAAGTAAATGGTAAAAAGTTCAGTAAAGAGGTTCCAGACCATACACTTTTATCAGTTTTTTTAAGAGATAATTTAAATTTAACAGGCACACACGTGGGGTGTGATACTAGTCAATGTGGAGCATGTGTGGTCCATGTTAATGGTAAGTCAATAAAAAGTTGTTCTACTTTAGCTGCAGATATTGAGGGATCTAAAGTAACAACAATAGAGGGCTTAGCAAAAGATGGAAGACTTCATCCGATGCAAGCAGCATTCAAAAAAACTCACGGATTACAATGTGGATACTGTACGCCAGGCATGGTTATGAGTGCAGTTGATTTGTTGCAAACAAAGAAGAATCCAAGTGATCAAGAAATTAGAGAATGGTTAGAAGGTAACATTTGTAGATGTACAGGTTACCAAAATATAGTTGCTGCAGTTAAAGAAGCTGCAACAAAAATGTAAACAACAATAAAGGAGAATAAAAAAAAATGGCAAGTTTAGTAGGATCAAGAGTAGAGAGAAAAGAAGATACAAGATTTTTACAAGGAAAAGGCAGATATACTGCTGATATTAACATAGCTAATCAAACTTATGCTGTGTTCGTAAGATCTCCACACGCAAGAGCAAAAATTAAAAGTGTAGATACTTCCAAAGCTCTAAAGTCATCAGGTGTAGTCGGAGTGCTTACTGGAAAAGAAATTGCAGAAGATAAAATTGGTGGTCTAATTGCAGGATGGGCAATTAGAAGTGAGGATGGATCTGAAATGAAAGTCCCAGCAAACCCTCCATTAGCAAAAGATGTTGCCAACTTCGTTGGTGAACCAATTGCTGTGGTTTTTGCAGAAACATTAGATGAAGCAAAAGAAGGTGCTGAAAAAGTAAAAGTTGATTACAAAGTTTTAAAGGCTGTAGTAGATCCTGCTGAAGCAATGAAAAGTGAGGCTATTCATGATGGTGTAGATAAAAATCTTTGTTATGATTGGTTGCTAGGTGATAGAAAAGCAGTAGATGAAGCTTTTGCTAAAGCTGATAAAATTATTAAGGTTGATTTAATTAATAATAGATTAGTTCCGAATGCAATGGAACCAAGAGCATGTGTAGTTGATTACAATACAGCTTCAGAGGAAATTACTTTATATACAACAAGTCAAAACCCTCATTTATCAAGATTGGTTATGTCGGCGTTTGGAGGCGTTGCTCCAGAAAACAAACTAAGAGTTGTTGCTCCAGATGTTGGCGGTGGATTTGGATCTAAAATAAATGTTTATAATGAAGAAATAGTTTGTAGCTGGGCTTCAAAAAAAATCGAAAGACCAATCAAATGGGTTGCAGAAAGAACTGAGTCTTTTTTAACAGATACTCATGGAAGAGATCATGTTACTCATGCAGAACTTGCAGTTTCTAATGATGGTAAGTTTTTAGGTTTTAAAAATGAAACAATTGCAAACTTAGGTGCGTACGCAAGGGTATTTGGAACTGTTACACCAACCTATTTATTTGGACCATGCGCGACAGGAGTTTATGTAATCCCCGCAGCTTACTCTAATGTGAAAGCTGTATATACAAATACAGCTCCAGTTGATGCTTACAGAGGAGCTGGAAGACCAGAAGCAACTTATACAATTGAAAGATTGGTTGAAAAAGCTGCAATGGAGTTAGGAATGGACAAAACTGAAATAAGAATGAAAAATTTTCCAACTCAGTTTCCATTTAAGCAAACATTAGTTCATACTGTAGACTCAGGTGATTATGTAGCTGGTTTAGAAAAAGCTAAACAAATGGCGGACTACGCCGGTTTTGAAGCTAGAAGAAAAAAATCTGAAGCTAATGGAAAATTAAGAGGAATTGGTGTTTCATCTTATTTTGAGGCTTGTGGAATAGCACCCTCTGCTGCAGTTATGTCTTTAGGTTGTGGAGTTGGATTATGGGAATCTGCAGAAGTAAGATTTAATCCAACAGGACAAATTTCTGTATTTACTGGAGCTCATAGTCACGGACAAAGTCATGACACCACTTTTGCACAAATAGCTGCAGATGAATTGGGTGTGCCAATGGAAAATATTGATGTAGTTCATGGTGATACCGATAAGGGAACATTTGGTATGGGTACATATGGATCAAGATCTTTAACTGTAGGTGGTATTGCTATTGTTAATGCTTGTAAAAAAATTGTGGCAAAAGGTAAAAGAGTTGCTGCTAAAATGCTTGAAGTTAATGAAGATGAAATTGAATTCAAGGATGGAGAGTTTGTGGCTCTAAAATCTAATAAGAAAAAGACAATAGGAGAAGTTGCATTTGCTTGTTATTTACCGGGTCAAAGAGATGAAATGAAATCACCAATACCTGAAGGTGATGAACCGGGTTTAATTGAATCTTCATTTTTTGATCCTGCAAACTTCTCATTTCCAGCAGGTTCACACATATGTGAAGTTGAAATTGACCCTGATACTGGAAATGTAAAGGTTGAAAAATATACTGCGGTCGATGATTTTGGAAGAATAGTTAATCCAATGATCGTTGAAGGACAAGTGCATGGAGGTATTGCTCAAGGAATAGGTCAGGCTTTGCATGAAAATACTCAATATGATGAAACAGGACAATTAATGACTGCTTCTTATATGGATTATACAATGCCAAGAGCAGATAATTTTCCAGAGTTTAATTTAGGTTTCACATGTACTCATGCAACATCTAACCCATTAGGAGTTAAGGGTTGTGGAGAAGCTGGTGCAATCGCTTCACCACCAACAGTGATGAACGCAGTGATAGATGCCTTGGGTGGTCAAGAAATTTCAATGCCTGCAACTGCAGAAAAAGTTTGGAAAGCTTGCAAGACAATGAAAAAATCTAACGCAAAAGCAGCATAGAGAGGAGATAATATGAAATCATTTAATTATCATGCACCAAAAGATGTTAAAGATGCTTCAAAATTAGCTTCTTCTAGCTCTGCTTTTTTAGCCGGAGGAATGACAACAATTCCTTCTATGAAGCTAGGCTTAGCTAGTTACAAAGATGTCATTGATTTAAAAAATATTAAAAAATTATCAGGTATCAAAGTAAGCGGAAAAACAGTAACTATTGGGGCAACAACTAAACATGCAGAGGTTGCAGCTTCAAAAGATGTTATGAAAGCGATACCTGCTCTTGCTAAATTAGCTGGGAACATTGGAGATGCTCAAGTAAGAAATAGAGGAACTATTGGTGGTTCTATTTCGAATAATGATCCTTCAGCATGTTATCCATCTGCTTGTATGGCTCTTAACGCTGTTATTCATACAAACAAAAGAAAGATTGAAGCAGAAAAATTTTTTACAGGAATGTTCGAAACAGCTTTGAAAAGTGGTGAACTAGTAGAGGCTGTAGAGTTTGAAATTCCTGAGAAAGCTGATTATCAAAAACATCCTAATCCAGCATCAAGATATGCAATCATTGGAGTTTTTGTAGCCAAACACAAAAAAGATGTAAATGTTGCTGTAACAGGAGCAAAATCTTGTGTTTATATTGATAAAGATTTATCAAAAAAATTAAGCTCTAATTTTTCTGTATCCGCAATAGAAGGTATGGATGTTAAATCATCAGGAATGAATTCTGATATGCATGCATCAGCAGAATATAGAGCTAATCTTGTGTCGCTGTACGCAAAAAAAGCTGTTGAAGCTTGTTAGCTAAGATTTATATTTCACCAAATGAAAAATTCATTTGATGAAAAAATTCTTGAAGAGGCAAATGATTGGGTAAATGCTAATCAAAAAGTTGTCTTAGCTACAGTAATCCAAACTTGGGGATCCTCTCCAAGACAAGTTGGTAGCAGAATGATAGTCAATGAAAAAGGAGATTTTTCAGGATCTGTATCTGGTGGATGTGTCGAGTCAGCAGTTGTTAGAGAATGCATTAGTTTAATAAAAGATAACAAACCTTGTAAAAGATTAGAGTTTAAAGTCTCAAATGAAAGTGCTTGGGAAGTTGGATTAGCTTGTGGTGGTGAAATAGCTGTCTATTTAGAACAAGTAAATTAATGAAACTTCAAACTTTAAGATCAATTATTGAAAAAAAAAAAAATAAATCTGAATTTGCGATAATTACTAATTTATCTAATGGAGAAAGCGAAATTTTTGAGAAAGATAAATCTCTAAGTAAAGAAATGCAGATTTATTCAAATCAAATTAACGAATTTTTCAAATTAAAAAAAAATGGAGTAATAGAAAATTCAGAGATTTTTGTTGAAACGTATGTATTGCCAATAAAGGTAATTGTGGTTGGGGCAGTTCATATTGCTCAATATTTAGTGGACTTTTCAAAGAGCTTAAATTTTGAAATATCCATAATAGATCCAAGAGGTTATTTTGCATCAGAACAAAGATTTCCGGAAATGAAAATTATTAACAAATGGCCTGATGAAGCTTTCAAAGAAATTGAAACAAACGAAAATACTGCATTAATCGCTTTAACACATGACCCAAAAATAGATGATCCAGCTTTACAACACGCTTTAAATAAAAAGTTTTATTATATTGGAGCGTTAGGAAGTAAGAAAACTCACGAAAACAGATGTCAAAGATTAAAAGAAGCTGGTTTTAATAACGAACAGATAAATTCAATTCATGGACCAATTGGAATTAAATTAGGTGGTAGATCTGCACCAGAGATAGCTTTATCAATAATTGCTCAATTAGTTTCTGAAACATATAAAAAGTGATCAAAGCAATTTTATTAGCAGCTGGTCAATCTAAAAGACTAAAATCTGAAAATAAATTAATAAAACTTTATAAAAAAAAACCTTTAATTAATCATTCTTTAAACGCACTGCATAAAAGTAAAGTTAATAAAGTTATTGTAGTTCTTGGCCATCAAAAAAAAGATCTTCAGAAAATAATTAAAAAGAATAATAAAAATATTTTTACGTATAATAAAGAATATAAAAAAGGAATGGCTTCTTCAATAAAAGTAGGTTTAACAAAAGTAAATAAAAAAGATAAAGGTTTTATAATTGTCCAGTCCGATATGCCATTTATTAAATCATCTGAAATCAATAAAATTTATAATTCAATAAAATCTAAAAAGTATTTAGTCCACGTGTTGAAATATAGAAATATAGTAGGGAACCCAATCGGTTTTGATATCTCAATTATGAAAAAGTTTAAAAAGATAAAGGGAGATGTTGGGGCAAAATTTATGGTAAAAAGACTTAAAAAAGAAACTAGATTTATTAGAATAAATAATCTTAAATCTTTTAAAGATTTTGATAAGGTTTCAGATTTTAGAACTAAACTTACTAAAATTTATTCTAAAAAGTAAAAGTATAATTAATATTATTAAAAATATTAAAGGTTTAAAAAATATAGTTTTTGACAACCAAATAAAATGTAAAACACCAAAAATCGAAATGACATAGATTAAACTATGTAATTTTTTCCAATTTTGTTTTAGATGTCTTGCCATTTTATCCGATGAAGTTATTGCTAGTGGAATTAACAAAAGCCATGCAGAGAAGCCTATGAATACAAATTTCTTTTTAAATACATCATCAATCAATGGCTCAAAATCAAACCTGTAATCAAGACCAACATAACTTAACATATGGATTGAGGCGTAAAAAAAAGCAAATAAGCCAAGCATTCTTCTAAATTTAATCCATTCTAAAGATTTTGTTATTTTTCTAAGAGGTGTCATTGAAAGAGTTAAAAGAATAAATATTAATGTCCATTCACCAAAATGATTTATTATCCTGTCAACAGGTTCAGGACCCAGTTTATTGTAAAATAATTGATAGGTGATTATACAAAGAGGCCAAAGTGATAATAAGAAAACAGCAGGCTTGAAATAATTTTTCAATGTTTTAGTAGTTTTTTTTTAAGTCCATACCACTATATAGATGAGCAACCTCATCTCCATAGCCATTGAACATTAAAGTTTTTATCCTTGGAGCTAAGATACTTTCTCCAATTACTCTTTCTGTTGCTTGTGACCATCTGGGATGATCAACTTCAGGATTTACATTCGAATAAAAACCATATTCTCTCGGAGAAGCATTTTTCCAAGCAGTATTGGGCATTTTTTGAGTTAATCTTATTTTAACTATCGCTTTTGCACTTTTGAATCCATATTTCCATGGAATGAATATTCTTAACGGCGCTCCGTTTTGATTTGGTAAGGGTTTACCATACAAACCAGTTACAACAGTTGTTAAGGGATGCATTGCCTCATCAATTCTTAAACCTTCAATATAAGGCCAATTTAAAACAGGGTATCTTTGACCAACCATTTCCTCAGGATTATAGACAGTTTCAAATTCAACAAACTTCGCAGTAGGTTTAATCTGAACTTTATTAAGTAATTCACTTAATGAAAAACCTAACCACGGTATTACCATAGACCAACCTTCGACGCATCGGAGTTTTAATATTCTTTCCTCAGATTTTATAGATAAAATTTCCTCAATTGGAAGTTTTAAAGAATTTTCAACTTCCCCCTCAATTTTAACACTCCACGGTCTAGTGGTAAAATTTTTTGCTCTTCTGTGTGGATCTCCTTTGCCTGTACCAAACTCATAGTAATTATTATATGTTGTTATATCTTCATAACTATTAAGTTTATTTGAATTACTAGCTTTTGCATTTATTAATGGAACTGAATTTAAGGTAAGTGCACCTAAGCCATAACCTATGGACTTTATAAAAGATCTTCTTCTATTATAAATTTTTTCTGGAGTAATTTCTGAATGTTTAAACTTTCTCATTAGCAATAGGGTTTCCTTTTAACCATTCGCTTTCTTCATTTTCATAGTGTTCTTTCTTCCAAATAGGAGATCTTTTTTTTATTTCCTCAATTATATACCTTGAAAGTACATAAGCTTGATCACGATGTTTACAAGCAACTGCGATAATTATGCTAATCTCACCTAATTTTAAATGTCCTTTGGCATGTTCAATAAATACAGCCTTTTCTTTAATATCTAATTTTTGATCCGCTTCATTATAAATTTCTTCAAAACTTTTGATTACCATTTCGTCATGACTATCATAAGTAATTCCTGTTACTGTTTTATTATCATTGATATTTCTTACGGTGCCTAAAAAATAAATTGATGCTCCAAACTTAGAGTCTTTTATAAATTTTTCAGCGTTTGAAGTAAGTATTTTTTCTTTTTTAGTATCTACTATTTTTGTATGAAGCATTAACCTCCTCCGATAGGAGGTATAATACCAATCTTTTGATCTTTTGTGATTTTATAATTGTCGCTTATTATTTCATTATTTTCTGAACAAAATGCTGATGATTTTACAACTTTTATAAAGTTTTCATTACCTTGAAAATTTTTATCTATATATTTGATGACTTCATTACGTAAATCATCTATTGAAGCTTCATCTTGAACCTCAAGATCTAAGTGATCTTTATCACTAAAATCTCGACTTGCTCCAAATAATTCTAATTTAATTTTCAATTTATTTTTCTACCGTTTTTAATTGGATCTATTAAAAGTTTTTTTACATTATATTTATTTCTGCCATCATTATAGTGCATTGAATTAATAGCTACTATTCTTGAATTTTCTACATCAATCAAAATTGCTTGTCCTCCTCTGCCACCTAGGCCAAATATTACTTTATCTTCCAATCCTGGGTAATCAAAATGAAATTGACCTCCATAAGATTTAGTACGATTAAATTCTGGTTCTGTATATTTTTTACCACCTTTTGTTGGCAAACCTAATAAGTTCTTAGGTATTCTTTTTTCATAAATCTTTTTTAAATATTTACCAACACAAGTATCATTTTGGTAATCATCCATGATAGCCTTTGCTAGTCTCAGCCAATCATATCTTGTGGTACGAATCATAGGATGACTTATACCTAATTCTTCCGAAGGATCTCTTAACTCATAAAGATGAACAGCATGTTCATTTTTAATTTTGTTTTGAAAAATTTTATTTAAAAGTTTTTTAAAATCATCTCCAGTTTTAAATCTTACGTAATTGATCAACAATTGAGTAATAAAACCATTGTAATTATACCTACTTTCTGATTTTTCTGTATTTTGTAAATAAAAACCCAATGTAGTAAAAATATTCTTAGTTTCATAATCATAAGAGTCATCCACCACTATTTGACCACCTTCTCCAAATTCAAAAATATATTTTTGATCACCAGCTGCCATGTTTAAAAGATCTATTAATTTTTGATTTTCATAAAGTGAAGTTTCTAAAATTGGCCAATCATCAAGTTTACTATCAACACTGTCTATGTAACCATCGCATATTGCGTGACCTAAAATATAAGAAGTTACGGATTTATTCATTGACATTGAAATCAATTTTGTCTCATTGTTCATAAATTCTCCTAATTTTTCCTTTGGAGTAATTTCATCGATTAAAACTTTACCATCTTGATAATAGAGGTAGCTTAACATAGATTTTTTCTTCATTTGTTTTTTTACAAACTCATCTTCGATAAGATCAAATTTAAATTTATAAGGCTCTTTCGAAGGCTTAATCTCAATTGGTATCCACGAATAAGTATTTGGATCACCTGTTAAATGACTGAACTGATATCTATAAAAATAGTAAATTAACGTATCCCGATTTGGATTAGCATTATAGTAAATTTTCCACATACCTTTTCTTGTTTTAATTTTCAAATTATGTCTTGGCACTCCGTTTTCATCAATATCAACATATTGATTATATCCAT
>CACGIZ010000014.1 GCA_902573235.1 uncultured Pelagibacteraceae bacterium | reverse complement strand
AGAAGTAAAAAATACTCTTGTAATCATAAGTTTAAGAAATTTTTAATAATTTTTAATCCCATCTTATCACTTTTTTCTGGGTGAAATTGTGTTCCAAAAATATTTTCTTTTTCGATAGAGCAAACAATATTTGATGAATACTCTGTAGTTGCTGAAATTACATCTTTATCATCTGGTATAAATTCATAACTATGAACAAAATACATATGTGAGTTATTTTCTATATCTTTAAAAATTTTGCTATCTTTAATTATCTTAATTTGATTCCAACCAATATGTGGCAGCTTATACTTTCCATTTTGGTTATTAATTTTAGAAACTTTGCCGGAAATCCAACCTAAGCCTTTAGTCTCAGTTTCCTCATAACCAATATCGGCAAACATCTGCAAACCAACACAAATACCAAGTAGAGGTTTTTTTAACGATATAGCAAATTCATTTAGAGTATTCGGAAGACCATCAATCTTATTTAAAGCATTCACGCAGCTCTTAAATGAGCCTTGGCCTGGCAATACTACTTTATCACTTGATTTTATCTTATTTAAATCCGAAGTAACTTCGATATTCACTTTATCTTTAGCTACTTCTTTAAAAGAGTTTATCACCGAGCTTACGTTGCCCGAATTATAATCTACAATAATAACGTTCATTAAACTTATAAAGAACCTTTTGTAGAAGGAATAGATTTTTTATTCCTAGGATCCATTTCCAGTGCTGTTCTCAGAGATCTCGCTAATCCTTTAAAACAAGACTCAATTATGTGGTGACTATTATCACCGTAAATATTTTCAACATGCAAAGTAATTCCAGCTGCTTGTGAAAATGCTTGAAACCACTCTTTAAATAATTCCGTATCCATTTCCCCAAGTTTCTCTACTTTGAGCTTAACTTTCCAAATCAAATAAGGTCTATTAGAAACATCAATAGCTACCCTTGTTAGTGTTTCATCCATTGGTATCATTGCATGCGCATATCTTCTAATTCCAATAAATTTCTTTGATGCTTTTTTTATAGCCTCTCCAATAGCAATTCCGGTGTCTTCAGTTGTATGATGTAAATCAATATGGGTATCACCTTTAGCTTTAATATTCATATCTATTGATGAATGCTTCGATAATTGTTCAAGCATGTGATTAAGAAATCCTATACCTGTGTCAATTTTATATTTTCCTTTACCATCAATGTTTAAGTCGACACTGATGCTAGTCTCTTTTGTTTTTCTGCTTATTTTACCTTTACGATTCATAATTCAAAAACAGGTATACATATATTATTCAATTATGGCAATAATACTAAACCTGGGCTTGAACTATCAAAATTAGTATCCATTTAACAGTTATGACAACAATAGTATTAGTTAGAAAAAATAATGAAGTAGTTGTAGCTGGGGATGGACAAGTAAGTATGGGTAATACAGTTGTAAAAAGCACTGCTTCAAAAGTAAGAAAAATTGATAAGAGAGGTGTGGTTGCTGGCTTTGCTGGGTCAACAGCAGATGCATTAACTTTATTTGAAAGGTTGGAAGCTAAACTTGAAAAACATGCTGGAAATTTATCACGTGCTGCTGTTGAATTAGCAAAAGACTGGCGTACTGATAAGTACTTAAGAAGACTAGAGGCTTTAATGGCAATAGGTGATAAAGAAAATAGTTATATTATTTCTGGTACTGGTGATGTTCTAGAACCTGAAGGTGATGTAATTGGTATCGGTTCAGGTGGCAATTACGCTTTAGCTGCTGGAAAAGTTTTAATTGATACTGAAATGAATGCTGAACAAGTAGCAAAAAAATCAATCGAAGTTGCTTCTGAGATTTGCGTATTTACAAATAACAATATTAAAACAGAAAAAATTTAATGGAAAAATCAAACGTCACACCATTAGTCCCAAAAGATAAGAACACAAAAGAAAACGAAAATTTAGTAAGTTCATTATCTCCAAGAGAAATTGTTTCAGAATTAGATCGTTTTGTAGTTGGGCAAAATAAAGCAAAAAAAGCAGTTGCTGTTGCTTTAAGAAATAGATGGAGAAGACAAGCTCTAAAAGGAGAAATGAAAAATGAAGTTTTGCCAAAAAATATTTTGATGATTGGACCGACTGGAGTAGGTAAAACCGAAATTTCTAGAAGACTCTCAAAATTAGCTGAGGCACCTTTTGTTAAAGTTGAAGCGACTAGATTTACTGAAGTTGGATATGTAGGGAGAGACGTAGAACAAATCGTTAGAGATTTAGTCGAGATAGCTATTTCAATGGAAAAAGTGAAAAAAAGAAAAGAAGTTTATGCTCAAGCGCAAAAATTAGCTGAAGAAAAAGTTTTAGATGCTCTTGTTGGTAAAAAGGCAAGTTTAGCTACTAGAGAGAGCTTTAGGAAAAGATTAAGAAATGGTGATTTAGATGAAAATGAAATTGAGATTGCAGTAAGTGATACTAATAAAAATAGCACATCTTTTGAAATACCTGGAATGCCCGGAGCAAATGTTGGAATGATAAACATCGGAGAAATGTTGGGTAAATCAATGGGTGCTAAAGAAAAGAAAAAGAAAATGACAGTGAAGGAGTCTCATGAAATTTTAATTAATGATGAGTCTGATAAATTAATCGAACAGGATAAAATTATAAAAGCAGCGAAAATTTCAACAGAAAATAATGGTATAGTATTTTTGGATGAAATAGATAAAATTTCTGGGAGAACAGATAGAGTTGGTGGCGATGTATCAAGAGAAGGTGTGCAAAGAGATCTTTTACCTCTTATTGAGGGAACAACCGTTAATACTAAATATGGACCGATAAAAACTGACCATATTTTATTTATTGCTTCTGGAGCGTTCCAACTAGCCAAACCATCAGATTTGTTACCAGAATTACAAGGAAGACTTCCTATAAGAGTTGAGCTTGAAGCTTTAACAAGTGAAGATTTTAAAAGAATTTTAAAAGAACCAGACTATAGTTTAATAAAACAATATGTTGCGTTGTTAAAAACAGAAGATGTTGATCTTGAATTTTCAGAAGATGGTATAGATGCTATAGCCAACATAGCTTCAGAGGTAAATTCAACTGTAGAAAATATTGGAGCAAGAAGACTTCATACTATAATTGAAAAAATATTAGATGAAATAAGTTTTACTGCAACTGATCGTGCAGGAGAAAAAATTATAATAAATAAAGAATATATAAATAAGAACTTAGATAATTTAATAAAAGATACTGATTTATCAAAATTTATTTTATAATTTTTTTTTCAAAAAAATATAAAAAGCTCCACTTCCACCATCATTTATATCTGCATCTCTAATCTCATTAATTAATCTCATTAATTCAGCATTATTTTTGATATAATCTGGTACTGAATTTTTTAAAATACCTAAATCTTTTGACACATATGGATCTTTATCATTTTGAGAGTGCAAACCTTTACCAGTAACAATAGTAATTTTGCCAACTTCATTGTTGTATGCATCATTAATTAGATTAAATATTTTTTTATTAGCATCTTCTAAAGAGAAACCATGTAGGTCAAAAACAATTTCTCTTCTTTTCTTTTTTTGATTAGAAAATGAGTCTTTATCAGACAATTTTTCATCACTTGATATAAAATTATTCCAGTCTTTTTTATCTTTATCTGAAATTTTACTGTTCAATTAAGTTAAGATATCAATTAACTGCCAATTTGGATTTGGAGATCTTGTGTCTCTAGAAAAAACCCATGTGTCATAAATTTTTTTAATTTTTTCTGGATCTCCTGAAACAATTTTTTTATCTTTATCTTTTATAGAGGTTATCACTTCTGCAACAAAATCAACTGTTACTTTTAAAATGCTATTATTTTTCTTGTGCTCTTTTATATCTGCGGAATTAATTCCAATAAATGTGATCTCAGCATAGTGACCTCTTTCACTTCTTTCTTTAAGAGCTTCATTAAACTGATCTTGGATTTTACTGCTAAGGAGTGGCTTACTTCTAGTAAGTTTATTATCATTATCACTAAAATCAGTAATTATAGTTTCATACGCGATTCTTGCACCTTTTAAAAATTCCTTTTGGGCTTCTTCATCAAAATTCTCTTTTTGACCAGTTTTAATTTTTGGATCAATATTCTTTAAGATTTCTTGAAACTGTGGAGGCGCTTTGCCCT
The DNA here is from genome assembly GCA_902573235.1 of uncultured Pelagibacteraceae bacterium. Taxonomy (GTDB): domain Bacteria; phylum Pseudomonadota; class Alphaproteobacteria; order Pelagibacterales; family Pelagibacteraceae; genus Pelagibacter. The sequence continues at coordinate 17,168 of CACGIZ010000014.1, read as the reverse complement.
CAAATCCAGTTCTTTTTCCTAGAATTCCTCTTAATCTTAAAAAGATAAAACCAGCTATCATCGCAAGTAAAATAATATCTATGTATTCAAAACTATAATTCATATTTATAATCTAATTACTCTGTTGATTAATTTCAACTAGCAATTACATTAAAGACAAATGAACACACTTTTATTAACAATTATTTTGGTTCCAATTGTTGAGATTTATCTATTTATCAAAATCGGCTCAAATATTGGTGCATTTAATACAATTTCCCTAATATTCATTACAGCAATTATTGGAGTAATTTATGCAAGATATGAAGGTCTTAACACTTTAAAATCTGGATTTACTCAATTAGTTAAAAATGAGGTACCTGCATATGAGATAATTTCTGGAGCAGCAATAGCTTTTGCATCTTTTTTATTGATTGTTCCCGGTTTTGCTACTGATCTAATTGGTTTTTTATTAATTTTTCCTTTAACAAGAAAATTAATTTTTGGAAATTTATCTAAAAAATTTCAAAAAAAAAATAATCAAAAAAACAATTTCATCGATGGAGAGTTTGAAGATATAGAAGAAGACGATGACAGAAAAATTTAAAATTTTAGCAAATTACATAAAAGATTTGTCTAGTGAGACAGCTGATGTAGAAACATATTTATTCGTAAAAGAAAATATTTCTAAATACCATCTTGATATTGATATAACTTCAAAGGCACTTAAAAATAAACTAATTGAAGTTAATACAACACTAAAATTTCAAGATAAAGATGCTAATGAAAAAAAATCATATTATGAAATTGTGTATGCAACTATTATTAGAGTAGATGATGACGTAAAAGAAAAAAGAGATTTAGAAAAAATAATTTTATGTGATGTACCTACTAAAATTTACCCTAAACTGGAAACCTCATTTTTAAACTTAGTTCATAATTCAGGACACCCAGATATAAAACTTGAAAAAAAAATCGATTTTGAAAAATTATTTAAAGAAAGATTTAATTAAAAAAATTTTTTTTTAGATCTTTTTTTAAATAATTACTATGATTTTTTAAATCGCTCTCTGATGGCTTTACAACCTTTTTATAATACAGAATTTTACCAATTGAGTTTTCATTTTTATCAGATAATTTTTCCTGAAAATCTAATGTAGGTTCTCTTTGATCAGTTAAATTTATATATACTTTGGATAGTAAATCACAATCAATTAAAGCAGTATGTTTTGTTCTTTTAGAATTATCAATTCTATATCTTTTACATAAAGCATCTAGACTTATAGATGATCCTGGAAACTTATCTCTTGCCAAAATCAATGTATCTATAATCTCATTATTAATTTTCTCTTTACCAAGTAAGTTAAGTTCATTATTTAAGTGAGATAAATCAAATTCAGCATTATGAATAATTAGTCTTTTGTCTTTTATAAAAGATAAAAATTCATTAACAATCTCACTAAATTTCTTTTTGTCAGATAAAAATTCATCAGTATATCCGTGAACTTCAAGAGCCTTTTCAGAAACTTTTCTCTCTGGATTAAGGTAACAATGAAAGGTTTTTTTTGTTGGTACCAAATCATTTAATTCTAAACACCCAATCTCAACTATCCGATGCCCATCTTTAACAGATAATCCAGTTGTTTCAGTATCTAATACTATTTCTTTCATTTAGAAATTTGTCCAATGATATTTTTAACATATTTTTTTACAGTTGTTTTCTTAAAATCATTTTTAATTATGAAATTTGATTTTTTTTTCTTATAGTCAAGTGGAAGTTGAATCTTTTTAAATTTATTAAAAAGATTTTGATTAAAATTTTTCCTTTTTTTTAGTCTTTTTAGTATTTCAGATTTTTTAGATTGAACAAAAATAAGAATATAAGTTTTATTATTAATCTTGTTTTCTAATAAAAGGGGTATATCTAAAATTACAATTTTTTTGTGAGTATTTTTTTTTAAAAAAGTTAACATTTTTTTTCTAACTTCTTTGTGAATAATTTTTACAATTTTTTTTAGATTCTGTTTATTGTCAAGTATCGCATTTAAAACCTGTTTTTTTTCAACGGGAAATTTTTGAAAAAAATTTGGTAAAATTTTTTTTAATTTAAAAAAAATCTTTTTATCAGTTTTGTATAATTTGCTTACTTCTTTATCAGCATTAAACACTGGGTAACCAAAACTATTTGCTACATAACTTTTTCCAGATCCAATATCACCTAAAACACCAATTTTAATCATTATCTAAAAGCCTTATTACTTCCTCATTTATTTTCGGAGTAAGGTTATGCCACAATTTAAAGGCATATAATGCTTGATAAATAAACATCATTTTTCCATTAACAACACTGTTACCAAATTTCTTAGCTGATTTTAAAAAATCGGTTTCACTCGGATTATATATTACATCATAAAAAAACTTATTTTTAATTTTAGAGTAATCTAAATTAATCCTATCTTCTAAATTCAACCCAATACTTGTAGCGTTTATAATCATATCTACATTTGGCACCTTTCCCCAGTCTATAATTTTTATATTCTCAAAAATTTTTTTTAGATTTTCAGCTTTATCTCTTGTTCTATTACTTATTATTATATTTTGAGCTTGCATATTTTTAAGTGCAAAAATTATTGATGGTACTACTCCTCCACCACCTAATATCAAAACATCTTTATCTTTAACATTATATTTTACATATCTAAGACTTTCCTCGAAACCCTCAATGTCAGTATTGTGTCCGGTAATTCCATTAGCTCCTAAATATATTGTATTAACAGATTGTGTTTTTTTTGCTTGTTCTGTTAATTCATCTAAATATGGAATTACCTCTTGTTTAAATGGAACTGTTACATTAATTCCATTAATTTTTTGATCTTTGATATCTCTAATTAAATCTTTTATTTCATTTTTATTAAGTTTTCTTTTTTCATAAATAGCATTAATTTTTTCAATTTTTATCCAATGATTGTGCAATTGCGGTGATAAAGAGTGCTCAATAGGATTTCCAATTACTAAATATTTTTTCATATTATTTATAATTATTTAGATATTCTTTTATTTTGTTAATTGGAAGACCCATTATTGTATTTTCATCTCCATTAATTTTTGAAAACAAATTTTTACCCTCGCCTTCAACCTGATAAACGTTGTAAGCGTATAATGCTTCATCCGATATCTTAGATAAATAATTTTTTAACTCATTATCATTAAGATTTTTCATTGTAAGTGTTGCTTTATCTGAATAATTCCAAATCATTGATCCATTTTTTGAAATACACACAGAACTTACTAAATTATGTTTTTTACCATTTAGTTTTTTAAGAATTTCAAAGGCCTCTTCTCTACTTTCTGGTTTTGATATTAGCTGACCTTCTAAATCTATAACACTATCAGCACCTAATACTAAAGAATCTATATTTTTTAGACTCACTTTATTTGCTTTAAGTTCAGCTAAATTTTTCGATATCACTGTTGGTGTTGCTTTATTTTTTAACAAGCTTTCTTTTATAAGATCTTCGTCAACATTAGATGGTTCAACTCGATTATTTATATTATTTTCATCAAGTATTTTTTTTCTCACTTTACTTTTTGAGGCAAGTATTATTTCAACCATTTTGCTTATAAATATCGTAAATTTTAATTATAGATGCAGCTGTTTCTTCAACAGATTTTCTTGTAACATCAATCATTGGCCATTTATATTTTCTAAAAGTATTTTTTGCATCTTCAACTTCCTTTTTAATTTTTTCAAGGTCTGTATAAGATTTATTTTCACTTTCTTTAAGTGAATTCATTCTATTTTTTCTTATATCAGCTAGTCTCTCAGGCTCTGTACTAAGACCTACAACACACGCAACCTTAGGATTGTTTTTGAGAGTCTCTGGAATAGAATTTTCATTTACTAACGGGATATTTGATGTTTTAAAACCTTTATTTGCTAAATAAATTGAGGTAGGTGTTTTACTGGTCCTGCTTACACCTAATAAGATTATATCTGACTTATTTATATCATTTACAAGATTTCCATCATCATGGTTCATTGTAAATTGTATCGCGGCAATTCTTTTATAATATTCTTCATTTAATGCATATTGACCGCTAGGTTGATGTGAAGCTTTCTGGTTTAAAAGTTTGGAAAAACTTAGTATCAGGTCCCCTAAAACACCAAAGCATGGTATTTTTTTTTCATCACTGGTATTTGCTAAATATTTGGCAAGATTACTATCAACTATTGAATATAAAATTATAGAATTACTGCTTTTTTCTGCTTCAGAAAGAATCTTTAATATTTGATTTTCTGTTCTTGTAAAAGAATAAGTATAAATTTTATAATTTATATTTTTAAATTGCGCTTTAATCGCAGTAAATATTCTATCTAAAGTTTCGCCTGTTGAATCTGATATCAAGTATATTTGATAAGTATTAATCATGTATTAAGTGTTGATAACCTTTTATTATTTAAATCATTTATTGAGATTTTAAAGTTTATTAATTTATGTTGTAAAACAACGGTTTTATTAACAAAATTAAACATCTTGATAAGGTTTTACAATTAATCCAATGTTTACTAATAAGCTTCAATTTTTCTTATATATATAACTAATTTAAAGTTCTAAATGTTAATAAATTGTTTATAAAATGTTTACAAAATTTAATCATCATTATTCACAAGTTATACTAATATTACAATTAAATATATTTAACTATTTATATGTCACCGATTGAAAAAGTAATAATTAATAAAGATGTAAATATTAATCCAATTTGGATAATGAGACAAGCTGGACGATATTTGCCAGAATTTCGAAAAATCAGAGAAAAAAATACAGATTTCATCAAATTATGTTTAGATCAAGATTTATCTACTGAAATTACTTTACAACCTTTAAAAAGATTTAATTTAGATGCTGCAATAATATTTTCTGATATTTTAATGTTACCATATGGATTAGGACAAAAAGTAGAATTTAAAAAAAACTTTGGTCCTATATTAGGTGAATTAGATATAAATCGTATTTCTAAAATTGATGAAGTAGATTTTGTAGAAAAAACACACCGTATCTACAAAGCAATTAAAAAAGTTAGTTCAGATCCAATTCTAAATAATAAAAATACTATTGGTTTTGTTGGGGCTCCATGGACATTACTAGTTTATATGATTAACCGGCAATCACCTAAAAAAAAGCTAAAAAACAATTTTTTTGAAGATGATTTTTTAATAAATAGAATTTTATTGATTATTGAAAAATTTTTAAAAATACATATTAAAAATCAGATCGATAATGGGGCAAATATTATTCAAATTTTTGATAGTTGGGCAGGTTTGTTAGAGGAAAAAGATCTCCCAAATTATGTATATACACCTACTTTGAATTTAGTGAATTATGTTAAATCACTAAAAATTCCAGTTATATGTTTTCCAAGAAATATTAAAAATTATAAGGAATTTTGTGAGATTGTAAATCCTGATGCTGTTAATATTGATTATAATGTTGATCCTAAAGAAATTGTCAAATCTTTAAAAATTCCTGTTCAGGGTGGATTAGATCCAAAAATTTTATTAACCGACAAAGAAGGGCTAAAAAATGAAACATTAAAATATTTAGAAATATTTAAAGATCACCCATATATTTTTAATCTTGGTCATGGAGTTTTACCAGAAACCAATCCTGATATGGTAAACTCCCTAATACAAATAGTAAAAGAATTTAAATGAAAAAAGCCGTAATCTTATTTAATCTTGGTGGCCCAGATAAATTGGAAAATGTTGAGCCATTTTTATTTAATTTGTTTAATGATCCAGCAATCTTAAATTTACCAACATTTCTTAGGTATCCTTTAGCTAAACTCATAGCTAACAGAAGAGCTCCTACAGCAAAAAAAATATATCAAGAACTTGGAGGATCTTCACCTATTTTAAAACTTACAGAAGAGCAAGCCTCTGCTTTAGAATCTAAACTGAACGAAGATGATAACGGTTCAAAATACAAGTGTTTTATAGTTATGAGATGCTGGCATCCAAGGGCAGAAAATGTTGTAAAAGAAGTAATTGATTATGGACCAGATGAAATTATTTTAATGCCTCTTTACCCTCAATACTCAGCAGCAACATCAGGTTCATCAATTAATGAATGGCAAAATATATGTAAAAAAAATAATTTTGAGGTGAAAACATGTACCTTATGTTGTTACCCAACAGACAATAATTTCATCCAGGCACACAAAGATGAAATTTTTAAAAAAATTAAGAATTTAGATAATTTCAAATTGATATTTTCAGCTCATGGTTTACCTGAAAAAAATATTAAAAAAGGAGATCCTTATCAATGGCAAGTAGAGCAGTCAGTAGATAGAATAGTTAAATCTCTTAATATTAAAAATTTAGACTGGATTTTAAGTTATCAAAGTCGTGTTGGTCCGCTAAAATGGATTGGTCCATCTACAGAAGATATAATTGTCGAAAATTCAAAATTGGGCAAACAAATTGTCTTAGTTCCAATAGCCTTTGTGTCTGAACATTCTGAGACTTTGGTTGAACTAGATATAGAATATAAAGAATTAGCTGATAAAAATGGATGTAAAAATTATATTAGAGTACCAGCTCTTGGAAAAAATGAAAATTATATAAAAGCAATGTCTAATTTAATAATTAACAAACAAGACTATAATTTTAATGGCGAACTTTTTCCTCCAAAAATACAATGTCCAAGTAAATTTAAAAAATGCCCTTGTTTAAGTCATGAATAGTTATTTATTATTTAAAAGTTTACACTTAATAGCTGTTATTTCATGGATGGCAGGTCTTTTATATCTTCCAAGAATTTTTGTTTATCATTCTGAAAATAGTAATGAGGTTGTCACAACGGTTTTTAAAACAATGGAAAGAAAATTATATAATTATATAATGACTCCAGCCATGATATTAAGTTGGGTATTTGGCTTAATATTAATTCATGAAATAGGTTTTCAGCAGTTAGCTAGTTTATGGCTTCAATTAAAGCTGATTTTAGTATTATTGTTAACAGTTTATCATTTTTACCTTGGGTCATTGCTTAATAAATTCAAATTAGATCAGAATAGAAAGACCTCAAAATTTTATCGTTATATAAACGAGGTCCCTACATTATTGTTAATTTTAATCATTTTTATTGTTATTTTTAAGCCAATCTAGGGTTGAATTATCTTTATTAGTATATATATTATACCCAATTATTAAGTCCTTAATAATCTAAATCATGAACATTCAAGAATTAAAACTTAAATCATCTGAACAGCTTATTACTCAAGCCGAAGAACTTGGTATTGAGAATGCAAGCACTTTAAGAAAACAAGAAATTCTTTTTGCAATTTTAAAAAAAGTTGCAGAAAAGGAGGAAATTACCGGTGCAGGAGTATTACAGCTTCTTCAAGATGGATTCGGTTTTTTAAGAGCAATGGAATCCAATTATTTACCAGGACCTGATGATATTTATGTTAGTCCAAGTCAAATAAGAAAATTTGGTTTGAGAACAGGAGATACAGTAGAAGGACCTGTAAGAGCGCCAAAAGAAGGTGAAAGATATTTTGCACTACTTCAGGTAAGTAAAATTAACTTTGAAGAACCTGATAAATCGAGACACAAGATAGCATTTGATAACTTAACTCCTTTGTATCCTGACAAACAGCTTGTCATGGAAGTTGAAATAACAAAACCTGATAAAAAACAAGATTTAACTCCTCGATTAATTGATTTAGTAAGTCCCATAGGGAAAGGTCAAAGATCTATAATTATTTCACCACCTAAAGCTGGGAAAACCATGATTTTACAAAGTATAGCAAACTCAATAGCTAAAAATTATCCAGAATGTTATCTAATAGTTTTATTGATTGATGAACGTCCTGAGGAAGTAACAGATATGCAAAGAACCGTAAAAGGTGAAGTTATCAGTTCTACTTTTGATGAACCAGCACAAAGACACGTTGCTGTTGCTGAGATGGTAATAGAAAAAGCAAAAAGGCTAACAGAACATAAAAAAGATGTAGTAATCTTGTTGGATTCAATCACACGATTAGGGAGAGCATATAATGCTGTAATACCTAGCTCTGGAAAAGTTTTAACGGGTGGTGTTGATGCAAATGCGCTTCAAAGACCTAAAAGATTTTTTGGTGCTGCAAGAAACATTGAGGAAGGTGGATCTTTAACAATAATCTCAACTGCTCTAATAGATACAGGTAGTAGAATGGATGAAGTAATTTTTGAGGAATTTAAAGGCACAGGAAATAGTGAAACGGTCTTAGATAGAAAGATAGCAGATAAAAGAATTTATCCAGCAATTGATATAACAAAATCAGGAACAAGAAGAGAAGAACTACTATTTGATAAAAATGATCTTCAAAAAATGAATGTTTTGAGAAGAATTATAGCTCCAATGGGGACTATGGATGCAATAGAATTTATAAGCTCTAAATTAAAAGATACTAAAAATAATGCAGAATTTTTTAATTCTATGAATAAACCTGCATAACTAAAATGAATGATCTTTCTAAAGATCTTTTAGATAGAATTAAAAATCTTTACGAACAAAAAAAATTTTCAAAATTAGAAACAACTATAGAAAATATCAAAAACTTTGAAGGTTTACCTACTAATCTTCAAATGATTTACGCAGTTTCAAAAGCATTGAATCCAAATTCGAAAATACAAGATTATAAAAAGTCAGCTTTTTTCTTTGAAAAAATATTTTTAAGTGATCAAACCAATTTAGAGCCTTTATACAATTTCATAATTGTTAGTTTAAAAGCAAATATGCATTTAAGATTAAATAACCTACTAGAAGAAGTTTATAAAAAGCATGAAACAGATCTTAAAATTTTGGAAGGGCTATCTAAAGCAAACTTTTTTCTTGGAAATATGATTAGAGCAACTTCATATTATGAAAAATTATCAAACCTTACTCCCAATTCTTCTAACAATTGGACCAAATTTTTGGGCAGTATTAATTACCATCAAAATTTACAGCAAGATCAATATCTTAATTATTGCAAAAAATTTGATAAAATTTCAAAACCACAAAGCCCTGTAAAAAATAAAATCTTGAAGAAAAAAAATATAATTAATTTAGGGTTTTTTTCTCCAGATTTCAAAGTACATTCAGTAAGCTTTTTTTTGAAAGATATAATAAACGAAGATGAGAATAAAAGATTTAAATTTACTGCATTTAGTAATTTACCACCTTCTCAATACGACAGTTTGACTAATGAATTAAGAAAAAAATTTGATAATTGGGAGGATATATCAGGTTTATCTGATGAACAATTTATTCAATTATGTGTAAAAAAAGATATCGATATTTTAATTGATTTAGCTGGGTTTACTAACAATAACAGAATTAATGCTTTTAGAGCAAGGTGTGCGCCAATACAAATTTTATGGTTAGGTTACTGTAATAGTTTGGGTATTAAGAATATGGACTATATCGTAGCAGATAAGAATTTGATTAAAGAAAACGAAAAAAATTTGTATTCTGAAAAGATTATTTATATGCCTGAAATTTGGAATGTTTTAAGTAAGCCTAAAAATCTACCAGATATAAATTTAAATATCTCAAAAAATAACAAAATGTTCACCTTTGGATCCTTGAGTAATTTTCAAAAAATCTCATCTAAGACTATAAAAGTATGGTCTAAAATATTGAATAATACTAATGCAAAATTAATTTTAAAATCATCAGTTAATAATAATGATGATTTAATCAAAAATTTGAAAGAAAAGTTTTTAAACGAAAATGTAAATTTAAACAAAATAGAATTTTTTGATAGAGTTGAAAATCAAAAAAAACATTTAGAATTTTATAATAAATTTAATTTGACATTAGATACATTTCCGTATCCTGGTGTAACTACGACTTTCGAGTCAATTTTAATGGGAAAGCCGGTCTTGACTATGAAAGGTAATAATTTTAATTCAAGATGTGGTGAAAGCATTAATAAAAATTTAGGTCTAGAAAATTTTATAGCTAATGATGAAAGTGATTATTATAAAAAAGCATTAGAGTTTTATGAAAATCACAATAAAATTGAAAAAATCGGGAGTGATTTAAGAGACCAGGCTTTAAGTTCACCACTTTTAGATGCAAAAAATTTTTCTAAGAATTTTTATAATAAATTGCATGAAATTTATACATCTCATTAATAGATGTTATAATAGGCTATGACAATTTATGCGCTTTCAACTGGTCCAGGTGTATCTGGAGTTGCAATAATTAGAATTTCAGGACCTCAAGCATCTAATATTATTAAATCTCTTACTTCAAAAAAAATCCCATCACCAAGAGTGGCAACTCTTAGAAAAATAAACAATATCAATACTTCTGAGCTTATCGATGAAGGTATAATAATATGGTTTCCTGGTCCCCACAGCTACACAGGAGAGGATATGGCTGAAATCCATATACATGGAGGTAAATCTGTAATTTTAGCCGTTCAAAAAGAAATATCTAAAATACAAAATTGCCGTTTAGCAGAGCCAGGTGAGTTTACAAAACTAGCTTTTCAAAATGGAAAAATAAATTTGCTAGAGGCAGAAAGTATTGCTGATCTAATTTCTGCAGAAACTGAAATCCAAAGATTACAAGCTCTTAAAATAATGGAAGGGAAATCCTCAGAGAAATTTAATGAATTAAGGGAAAAATTATTGAAACTTTTATCATTTGTAGAAGCTAAAATAGATTTTCCAGATGAAGATTTGCCTGAGGATAATATCAAAACATTAAAAAAAGATTCGAACGATGTATTAAATAAAATAAAAAAAATTTTAGATGATCAGAAAGTTGGTGAAATTATCAGAGAAGGATTTAAAATTGCAATTATAGGTCCAACTAATGCAGGTAAATCAAGTTTGCTTAATAACTTATCAAATAGAGAAGTTGCAATAGTTTCTGAAATCGCTGGCACAACAAGGGATGTAGTCGAAACACATTTAAATTTAGACGGTTATCCAGTTATTATTTCTGATACAGCTGGAATAAGAGATTCGAAAGATGAGATAGAAAAAAAAGGTATTAAATTATCATTAAAAAAAGCTGAGAATGCAGATCTAAAATTAGTAGTTGTTGATGCTAAAAACGTTGATTTTAGCGATTTTTTGACTGATATAATAAAAAAAAATGCAATATTGGTGGTTAATAAATCTGATCTTCTCGAAGGGGAATTAGATCCAAAGATTTTAGAAATAGATCACGTTTTAATTTCATTAAAAAAAAATTTAAATATTGATAAATTAATCTCTAAAATAAAAAATAAATTAAAAAATAAATTTATATCAAACGAAGATATTTTAATTACAAGAGAAAGGCACAGGCAACATTTAATTCAATGTGTTAAACATTTAGAAGATTTTTTGGATAAGAATGAAATAAAAGATTTCGATAAGGCTGCTGAAGATCTTCGTTTAGCAACCAGACATTTAGGCATGATTGTTGGTAAAGTAGATGTAGAAGAGATATTAGGCAGCATTTTCAATGATTTTTGTATAGGTAAATAAGCCCTATTTTATTGAATTTTCTTAAATTTTTGATGTTTTTTGTCGTATGGTAAAATAATTTAACAAAAAAAACTCAAATCTTGTAAATCTTGTAATCGAATATAAGTTTATCTTATGAAAAAAGATTTATCATTTGATGTAATCGTAATTGGCGGTGGACATGCAGGATGTGAAGCTGCAGCAGCATCTGCAAGACTTGGTGTCAATACTGCTCTATTCACTCATAATCAAAATACTATTGGTGAAATGTCGTGTAACCCAGCTATAGGTGGTCTAGGAAAAGGTCATTTAGTTAGAGAAATAGATGCACTTGATGGTGTTATGGGTGAGGTTGCTGACAAGTCTGGAATTCAATTCAGATTGCTGAATAGAAGCAGGGGCCCTGCAGTAAGAGGGCCTAGAACACAGTCTGATAGATCGCTATATAAAAAATTTATGCAAGAAAAACTTGTAAACTATTGTAATTTAACGATTTTTTCTGATCCAGTAATTAAGTTTATTTTCGAAAATAATACGATAAGTGGGTTTGTTACACAAAAAGGTAACAAGGTGTCTTGTAACAAGTTAATACTAACAACAGGCACTTTTTTGAATGGATTAATACACATAGGAAATACAAAGACACCTGCTGGTCGTTTTAATGAAAAACCCAGCACAGGTTTAAGTGAGCAACTTAAAAAACATAAGTTTAAAATTGGTAGATTAAAAACGGGAACACCTCCGAGATTAGATTCTAGGACCATTAATTATAAAAATTTAGAGAAACAATTTGCAGATGATGATCCTTATTTTTTTTCATTCTTAACAAAAAAAAATTTAAATAAACAAGTATCGTGTTCGATGACATATACAAATGAAAAGGTTCACAAAATAATTGAAAAAAATTTATCGAAAAGCGCTATGTACTCTGGGAGTATCCAAGGTGTTGGTCCAAGATATTGTCCATCAATTGAGGATAAGATAGTAAAATTTTCTGACAAAGCTAGGCATCAAATATTTTTAGAGCCCGAAGGACTTAATGATCATACTATTTACCCGAATGGTATTTCGACTTCGTTACCTGAGGTTGTACAACATGAAATACTTAACAATATCAATGGTTTAGAAGATGTAAAAGTTATAAGACCTGGATATGCAATAGAATATGACTATATTGATCCTAGGGAGCTTTTTTTAACTCTAGAAACAAAAAAAATAAAAAATTTGTACTTAGCAGGTCAGATTAATGGAACAACAGGCTATGAGGAAGCTGCTGCACAAGGTCTTATAGCTGGAATAAATGCAGCATTATCATTTAAAAATTTGGAGCCCTTTATACTAGACAGGTCAGATGCTTATATTGGTGTCATGATAGATGACCTGGTTACAAAGGGAGTCGCTGAGCCATATCGAATGTTTACATCGCGAGCTGAATATAGATTAAGCTTAAGATCTGATAATGCAGATCTTAGATTAACCCATAAAGGAATTGGCATCGGTTTAATATCATCAGCAAGGAAAGAAATATTTTTGGATAAATTCAATAAATTGAGCCAAATATCCCTTCAGATGTCTAACTTCAGTATTTCGCCCTCAAAAGCAGACAAACATGGAATAAAAATTGCAAAAGATGGTGTTTTAAGATCTGCAGACGAGATTTTAACTCAAAAGGGTGTAAATATGAAAAAAATAAGAGGAATTTGGCCTGAAATTCTTAATCATGGTGATGAAGTAGATGAACAAATTGAAATTAACTCTCATTACAGAGGATATTTAAAAAAACAAAAGGCTGATATTTTAGCATTCAAGAGAGATGAAAATTTATCTATTCCTGAAAATATTGATTATGACCAATTTTCTGGTTTATCTAACGAAGTAAAGGCAAAATTTAAGCAAATAAGGCCAAAAACTATGGGCCAGGCTCTCAGAATTGATGGAATAACCCCTGCTGCTGTATATATTTTGTTGTCACACGTCAAAAGAAAGTCTATTAAGCATATAGCTTAATGGACAACTTGATTCTTAAATCTTATTCAAAAATACTTAGTCCCAATGTTTCACGTGAAACTTGTAATGAGTTTGAAAGCTTGATTTCTATGATTCAGCGAAAAAATAGAGAAATTAACATTATAAGCAAAAAAATGCACGAAAAAGGGGCAATAAGGGAAAGACATATCATTGATTCTGCACAAATAATTGATTTTGTTGATTTAAATTGCCATACAACCTCAGATTTAGGAACTGGAGGAGGTATGCCTGGGCTTATCGTGGCTATTATCATGAAAAAATTAAAAAGGAGCATGAAAATCAATTTGTTTGAAAAAAGTTATCATAAATGTGTTTTTCTAAGAGAGGTTTCAAAAAAATTAAAATTAAATACTGAAATAATTCAAAAAGATATTTTTAAAGTTAAAAATATTGAAACAGGAACAATAATGTCAAGGGCGTTTAAACCTATGCCAATAATTTTAAATCTAATAAGAGAAAATTTTACGAAATATAAAAATGTTATTTTTTTTATGGGGAATAATGGGAAGAAAATTTTAAATGAAACGCTAAAAGAATGGGATTTAGATTACGATGAAAAAAAAAGTTTAACTAGTGACGACTCATTTATATTAAATATAAAAAAAATTAGAAAAAAAGTTTTATGAAAATAATTTCAATTATTAATCAAAAGGGTGGAGTTGGTAAAACAACAACCGTAATTAATTTAGCCTCAGCATTATCTCAACAAGGAAAAAAAATTTTGGTAATTGATCTAGACCCACAAGGAAATGCAACAACTGGATTAGGATTATCAAATACTGAGCAATCGGATCAAACAATTTATGGTATTCTTAATGGAACAATGTCAATTTCGAACGTCATTAAGAAAACAAACTTTAAAGATCTTGACTTGATTACTTCAAATGTAGATTTATCTGGATTAGAGGTTGAAACTGCAGGGGATACAGACAGAGCTTTTATTTTGAAGAGCAAATTAACCGCATATTTAAACGATTCTAGAGCATTATACGATTATATCTTTATTGACTGTCCTCCTTCATTGAGTTTATTGACTGTTATGGCATTGGTGTCTTCAAATTCTTTACTTGTACCTCTACAAACAGAATTTTTCGCATTAGAGGGTTTAACCCAATTAATGAAAACAATTGAACGAATAAAAGTAAACTTAAATCCTGAATTAAAGATTCAAGGGATATTATTAACAATGTATGATCGTAGAAATAAACTATCTTCACAAGTAGAACAAGAGGCAAGAGATTATTTCAAAGAAAAAGTTTATCAAACTGTAATTCCACGTAATGTAAGATTATCTGAAGCACCATCCCATGGTGTTCCTGTTCTAATTTATGATAAAAATTGTCCTGGAAGTAAATCATATTACAACTTCACTGATGAATTTATTCTTCAAGAAAACAAAATTGGGAGTGCAGCTTAATGAATTCAAAGATTAAAAAAGGATTAGGAAGAGGGTTATCTTCGCTAATTGGCGAAACAAAAGTTGAAACAAAAACTAATAAGTTATCATTAGTCGATATCGTTCCAAATAAATTTCAGCCAAGAAAAGATTTTGATGAAGACATTTTAAAAGATTTAACAAATTCAATAAAGGAACGTGGCGTAATCCAGCCAATAATTGTTAGAAAATCAAGTACAGAAAATTCTAAGTTTGAAATCATAGCAGGAGAGAGAAGGTGGTTGGCAGCTAGAAAAGCTGGCTTGCATGAAATACCTGTCGTAATAACTGAAGCTGATGATTTAAAATCTTTAGAATTTGCTATTGTCGAAAACGTTCAAAGACATGACTTAAATCCGCTAGAAGAGGCACAAGGTTATCAAAGATTGATAAATGAGTTTGCCTATGATCAAGAAAAGGTTTCTAAATTTATTGGAAAAAGTAGAAGCTATATTACTAATAGTTTGAGATTATTAACTCTTCCTGAAGATGTTTTAAAGTTAATTGAAAGTAAAAAATTATCTTCTGGACATGCGAAGATTTTGGTTGGTCTAGAAAATCCGACTTTTGTAGCAAATAAAATTATTGAAAAGAAATTATCAGTTCGACAATCTGAAAAATTCGTCAAAATTTTTAAGACTAAAAAAAGATCCTATTTTACCTCTAAAGATCCTAATATTCACAATCTCGAAACTTCAATTATTGATAAAATAGGCTTAAATGTAAAAATTAAAAATAGTAAAAACAACAAAGGTCATATTATTTTTGAATATAAAAGCTTAGACCAATTGAACAAAATCATAGAAATAATCAAAGCCAACTATTAATTCTGTGATGATTGGTCGAATATAAAGTCCAAAGTTACATTTATTGGGTTATAACTATTTTTCTTAATTTGAAGCTCTATTTCAGTTATTTTAACTATAAGTTTTTTAATTTTATCTGATCCCCAATTTGTAATTTGTTTTTTAACAGTCTCTTTTTCTTTCCAAAAAATTGGAGGTTTTGCATTGGCAATTGTTTGATTGATATTATTATTTTTCTCATATTCTTTAGATAAATTTAATAATTTTTTTGATTTATTTAAAAAAGTTCTCAAAATAATGATGCTATCCTCAACACTAAAATTATTTTCATTAATTATATTTATTACTTTTTTTTGATTTTTTAATAAGCAATTATCCACCAAATCAAATATGCTATGGTTTTCATTGAGATTTACTAATTTAATTATATTTTCGGTCGAAATATTTTTTGAGGATAAAGAGAACAATTCAATTTTCTTAAGCTCATTATTTAAGTTTTCTCTATCAGCATTACTTTTTTGAATGATAAGATTTATGTTAGATTGCGAAATTGAAATATTGTTTTTTTTAAAAAATTCGTTTGCTATTTTATTTAAAGTTACAGAGGTATCAGGGTAAAACGCTATGCATATTGAATTTTTATCCTCCTCAAAAAACTTTCTTAATTTTGATTTCTTTTCAAGAGTGCCTGATTTAAAAATAAAGATAATATCATCAACTTTTTTTTCTTGAATTTCTTCAATTATTTTTTTTGATTTTTCGCTTATCCTCGAGATGATTATTATTTTTTCATTTTCAAAAAATGAATTATTTAGAATTTGATCAAAGAAATTATTTCTATCATTAATAATCTCACTTTCATCGTAATTATATAAATTACACTTAAGTTTGTTCACAAAATTATTTTTAATTATCTCATCAATGTGTCCTTTATTATTTCCATATAATAAAAAATATTTGAATTTTTTTAGGTCTATTTTGTTAGTTTCGTAATTTTTAATAATCATTAGATAGATGATAGATTTAAATCAATTCGATAAATAATTTTGTTTACAAGATCATTAATTAAAATTTTTTCAAATTGTTTTAATTCAAATTTATTATCATTATTGTTATAATTGGTATTTTCATTAATTATTATTTTTTTTATTTTTTTACCATTTTGAAAAATATCTAAATCGACAGTAATTTCTAAGGTAAGGTTAGTTGCTTCACCCGCTCTGTCTTTTGACTTTTTTGATTTTACTAAATTACTTGTTGCAATTATTTCAAATTCCTTTTCAGAGTTTATGTTACTTTTATTTCTCTCAAAATTTTTCTTTAAAATTTTATTAACTTGCTGATTTCCTAAAAATTCATATTTAGAAATATTATAATTGGGCTTATCGATCTTATTTACTGATTGATAGCCACAAGCATT
>CACGIZ010000013.1 GCA_902573235.1 uncultured Pelagibacteraceae bacterium | reverse complement strand
ACAACTAATTTAATAGCAGCAAAATCATCAAAGCTTGGTACATCTGTAACAACTATGAAGTCAAAAGATCCTCTTACAATATCCATGCTGTGCATTTTTCCACCCATGGCTTCAGTAAGTTGTTTAACAACAGCTTTTCTATCACTTGCTGGATCTTTAAGAAATCCTTGAAAAGCTTTTGCAGTATAATTTCCCATTATATATGCTTTCATAATTAATCCCTCCTTTTTTAAAAAAAATTATAACAAATTTAATTGTGACGAGATATGTATTTTGGGAATTCCTAGTATGATTAATAAATTAATTACTAGCAATTCTATCCATTTCTTTTAGTTCAACTTCTAGTTTATTTAATTCTTCACCACCAGCCATCATACTTAGAAGTTTTTCTCTTGAAATATCATCTTTTTTAAATGTACCCATGCTTCTTCCTCTATTTAAAACTGTAAAACTATTTCCAACTGGATAAGCATGATGAACATTATGTGTAATCAATATTACAGCTAAACCTTGAGAGGCTGCTTTAACTATATATTTCAAAACCATAGAGGCTTGATGAACTCCTAGTGCAGAAGTTGGTTCATCTAAAACTAAAACTTTTGCGCCAAAATATATTGCTCTTGAAATTGCCAAGCATTGTCTTTCACCGCCAGACATTGTCCCAACTGCTTGAGAAGGATCTCTAACATCAATACCAATTTGACCCATTCTTTCTGCAGCAATTTTATTAGCTTTTTCAATATCAAATGTTTTAAAGAATGGTAAACCTTTTTGAGGCTCTCTTCCCATAAAAAAATTTCTAGTAACACTCATCAATGAAACTAAAGCTAAATCTTGATACACTGTACCTATACCGATATCCAATGCATCTCTTGGTGAGTCAAAAATAATTTTTTTATCTTCAAAAATAATCTCACCCTCATCAGGTTTATGAACACCAGCTAATGTTTTGATTAGAGTTGATTTTCCAGCACCATTATCTCCTAAAAGACACATGATTTCTCCTTTTTTTAATTTCATAGTAACGTCTTTTAAAGCGATTACCTTTCCAAAAAATTTACTGATATTATTAAATTGGACTAAATACTCAGACATTATTTAGTCTCCGTAACTTTTTTTCTAATATAATTGTTAAATACAACAGCAATTAACATCATTGCTCCTAAAAATACTTTAAACCAATCTGTATCTACATCTGTATAGAATATACCCATAGAAACTGTACCAAAAATTATTGCGCCTAATGCAGCTCCTATAGCTGACCCATACCCTCCAGTTAATAAACATCCACCTACCACGGCAGCAGCTATTGCTTCCAATTCTTTTAATGTCCCTCTCATAGTGTCGGCAGAGCCGGCATCTAAAACTTGAATACACGCAAATATAGTCGAAGCAACTGCAGTTCCTATAAATAAACTTATTTTAACTCTTCCAACAGGCACTCCAACATTTGTTGCACCTACTTTGTCTCCACCTGAAGCAAAGATCCAATTTCCATATCTTGTTTTCATAAGTATCCAAGTTGCAAATAAAGTTAAAGCTATAAACCATATTACCGATGGTGGGATGCCAGTCGCTAAAGGAGTTCCATCAGTTCTTAATTCAATTAGCTTCATTGATCCAAGCCAAGTGAATAGCCATTGAAAAGTATCAGTGGCAAATATCCATGCTATTGGATCATCTTCAATTAATACTCGTAATCCTGGGACTTGAGTTCTACCTGTTATCAATCTTGTAATTGCTAAAGTAGCACCTCTTAAGATAAACAACATTGCAAGCGTAACTATAAAAGATGGAAGTCCAGACTTTACAACCATTATTCCATTAAAATATCCAATTAACACTGCCATCGCAAAAGCAAAAATAATACTAGTCCACAATGGCCAACCCCAATAAATTGCTGGAATAGCTATACATATCCCAGCGAACCCAATCATAGATCCTATTGAAAGATCAAATTCTCCTCCAATCATTAACATAGCAGCTGCAATCGCAATGATACCTAAGTTTGCTGACACATCTAAAAAATTTAGTGTACCATAAGCACTAAACATTCCTGTGTCACCAGCAACTATTCCAAAAAATATAAATACTAATATTGCTCCACCTAAAGCTCCAAGCTCAGGTCTATTCAATAATACTCTTAGCGGAGAAATTTTTTTAAGTCTTTCATCTTTTCCAGTTTCTTTCTTAGATTCGATACTTTGAGATTTTACAGACATAAAAAACTATAATTTAAAAAACGCCAAAAAAAAAGGCCTGACTGATATTCAGTCAGGCCTTTAAATTATTTTTTATCTATAACCTTGAGCTGCCCACTTTATAACTTTAGACGCATTGTCAGGAGTTACAAATCCAGGTCCAGTCATTACCACACCAGCTGGCATTGTTCCCCATCTCATGTATTGTCCAAAGATAGCAATAGGTAGGTAACCTTGTAGGTATTGTTGTTGGTCAATTAAAAACTCTACTTTTCCTGCAGCAGCAGCTTTTAACATATTTGGAGACATATCAAATGTTCCAAGTCTTACTTTACCAACTTTTCCAGAAGCCTCTAAAGCTTTTAGAGCTGCTTCACCAGATAAACCAGCACCTAAAGTTAAGATAGTGTCATATCCACCACCTAATTTCGCAGCAACAGCTTTTTGAATTTCTGTTGGGTCATTTGATGTACCTAAAATATCTACTGATCCACCAAATCCTTTTTTGAAACCTGCACATCTTCTATCTAGTGCAACGTTACCAACTTCATGGTTAACACATAATGCTTTTTTTCCACCGGCAGCTTTCATTTTTTGTCCACCACCTACACCAGCTTCAAACTCAGTTTGACCAACATGAGCACTTATTCCTAAAGATGCATAGTCATCAGAACCAGAGTTCATTGAAATAACTGGAATACCAGCAGCAATTGCAGCTTTAACAGATTTTCCTAAAGCAGCAGCATCTGGTAATGTAATCACGATACCTTTCGGTTTTTGTGATACAGCATTGTCAATTAGTTTTGCCATTTCCACCATGTCAAAAGTAGCAGGTGCAGTATATTTACAAGATACTCCCATATCTTTACATCCAGCATCTACTCCGTTTTTAGCAACTGACCAAAAAGGGTCATTAGCTTGACCGTGAGAAACTACAATTATATCTACAGCTAAAGCAGACACAGACATCATAGCCCATGCAACTAAAGCTAAAATAAAGTTTTTAATTGTTTTCATTATTCCCCTTTAATTAAAGTTAACTTTTAAAAACAAAATCTAATCAAAATATTATTTGGTTGTAAAGATGATAGGTTGTGTTCTAGTGTTAGTTGATTCAATTAGAAAGTAAGTTTTTCAAACTTTTTAGAACCGAGAGATTTTTTCGCAGCATTTGCCATTATTAAAGCACGTCTACCCTCCTCAAATTCTGCAAGTGGGCGAATATTTTTATTAATAAATTTTGAAAAATCATTCAATTGTTTTTTATATGCATCTTTATATCTCTCAATAAAAAAATTTAGCAAAGGAGATTTGTTTGAAGTTGAATTTGATGAATAAAATGATGTTTCGTTCTCCCTTATGTTTTCAGATATGATCATTCCTTTAGATCCAAATATTTCA
The DNA here is from genome assembly GCA_902573235.1 of uncultured Pelagibacteraceae bacterium. Lineage (GTDB taxonomy): Bacteria > Pseudomonadota > Alphaproteobacteria > Pelagibacterales > Pelagibacteraceae > Pelagibacter. The sequence continues at coordinate 21,281 of CACGIZ010000013.1, read as the reverse complement.
ACACGTTGATCATATCCAAAACTACAATGCCTTGAGTTTGTAATAATGCACTGAACACCATTTTTAGATTGAATCATACACGATGCCAACTCAAAGTCTCTGATTTTATCAAATCTTTTATCTGAGATGTTGCTACCTGATGCAATTAATTTTGAGGGCTCATCTTTTCCAAGATAGAAACGTACTAAATCAAAATCATGTATCATCATGTCTCTAAATATTCCACCTGACTCTTTTAAATATTTAATTGAAGGTGGTGCAGGATCTCTACTTGTAATTATAATTTTTTCTAATTTTCCGATCTTACCATTCAATAATTGTTTTTTAAGGTTGTTATGACCTGGATCATATCTCCTGTTGAAACCAAGTTGAATTTTTGGATTTAAGTTTTTAATTTTTTTTTTACACTCATTTATTTTTTTTATGCTTAAATCTAATGGTTTTTCACAAAAGATTATTTTTTTATTTTTTACTCCCTCGAGGATAAATTTAATATGAGTATTTGTTGTTGATGCTATAAAGACAGCCCTAATTTTTTTATCTTTAAATATTATGTTTGGATTATCAACACTGTCTGCTTTGAGTATTTTTGAATATTTCTTTGTTAAATTTTTATTAATGTCATAAACATATTTTAGATTAAAATCTTTATTACGCATTAAATTCTTACCATGCATAATACCAATTCTTCCAAGACCAAATAAAGCTATATCAATCATTTAAAATTTGTATTAAAAGATATTTTAACTAAAAATAATTATTATGTCAGTAAAATTAGGAGTAGCACCAATTGCATGGAGTAACGATGACATGCCAGAATTAGGTGGTGACACATCATTAGAACAATGTTTAGATGAAGCAAGTCAAGCAGGGTACATTGGAATTGAGTCTGGTGGAAAATTTCCAAAAAAATCATCAGAATTACTTCCAAAATTAAGTCAGTTTAATCTTCAACTTTGCTCAGGTTGGTATGGAGCAAATTTAAGAAAAAATACTGTAGAGGATGAAAAAAAATTAATCCAAGAACAATTAAAATTGTTTAAAGACTGTAATTCACCCTGCATAGTATTTGCAGAAGTATCTGGATCAATTCAAGGAGATCCTAATAGAAAATTATCAACAAGACCTCAAATGGAAAAAGATGAATGGTATGAATTTTGCAATAAAATTTCAGAAATGGGAAAATATCTTGAAGATCAAGGAATGCCATTAGCGTACCATCATCACATGGGCACCGTTATTGAGACACAAAGAGATACAGAAAGACTTTTAGATAATACTCATGATAGTGTTAAATTAACTCTAGATACAGGTCATATGCTCTTTGCAAAAGGGGACTCTAAATCGATATTAGAGAATTATAATGAGAGACTTTGTCATGTTCATTGTAAAGATATAAGAAAAGATGTTCTTGAAAAATCTTTAAAAGAAAATTTGAGTTTTAGAGCAGCTTTTCTTGAAGGTGCATTTACTGTTCCAGGTGATGGTTGTATCGATTACGAACCGTTATTCGAAGTTTTAAAAAAAAATAATTATTCAGGTTGGTTGGTAGTAGAAGCTGAACAAGATCCAGCAAAAGCTAATCCATTTGAGTATGCAAAGATAGGTTATAAATATTTAACTGAGACTTTGAGTAAATCTAAAATTGAAGTTTTCAAAAATTAATTATCTATAAAGCGAAGTTAATTCGTTGTTACCTGCTGCAACACATGGAGATTTAAAACATGTTCCTACAACCCATTCAGAACCAGGTTCAGATAAAAAATTTGACGACATAACAAAAATTACTCCCATCTCTACTGACTGTCCTGCTTTTCCTTCAGCTTTAATTCTTGGATCTGGATCAGTTTTTACTTTTGAGTCTGTTGAAAAAGGATTTTCAATATTTAAATTATTATTTATATAGTTTACTATTTTGGATGAAATCCATTCTTCATTGCAGGCATCACCCCAAATAGTTTTCTTGTCCTCATCATTATTTCCACAATTATTTATTTCGCCATTTATAAAATCTACAACTTTTTGATGATTTTCTTTTACCAGATTTGCTTTTGCCTCAACTGCAGGTCTGGTACTTGCTGTCCATATAAGCATTCCAACAACATAGATGACTGATAAAGTTACTAAGGCCTCCAAAAGACCAAAATTTTTAAAATTTATTCGCATAATTAAAGTTTAATTATTTTAGATTTGTCTAATTTTTTTTCAAAAAAATCAATAATATTTTGTATTGTTTCTTTTCCCATTCTTATCATGCATTCTTCAGTGAATGCTGCAGTGTGAGGACTTAAAAAAACTTTATCATTTTTAAGTAATGGGTTATCAGACTTAGGTGGTTCTGTCTCAAATACATCTAAACCTGCACCAAAGATTAGATTTTCTCTCAATGCTTTATCTAAATCTACTTCATTAATAATTCCACCTCTAGCTGCATTAATAACAATACAATTCGTTTTCATAGATCTTAAAAGATCATAGTTTATGATATTTTTTGTCTCGTCGTTTAGAGGCATATGTAAAGAGATAGCATCCATTTCTTTAACTGCTTCTTTTATATCATTTACTTTTTTTCCTCCCAAAGATTTTATTTTTTCATCATTTATGTAAGGGTCATAAACAAAAACATTCATTTCAAAACCCAAACATCTTTTTATCAATGCTTGTCCAATTCTACCAAAACCTGCGATTAAAATATTTTTTCCCCAGAGTTCAATTGTTTTTGGTAATTTATTTCTGTCATTAAATTTTCCAGATTTTACTGATTGATCATACATATCTTTTCTTTTTGAAATATTTAAAAGCATAAACATTACATGCTCTGCTACAGCCACAGCATTAGCAGTTGCTGTTATAGTTAAGGTTGCTCCAATTTCCTTTGTGCTTTTAAGATCAATATTATCGTAACCAACGCCGTGTCTTGAAATAACCTGAAGTTTTTTAGCAGAGCTAATTATTTCATTAGGTAATTTTGCTGTTCTTATTGAGATTGCATCGCAATTAACTATTTTCTGTTTCAAATCTTCATTAATTTCATCAAAGATCTCAAATTCATAACTGGAATTACCTTTGAGCAAATTTATACCTTCTTGATGAATGTTTTGAATTACAAGAATTTTCTTTTTTTCTGGCACTTTTTAATATGCTTTTGACTCTTCTTTTTTATTTGATGAGCCTTTCATTTTATCAACTATTGCTTTAGCACCAGTACTCATAGCTCTTTGATCTGCTCCAATAGTTACAAAATTAAATCCTTTATCAATCATTTTTAAAGCATATTCAGGTGTACCATTATGAATACCTGCAAAAATTTTATTTTTTTTAGCATGCTCTAAAATTTTTAGAATTTGGGAATATGCTTTTGAATTTTCCGGTTTATCAAATCCTGGTTCTTCACCAATAGCTAAACTAAGGTCCGCTGGCCCAATATAAATACCGTCTAAACCTTTTACAGACATTATTTCATCAAGCTTGTCTAAAGATTCTTTAGTTTCTATCATTGCAAACTTAAGCATTTCTTGATCTGCATGTTTGGCATAATCAGACCCTCCGTAAATAAGTCCTCTTACTGGTCCAAAACTTCTATATCCATTAGGTGGATACATGCAAGCTTGTACAAATTTTTCAGCCTCTTCTTTGTTACTGACCATTGGACAAATAATACCATAACAACCTGCATCTAATATTTTCATTATTTGACCTGGTTCATTCCAATTTACTCTTGCTAATGGAGTTACATTTGTAGATGAAATAGTTTGCAACATTGGAAGAGCATTTGAATAATCAACTAAACCATGTTGCATATCTATAGTCAATGAGTCCCAACCTTGATGAGCCATTGCCTCTGCAGACACAGTGCTTGGTATTTGAAGCCAACCATTGATGACTGGTTTCCCTTCACCCATCATCTTTTTTATTTTATTTTCTCTCATTTAATTTTTAAGACCAAGATGAGTATATTTAACATTTAAATAATCTTTAATTGCCATTGATCCACCTTCACGACCATAACCAGTCTGTTTAATTCCTCCAAAAGGTGCTTCAGCAACTGCTACAGCGGCCGTATTAACTGCAACACATCCAGTTTCCATTAACTCAGAAGCCTTGTGAGCTTGCTCCATTGAGTTTGTATAAATATAACTACATAAGCCTAAATCATTATTATTAGCTCTCTCAATTACCTCATCGAAAGTTTTGAATGACAACATAGGCACTAGTGGTCCAAAAGGCTCTTGTTTCATGATTGTAAAATCATCTTTTACATTATCAAATACAGTAGGCTCATAAAAATAACCTTTATTAAAACCAGATGGTCTTTTTCCACCTAGTAAAACTTTAGCACCTTCTTTTTTTGTTGTTTCAACAAGCTCTTCAATTTCACTAAGTCTTTTTGCTGTTGTCATTGGTCCAAGCTGAACACCTTCATCTAAACCATTTCCTATTTTAAGTTTTTTGGTTTTCTCTATAAATTTATTTATAAACTCATCCTTTTTATTCTCTTGAATATAAAATCGATTAGGAGATATACAAACTTGACCATTATTTCTAAATTTTGCTGTAATCGCCATGTCAGCTACAGTATCTATATTTGAGTCCTCAAAAACAATAAAAGGGGAATGACCACTTAATTCCATAGTAACTCTTTGAACTTTATCTGCAGCTTTTTTCAAAATTAGTTTTCCAACTCTAGTAGAACCAGTAATTGAAACTTTTTTAACAATATCCGACTCTATAAGTTGTTCTGAAATAGATGCAGGATCACCAGAAAGCAAGTTTACGACCCCTTCAGGTACTCCACTTTCCCTACAAATATCAACCAATTCCATTACGGTTCCAGGTGTAATTACATCTGGTTTACAAATCACTGAACAACCTGCAGCAAGAGCAGTTGATATTTTTCTTGATGCTAATATTAATGGAAAATTCCATGGGACTAATGCAGCAACTACACCAACTGGCTGATAATAAACATGGACTCTAGTATCTGGAAAACGACTTTCTACAGTTTGACCATATATTCTTTTTGTTTCTTCAGCATTCCATTCAAATATATCAGCAGCTCCACCAGCTTCACCCACACCCTCTGCTAAAGGCTTTCCAACTTCTAAAGTTAACCATTTTGCAAGAACGTTTTGCTTTTCCCTTATCTTGTCTGCTATTTTTCTAATTATATAAGATCTTTGCCATGGGGCTGTGTTTCTCCAAACTTTTAATCCTTTTTCTGCAGATTTAAGAGCCTTTTCAACATCAGATCTTCCAGCTTTAGACGCTTTACCAATTATTTCCTCAGTTGCAGGGTTAATTACTTCGTATGTTTCATTTTTCTCAGATTTTTGCCACTTCCCGTCAATGAATTGCCCAAATTTTTCGTACATAAAAATATTTCTAAGTTTTTTAGTGAAATTAATTTATAATTTTGTTTTATATACTCAATTATGAAAAAATTAAAGCTTACATGTGCTCATGCAATAGTTAAGCACTTAATTGCTCAAAAAATATTAATTGATGGTAAAAAACAACCACTTTTTCCTGGAGTGTTTGGTATCTTTGGTCATGGAAATGTTGCTTGTCTAGGTCAAGCTTTAGAAGAAAATAAAGATAAACTTCCGACTTATAGAGGCCATCACGAGCAGAATATGGCTTTAACTGGAGTAGCATACTCAAGGGCTAAAAGAAGAAAACAAATTTTTATCGCTACAAGTTCAGTTGGACCAGGATCTACAAATTTACTTACAGCAGCAGCTGTTGCTATGAGTAATAGAATACCAATATTATTTTTACCTGGTGATACATATGCAAATAGAATGCCAGATCCTGTTCTTCAACAAGTTGAACATTTTAATAATCCAGGAATAACTGCAAATGATGCTTTTAAATCAGTTACGAGATATTTTGATAGGATTACAAGACCAGAACAAATTTTGCAATCTTTACCACAAGCTATTCAATTAATGATAGATCCTGCTGATGCTGGTCCAGCTTGTTTATCTTTATGTCAAGATACTCAAGGTGAAACTTTTGATTATCCAGAAGAGTTTTTTAAAGAGAGAGTTCACAACATTAGAAGACCAAAACCAGATGATTTTGAAATTAAGAAGGCTGCAGAGAAAATTAAAAGTTGCAAAAATCCAATAATAATTTCTGGCGGGGGTGTTTTTTATTCAGATGCTATGGAAGAATTAGGAAACTTTGCAATTAAACACAATATACCTGTTACTCAAACAGTGATGGGATATTCTACTATGAAAAGAGATCATTCACATTTTCTTGGACCTATTGGGGGTTTAGGCGGTAAAGCGGCAAACAATTTTGCAAAAAAAACTGATCTTGCTATAGCCGTTGGAACTAAATTAGCTGATTTTACAACAGGCTCGTGGGCAAATTTTGAAAATCCAGATTTTGGATTAGTTTCATTAAATATAACTAGACATGATGCAAATAAACATTTAGCTCAAGCTGTGGTTGGGGACGCAAAGGTTTCATTAATCGAACTTTCAAATGCTTTAGGAAGTTGGAAAGCAAATGATGATTGGTATAAAAAGTCTAGAGATGAATTAAAATCCTGGAATGAATACGTTGATAAAGAAAGTGGTCCAACAAATCAAAAATTACCAAGCTATGCCCATGCAGTTGGTGCAATTTATAGAAATTCAGATCCCTCGGATATTGCTGTAACAGCAGCAGGTGGTTTAGTTGGAGAAGTAGTTCAAGTTTGGAGACCAAGAGAATTAAATACTCATGAAACAGAGTGGGGATTTAGTTGTATGAGTTATGAAATTTCTGGAGCTCTCGGGATTAAAATGGCCAATCCAAATAAAGATGTAATTGCATTCGTTGGAGACGGTTCATATTTATTATATAATTCTGATATTTATTCGTCAGTTATAACAAATAATAAATTAATCATCATTGTCTGTGACAATGGTGGTCACGCTGTAATCAATAGACTTCAACTCTTTAAAGGTGGAAAAGAATATAATTGTTTACTAGAAAGTTCTAATACACCAAATCTAGTTGGTGTTGATTTTGCTAAACATGCAGAAAGCATGGGAGCTAAATCTGAGCAAGTAAACTCTATTTCTGAATTAGAAGAAGCATTTAAAAGAGCAAAAAAATCAGATGTAACCTATGTTATTTCAATTAAAACTCATTCATATCAATGGCTAGAGGGATCAGCTTACTGGGAAAGTCCAACATTAGAAATTCCAAACACCAAAGAAAATGAAGAGGCCTTAAAATTACATAAAGAAGGAAAAGCCAAACAAAGACAGGGTGTATAAATCAACTAAATGAATAAAGTTTTTAAAGTTGGATTGATAGGTTGTGGTCATATTGCTGAAACTTATTTTAGAGCCCATAAGTATTTCAACAACTTCAAAATTATCAAATGTGCAGATATAAAGAGTCAATCAGCAAAAAAATGTGCTAAGACCTATAGAATTCAAGCAGTTTCTGTAAATGAATTATTAAAGGATAAAAAAGTAGAGATCATTTTAAATTTAACACCACCAAAAGTTCATTATCAAATTGCAAAAAAATCTTTATTAAATGGAAAACATGTTTATTCAGAAAAACCTTTGGCTATTAATCTCAAAGATGGAAAAGAATTACTAAAAATTTCAAAAAGAAAAAAATTATATTTAGGAAATGCTCCAGATACATTTTTAGGTGGTGGTAATCAAAAATCTAAAGAATTGTTAGAAAATAAGAACATTGGAAAGGTAAATTTAGGAAATGCTATTTTTGCCTTTCCCGGTGTTCAATCTTATCATCCTAATCCTGAGCCATGGTTTGCTAAAAAAGAGGGGGGGCCAGTTATTGATATGGGTCCATATTATCTTACTGCTTTAGTAAATTTACTTGGACCAGCTAAAGAAGTTAAAGCCGCAAGTTTAATGAGAGGATCTAGTTTTAGAACAATTGGTATTGGACCAAAAAAAGGAAAAAAAATTAAAGTAGAGTGTCCGACAACATATTTTACAACTATAATCTTTAAAAATGGAAGTATTATCAGATTAACTCTTTCTTTTGACGTTATTGCACATCAAAGAAATCATATAGAACTTTATGGCACTAAAGGATCAATGATTGTCCCTGATCCAAATATGTTTGGTGGATCAGTTTTTGTTTGTAAAAAATTAGGTAATCCTTGGAAAGAATTTAAAACAAATCATATGAAATTAGGAAGAATAAATATCAGAACTCAAAGTTCAAGAGCAAATGAGTCCCCAACTAATGCTAATTATAGAGGAGTAGGACTAGCAGAAATGGCCTATTGTATTGATAAAAAAAAAATTCACCGATGTAACGGTGAGGTATCATTACATGTTCTTGATTTAATTCAATCAACTATGAACTCTGCAAAAACTAATAAGGCAGTTAAATTAACTACTACATGCAAAATACCAAAATTGTTTACCTATAAAGAAATTCAAAAAATAATGAGATAATTTATGCAAATTGGGATTGATCTTGGAGCAAGTAAAATAGAATATGTTTTGTTAGATGATAGCGGTAATGAACATCACAGAGAAAGACTAGAGGTTCCAAAAGATTATAAAAATACTTTAACAGTCATAAAAAAAATAGTAATTGATTTAGAAAAAAAAGCTGGAAAAGAGTTACCTGTAGGTGTTTGTCATCCAGGCATTCATTCTATTCAAACTGGATTAGTTAAAAATGCGCCAAACTCCTTTTGGATTAACGGTAAACCTCTGCAAAGAGATTTACGAGCAGAAATTGGTAAAGAAATTTATTGTGAAAATGACGCTAATTGTTTTGCTTTATCTGAGGCAATCGATGGATCCGGAAAACATTATAAGATTGTTTTTGGAGTAATTTTAGGCTCTGGTGTTGGTGGTGGATTAGTTATTGATAAAAGAATAGTAAATGGACCAAATGGGATAACTGGAGAGTGGGGACATAATCAAATTCCAAGTGTTTGTATTGATGGAATTCAAATAAAAAAAACAAACTTAAGGGCTGGGGAAATTGAAAATTATATTGCTGGTTTAGGAATTTCTAGAGCATTTAAAAATAAATTTAAAAAAGATTTACCTGCTCAGAAAATTTTTGAAATGCACAGAAAACTTGATTTAGATGCAGAAAAACTAATTGATAATTATAAAGATCAACTGGCGATGTCGTTAGCAACTGTTGTAAATATCATAGACCCAGATGTATTTGTTTTTGGAGGTGGTGTTTCAAATGAAATTGATTTTTTAGATGAGATTAAACAAAAAATGAAAAAATTTGTCGCTGGAGGCGAATTCGAGGGAACATTTTTAAAACCAAAATTTGGAGATGCTAGTGGTGTCAGAGGTGCGGCGAGATTAGCAAGAACAACAAATTACTAAATAAGTTTATTATTTGCATATCATCAAGTTGAAATAATAAATGATTTATCCTATGATTAAATTGAAGGAGTAAAAATAATGAAATTATGTAGAATTGGTAATATTGGAAATGAAAAACCAGCATTAATCGATAATGAAAATAATTACAGAGATTTATCATCTGTAATAGATGATTTAAATCCAGAGACATTAAATTTTGATACAATTGAAAAAATTAAGAATACTGAAATTTCAGCTTTGCCAAAATTGGACTCCAAATTAAGAATAGGCGCTTGTGTTTCAAAACCAGCTAAATTTATTGGAATAGGATTAAACTTTAAAGATCATGCTGAAGAACAAAATTTACCAATTCCAAAAGAACCGATAATTTTTTCAAAGTTTACAAGTTGTATTACTGGACCTAATGATCCAATCATTGTTCCTAAAGGATCTAATCATACAGATTGGGAGGTTGAATTAGGTTTTGTAATAGGGAAAAAAGCAATAAATGTTAGCGTTGAAAATGCATTAGATCATGTTCTTGGTTTTTTTCTTGTTAACGATGTTAGTGAGAGAAACTTTCAGAAAAACAAAGGTTTAACTTGGGACAAAGGAAAAGGCTTTGATACTTTTGGCCCCATAGGTCCCTATATAGTTACAACAGATGAGTTACCAGATTTTCAAAAACTAAATATGTTTTTAGATGTTGATGGCAAGAGAATGCAAACTGGAAACACTGAGAAAATGATCTTTGACGTTAAAACTTTAGTTTCTTATATGAGTTCATGTATGAGTTTACATCCAGGAGATATTTGTTGTACTGGGACACCTCCAGGAGTAGGGGAAAATATGTCTCCACCTCATTTTTTAAAGGGTGGTGAAGAAGTAGTTTTGGGTGTCGACAAATTGGGCACACAAACTCATAAAGTAGTTCCTTATCAAAATTAAAGAGCTTAAAAATATTGAATGTTTGAAATAATAATTGCTTTTGGTGCAGGATTAATAAGTTTTCTATCTCCGTGTGTATTACCTTTAATACCTGGGTATATTTCTTATATTTCGGGCAGTTCTTTAAATGAATTAATAAGTAAAAAAAATATAAATTTATTTCCAATTATTTTATTCACTGTTGGGTTTTCTATAGTTTTTATCATATTTGGTGCAGCCTCTACTTTTTTGGGACAAGTTCTTTTAAAAAATTCTTATGAATTAAGAATTGTAGCTGGTTTAGTAATTATTATTTTATCTTTACAAATAATAGGACTCATAAATATTAAATTTTTAAATTATGAAAAAAGAATTCAAACTAACATTAGTGCAGGTGTTTTTAGTCCAATATTAATTGGTATGGCATTCGCATTTGGGTGGACACCGTGTATTGGTCCTATTCTTGGATCAATATTAGTCCTTGCTTCAACAGAGGAGAGTTTAAGTAAAGGTATATTACTTTTATTTTTCTACTCAATTGGTTTAGCATTACCTTTTATTTTATCAGGATATCTAATTCAAAGATTTTTAATTTTTTCAAAGAATTTTAAAAAAAATATTAACAAAGTATCAAAAATTGGCGGAATAATTTTATTAATTACTGGTATATTGATAATTACTAACCAATTACAAGCTTTAGGCTACTACTTGCTTGAAATACTTCCGTTTTTACAAAATTTTGGATAATTTAAACTATGAAAATTTATCAGATAGACTCAAGTGCTAGGAAAGAGGGCTCGACCTCAAGATCATTAGCAAAAAAATTATTGAATAAAATAAAAAAACCAGAGGATGAAATCATTTATAGAGATCTAAATGATGAAATGGTTTTTGTTACAGGTTTAACAGAGTCTGGAATGAATATTGATTTAAAAGATCAAAATGAAAATCATAAAAAGATGTTTGAACTTTCAGATAAATTAGTCAAAGAACTTAAAGAAAGTGATATTATTATTATTTCAGCTCCAATTTATAACTATGGACCGCCTGCCACTTTAAAAGCCTGGTCAGATCTTGCAGCTAGAATAGGTGAAACTTTTAGATTTAAACCTAACGGAAGAAGAGAAGGATTATTAAAAAATAAAAGAGCATATTTAGTTATCACATCTGGTGGTACAAAACTTAATAGTAATGAAGATTTTTTAACACCTTGGTTAAAATTTATTTTGAATTTTTTCGGCATAGAAAAAATTGATATTATTTGTGCTGATCAAATGGCATTAGATTACGAAAAATCTATTAAAAACGCAGAATTACAAATAGAAAAACTAACTTAAATTTTGGTAAAGAAATACTAATTATGATTTTATGGCTTAGTAGTTATCCCAAAAGTGGAAATACATGGGCTAGAATTTTTCTTACAAATTATTTATTTGAGGAAACTGAAGATCCTTTTGCAAATATTGATAAAATAAGATCTTATCCGAGAAAGAGTTTTTTTAACTTTTTGGAAAAAAAAGATTTTGAAAGTTTAAAAGATAGAGAGCAAAACTTTAGACAATATATAATTTCACAAGAAAAAATAAATCTTAATGGAGAATTAAATTTGTTAAAAAGTCATAGTTATTGTGGCACTCTTAATGGAAATAATTTTTCTAACACAAATAATACAGCAGGATTTATTTATTTTGTAAGAGATCCAAGATCAGTTGCGATCTCTTTATCGCATCATATGAATCAAAGTTTAGAAAAGACGGTAGATATGATGTTAAATAAAAATCAATTTATGCAACCAGAGGATAGTGATGGTCTATTAGAGTTTTTTTCATCATGGAAAATTAACTATTTATCTTGGAAAAATTCAAAATATCCAAAATTAATAATCAAATATGAGGAATTAAAAAAAGATCCATTTGAAACTTTTAAAAAGATCTTAAATTTTATTTCACAATTTAAAAAAATTGAAATTGATGATGAAAAGATTCATAAAATAATAAAAAAATGTGAATTTGAAAATTTACAAAGTCAAGAGAAAAGAAAAGGTTTTAAAGAAAGAAAAGGTAAGGATTTATTTTTTAGAAAAGGTGAAATTGATGAGTGGAAAAATAAATTACCCAATTCTTTAAATGAATTAATAAAAAAAAATTTTAACTCAGAAATGCAAGAGTTAGGCTATTTTTGATTAATCATCTTAAAATTTATAATACTTAAAAAAAGAATTAAATAAAATCCTGAAGTTTGAAATAAAACTCTATCTAAAGTAACTCTTAGAATAAAATCAATATCCTTCATTCCCATATAAATACCTGTAATAACTATAAGATTTAAGAAAAGGCATGTTAAAAAATATTTAACATTTTGATTAATTTTTTTTATAAAAAATATTTGAGCGAAAATTGCTAAAAAAATTATTATCCATAAAGGATGTTTAATAAAAACAATAATCATATTTAATAATATTTTAAATAATTTAGTAAACAAAAGATTTATATCTTTTAAATTTTGTAAAAAATTCATTAAATAATTTACATCAGATGACCCACTGAAACTGATAAAATATTTTTGTAAAAAATATTGAATCAAAAGTAGAGAGATTATCAAAAGCGTTAAAAGAATTTTTTTGTAATAATTTATATTTGCTAAATATATTAATGCTCCAGAAAATATCACAAAATAAATTTTACCCTCGTTCTTAAACCAACAACTTATATATAAAATTAGTAGGGCTAAAAAAATTAATTTTATATTTTTGCTACCAGTTAAATTATAAATATAGATATATCGTGATGCAATAATCAGGCTAGAAAAAATTAGATATTCTTGGTAACCACCAAAATAATATGGCTCAAATGTTAATAGAATAAAAAATAAGATTAAAAATATTTTTATAAAATCATTATTAACATTTAGAATTTTGAAAATAAGAAAAGTAGATACAACATATAAATAGACGAAAAAAAATCTCCCAAAATACTCAAACTCTAATAATGAATTACTCCAAAAAAAGGCCCACAAATATGAACCCAGATGTGGATAATCAGCATGCAAAGTGTTATTTAAATTTGTTATTTGTTCGTTATTGAGAAAGATTATTGCTTTACTAATCCAAACGTGGCCATCCCATTCAAGTTTTAAGTTTTGGGCAATAAAAGCAAATATAGATAAAATTACTAAAAGAAAGAAAACAAATTTAATAAAGTCATTTTTTTTGATTCGATCATAAAAAAATTTTATGTTTAGCAAAACAAATAGCAATGTAATAGAAAAATAAATCTTAAAAAATAATTTTAAATCAATATTCAAAAATGAAACAATTAAACAAAGATAAGAAAATATGATGATATTGATCACATGAGAGTCAATTAACTCTAGTTTTATATTTTTTAATTTGAGAGTGTTGTTAAGGGATCTTTCAGTAAATGGAAATGAAAATATTATTAAAAAAATGAATATTTGTAATAGTATATTTAAGATTTCAATCATTAGATTTTAAAAGATAGCAATTATTTTTTCTGTATAAAATTTTATAATTTTTTAAGAATTCATATTGACCATTAAAAATATCGTTATCATTTTCGCTTTGATAATTAGTTAAAATGAAATAATTAGATTTATTGTCTTTACTTTTTTTTATATCAAATAAATTTTCTAAAGTGACATGGCCCTCATCATTAATTGTATTAATTTCCTGACCACTTAAGTCAAATTTTTTTATTACATGGTTGTAAAAACCCCAACTTTCATTTTTACAAAATCCATAATTTTGTTCCATTCGCTTTTCATAATTCCAATTTAAAATAGAATAAAAGTTGTAAGGAGTATTAAAAAATTTAAATATAATAAGTATAATTATTACAATGATACCAATATACTTTATTTCTTTCGCTTTCATAAGCTTCATCATTTCAATAAAAATTATAACACGTAATTAAATTTTTTTTTCAAATGTCTTAATTTTCCTTCAGTGCTATCATAATCAATATAGCAACCTTGTAAAAATCTATTACCCTCATTAGCATTATATTCTGTTCTTCCATGAAGGAGTCTGTGATTATCCATCATTAATAAATCACCAGGACTCAATTTAAATTGAATTTTAAACTTATCAGAATTATACAATTCAGAAATTTTATTTCTTGCTGAGTAATATAATTCCAATTTATCTTTATCCATTAATGGTACAAAATCTAATCTTGGACTAAATCTGACTTGTTTGAAATTTCCTTCATCATCAAGCTCAATCATTTCAGCCCAATTTTCTAAATTGACATCTTTATCAATAAATTGATATCTGACTTTAATTTTAGTTAAAATTTTATACAAATCTGGATGATCTTTTTTAAGTTCTTCAGTAACAGTGTAACCATCAACAAGAGTTGAATAACCTCCTTTAACTTCATTTTCAATACAATGTAATATTTGAATACATGGAACAGGATTCCTGTATGGGTTATCAGTGTGAGGTGCTAAAGGTAATGATGTATAAGCAAGATCATTTGGGTTCGGAATAGATTTTACATTAAAAAATTCACCAAAATTTGTTCTTCTGACACTTCCTATTGAATTAGCAAACTCAATCAAAAAATTATTCTTAGTTGGAACTTTTTTAAAAATCACAAATCCGAATTGATAAAAATAAACTAATGCTTCATACATTTTTTTTTGTTCAAACATTTTTTCTTCAAATTCATAATTATTATAATTTTTGAGAGAGGAGTCCCATTTTATTTTCTCTATAAATTTTACATCATTTATATTTGAAAATTCTTTAAAAATGTTTTGGATTGCTAGTTTAGTCTTAGCTCCATCATCGAATAAAACTTCTAAAAATTCATCTGATAATTTCAAATCTTTAATTTCAATATTTTTTTTTAGTTCTGTAGGATCGAATAATCTTTGTTGAGTTCCTTTATCTAAAAAACTTTCTCCATTAACTCTTTCTCTTAGCCAAAAAGGGTGAATTTCTTTTTTTGAGCCGTTATTATCAAAAAATACCTTATTATTTTCTAATTTAATTTTCATAGATTATTTAAATCATTATTTAAAATTAAGCTTTAATCAATAAGAATAAAATAGTATTAGTCCTTTGTGCCAATATTAAAATCTTCAGATTATAAAGCTTATTCTAAATTCATAGAGAGTTTAGCTAAGAAATTGACTAAATTTTATTACTCTAAATTAAATAAACCATTCAAAGTATCTAATAAACTTAAGGGCAGAGGATATGATCCAGTTACTAGTGCCGATAAAGCATTTGAAAAATTTATCCGAAAAGAAATTAAAAAAAAGTTTCCAAATCATCAAGTGATTGGAGAAGAATTTGGCTTTAAAAAAACCAAAAGTAAATATTCTTGGATAATTGATCCTATAGATGGAACAAGATCTTTTGTCATAGGAAATCCAACATGGAGTAATCTGATTTCTTTAAACTTTGATGGAAAACCAATTATTGGGTTAGCCAACTATCCAGTTTTAAGAAAATATTATTTTAATGTTTCAGATAAAATAGCCTATGTTGTTGATCAGGGTAAAAAAAGAAAGATTAAAGTAAATAAAAAAGTTTTATTTAAAAATCTAAAAATGTCAGCAGCCTTTCATGGAATGCTATCACTGAACCAACAAAAAAAAATTCCAAAAATATTAAAGTTGATGCAGTTTCCATGTGCTGATGCGCTAAGTTATTCTCATCTTGCTGAAGGTAAAGTTGATGTTGTCATACAATGTGGAAATAAGATCTGGGATATACATCCTTTAATTCCTATCATTGAAGCAGCAGGAGGTATCGTTAGCACTTGGAAAAATACTAATGCAGTAAAAGGAGGCAATATAGTTGCTTCTGCCAACAGAGGTATTCATAATAAGATTTTGAAAATTTTAAAACCAATATCTAAGTAGTTTTTCCAAGAGTATTTAAAAGTATTACTCCGATAACAATCAAAGTTATTCCAATAATTCCATAAAGATTTGGAATTTGGTTATATTTAAATACACCAAACAAAGTCACTGCAGTAATAGTCAAACCTCCATAGGTTGCATAAGTAAAACCTACTGGAATAATATTCATAGCTTTTGATAAACAAAAAATGCAAGCAATTATTGAAATTGCACAAAAAATAGTTGGACCAAGATTTGTAAATCCATTAGTTGATTTTAAAAAACCATTAGAAGTTATTCCAAGAATGATAGCTAAAATCAGAAATATATATCCAGATAAATTAGTCATATATCTAACCTGTTTTACCCAATAGATTTACAATCAACACTCCTGAGATAATCAAAGATAAACCGATAATAGTATAAAGATCTGGCATTTGATTAAATTTATATATTCCAACAATTGTTGTAGCAACTATACACAAACCAGCAAACGAAGCATAAGTTATACCAACAGGAATAGTTTTCATAACTATTGATAAAGTAAACATACATCCAACTATTGTAATTGCCGTTAATAAGCTTGGAGTCAACAATGTAAAACCATTTGCACCTTTGGCAAAACCATTTGCTGCAGTACCTAAAATAACCGCAAGTATAAGAATTATGTATGCAATTATATTGCTCACGATTTAAAGAATATTCTTATTTGGTAATTTTATCTACAAATTTTTGAACTATTGGAGCTACAATTGTTGTTGCTATCATTGCAACTGGTAAGCTAACTGACCAAGCTTTAAGAAATCTTTTATAATATAGTTCATCATAACCAGTGTTAATATAAGTAATTATAAGTGTCATGAGTAAACTCATGCCAAGACCCATAAAAAAAATAAATAGTAAGTTAGAATATTTTTTGGGAAACATTATTTAGACATAGGAGTAGCGCCTGTCTCCAAACTAATGATTTTTCCATTGTTATATTTATAAACTGCCATTACAGCTTCAACATTTCCGTCATTAAATGTAACTAACGAATGGTGTATACCAACTTCATTATTTTCATAAACAACTCTTGATTTATCTTGATTAATATCACCACTCATTGCCCATTTAATCACATCAACTTTTCCTAAAGAATTTCCAGATTTATGCATTGTAAATTTGAAATCATCATGCAAAAGTTCATTCAGTGTTGCTTCGTCTTTATTTGCTATAGCTTCAGTATATCTTTTTAAAATCGACATATTTACCTTTCTTTTTAAATGTAAATTTTATCAGCAAGACCGTAACATAATACAGCACTTAAAATAGTCAAAACTAAAGGAGCATAAATTCCCTCATCTGATGTTTTGTCTGTGTGTCCAAGTTTATTTATTTTTGTATTATAAAATCCAACAATAAATGCAGATAAATTTTGTAAAAAGATTAGGTTAAAGAATGCCCATGTCGCCTCTAAACCATTAGGTCTTATGAAACCAACATAAATAGCCATAACTACAGAACCAAAAAATATTGATCCAAAAAATCTAACCATTCCTGCACCAGTATCATCAATACCATACTGGTTTAAAAAGGATTTAGTTTGGAAAACACATCTAAATCCATAATAAGCAAATCCTATAAAATGAATTATAAAAAGTGCTAAATAAAATATTCCATTAAATTTTTCTATCATATTATTAATTCTTAACTAAATATTGGTCTAATCTCATCTACAATAGTACCTTCTATTGCAACCTCTTTCAATTGCTCTAAAAGTTTTATATATTCAGGATCTGCAGACATTTTAGCATCAGCATCATTATCACCTTCAAACATAGGCCCTATTAAAGTTTCTCTTATTGTTCTTGGGTCTCCACCCATTTGAAAAGAAAAGTAGACATCATGGTTAGGATAATATTTTTTTCTAACTGCCGCTAAACCTTTTCCAATTTCCATTGCTTTTCCTAGACCATCATCTTTTACCCTCATTGTTCTAGTATAAATTACCTTCATTGTTTCTCCTCACTTGGTAAAAATTAAGGCATTTTTATTTAGCATTAAAATCTATAACATCATCAGTACATTCAACAAATTTATGAGGTTCATAGAAATCATTCATAGACTCTAATTGTTTATTAATTGCATCTGGATCAGTACCTTTCCACCAACAATACATTGTTAGATTGTCTCCAGGTGTATTCCAGCTCATTTGACACTTTGCATTATCACTTGTCATTGCTTTAGTCATATCTTCCATAGACATTGAACCAGTAACTTCTATCATTTTAGCTTTTGCTTCTTTTGATTTAAAAGTGTGTGTTACTATATAGTTTTTCATTTTTCTCCTTTTCTATTTAACTTTTAAAAAGAGCAAGAGCTTCATTTAAAAGTTTTTCAGACTTAGCATGATCACCATTATTATGGGCATCCATACCTTGATCTTTAAGTTCTTGAGCTTTTTTAATCTTATCTTCAATATTTTTAGCTAACATTGGACATGAACCTGCGTATGCTGAGCTAACAAATAAGACCAAACAAAGTGTTAATATTATTTTTTTCATTTTTTCTCCTTTATAAATCAACTTTAGATAATTCAAATAACTGAGCACTTTCTACACATTCTGCGTAAATAGCTTTTGCAGTAGGATTATTTCCATTTACAAATTCCTTCATTCCAGCTTCATTATGAACATTTACTTTAAATAACATTCCACTTTTATCTGGAATCATAGCGCCAACAGTTTTTTCCGGATAGGCAACACTTTTTCTTACACCCATCCCTTCATCTGATTGCATCCAACCCATGAAAGTTTCTAATTTACCCTCTTTAAGCTTAAGATGTACTAACATTTCTTTTTCCATTTTTTTCTCCTTCTTTATTAATATGTGTTTGACTCTTCACAGATAACAATCGTACTTTTCGGATCTGTTGCCGCTCTTCTGTGAACAACAATTTTTTGATGTTCTTCAGAATTATACCAGCCTAAAGCCTTTTCTTTATTTGGGAACTCCATCACAACTGTAAGAGTTGGCTCATCTCCCTCTAACACCAATTTATTTGGAGTTCTTACAAGAAACTTTCCATCAAAAGGTTTTAGTGTGTCTGCAACTTTACTAGCATATTCTTTTCCAAACATATCTGCATTCGTGACCTTAGGAACTGCTACTAGGTAAGCTTTTGTCATTTTATCTCCTTACTTATTATCTAATATAAAGTTTGAACTACTTTTTTAACTCTTTCAGCTCCATTCGGAACTAAAGCTTCAACAAATGTATGACATTTTTCAGTTTTAGCTTTGTCGTATTTGGAGCCATAATGCTTATCAACTGCTTTATTTACTCCTTCATCCCATTCTTTTTCTGGAATACCAATTTCAAGAGCATATGTTTTTAAAACTTTTACTGTTGAAATAGATTTTTCTTTCATTCCATATTCAAATTTTTCACCAGATGGTAAAAAGTAATTTGCCATATAAATTCCAATACAATCCCAGGCTTTAGATTTATCATCCTTACTCATACCTGCATGAGCAGACGTAAAAATTAATAAAGATAGTATTACAGCTATATATTTATTCATGTCGCCTCGATGTTAATTAATATTATTATAAAAATGTATCTGTTTTGTTACATGGCTGGTATGCGTTATTATAACCAGCTAGGAATAGGTAAGTTTTTTTCCTTCAAAAAAGACTTATTAAACATCTTAGAGTTGTATTTATCTGATTTATCACAAAGAATTGTTACAATAGTTTTTCCTGGACCTAATTCTTTTCCTAATCTTATTGCACCAGCAATATTTACTCCACAACTTGTGCCTAGACTTAATCCTTCGTTTTGTATTAAATCATAAAGTATTGGTAAAGACTCTTGATCATTTATTGAGAATGCTCCATCAATATTTGCTTCAGCAAAATTCTTTGTTATCCTGCTTGAACCAATACCCTCCGTGATCGATCCACCTTCTGCTTTTAATTCTCCATTAACTATATGATTATATAGAGCTGAACCAGTTGGATCTGATAAATAAATTTTAATATCTTTATTTTTTTCTTTTAAATATTTACTAACACCACCAATTGTTCCACCTGTTCCTGACGCACAGACAAATCCATCTACTTTACCATCAGTTTGTTCCCAAATCTCTGGACCAGTTGTTTCGTAATGACCTTTTGCATTAGCAGTATTATCAAATTGATTAGCCCAAACTACACCATTATTGTTTGTACTTTTTAATTCCTCTGCGAGTCGACCTGCAACTTTAACATAGTTACCATCATCTTTATAAGGTTTGGGTGGCACCAATCTTAAATCCGCACCAATATTTTTTAAAGTATCTTTTTTTTCTTGAGTTTGATTATTGTTCATTACAATTATAGTTTTATAACCTAAAGAATTTCCTAAAAGACATAATCCTATTCCTGTGTTACCAGCAGTTCCTTCCACCACAATTCCACCTTCAGATATTAACTTTTTTTCTTGAGCATCTTTTATTAATGCTAGCGCCGCTCTATCTTTAACTGATCCACCAGGATTTAAGTACTCAGCTTTGCCATAAATATTACATCCGGTAATTTCTGAGGCTGCTTTTAATTTTATTAAAGGTGTATTCCCTATGGACTCAATAAAATTATTTTTAATTTGTGTCATTAATCTTTATCTTTATCAGTAACTGCATAAGGCTGAAATCCCTTTGTAGCATCCCCAACTCTTGTTGCTGGAATTCCTACCATTATTGATTTCTCTGGTACATTTTTAGTAACTACTGCATTCGCGCCGATTAAAGAATTTTTCCCAATAGTTATTGGCCCTAAAATCTGAGCACCAGATCCAACTACAACATTATCTTCTAATGTTGGATGTCTTTTAGTATTTCGTTGGTCATTCGCATTTATACTTGGTGCAATTCCACCTAAAGTAACATTATGATAAATTGTTACATTATTTCCTATCTCAGATGTCTCACCAATTACCACTCCCATACCATGATCAATGAATAAATTTTTGCCTATCTTTGCTTTTGGATGAATTTCAATTCCTGTTAAAAATCTTGAGAATTGAGAAATGATTCTTGCAACTAAATCAAATTTTGCTATCGCAAAAAAATTTGCAATCTTATGAAAAAAAATAGCTTTAACACCTGGGTAAGTTAAGATTAAACTT
>CACGIZ010000012.1 GCA_902573235.1 uncultured Pelagibacteraceae bacterium | reverse complement strand
CTGAAATAATCCTCGATTGTTTTAGTTTGTCTTTAATTAAATCTGTTCTAATATTTTTTAACTTACCTTTAGAGATAATTGCAACACCATTATAACTTTTTTGACCAAAAACGTGACTTTCGTAATCCATTGATGAAAAATCATCATAAGGAAAATTAACATCTTCTGTCTTTATTTCCTGCATCATTAAAATTTCTGGCTTATATTTTAAGAGATAGCTTTTGATATTTTCAATACGAGCTCGGACAGAATTCACATTCCATGAGGAGATGATCATTAAAGAGAAAACGAAACACCACAACCACAAGAAGATTTTGTTTGCGGGTTCGTTATTTTAAATTGTTCACCAATTAATTCCGAAACATAATCAACCTCAGATCCCTTTAAAAGATCAGCAGAAGTTTTATCAATTAGTATATTTTCAAAATTTAAATCATCTGATGCTTTCTCTTTATCAAAAGTAAATTCGTATTGAAAACCTGAGCAACCACCACCTTTGATAGCGATTCTAAAAAAAGACCCTTTATCTTTTTTAGACAATAAAACATTGATCTGTTTTAGTGCTTTATCAGTAAATTTAATTTCTTTAATCATAATTGATCACTGGTATTAGTAATATAATACTTAATTTTTTATTTTAAAGGATGAAAAAATACTCAAAGATTGGAATATTCAAAAGCAAAGGAAGAATTATTAAGGAATCTTTATCAAAATATAGATCTCCATTTCAAAGAGATAGAGATCGTATTATTCATTGTGCTTCATTTAGAAGATTAAAACATAAAACCCAGGTATTTGTTAATACCGAAGGAGATCACTATAGAACAAGAATAACTCATTCTATGGAAGTTGCTCAAATAGCAAGATCAATTGCTCGTTATCTCAATTTAAATGAAGATTTAGCAGAAACATTAAGTCTTGCTCACGATTTAGGTCATACACCATTTGGTCATGCCGGTGAGGATGCATTAAATGATTGCATGGATGCACATGGTGGATTCGATCATAATTTACAAACTTTAAGAATTGTTATGTTCTTGGAAAATAAATATTTAAAATTCAATGGATTGAATCTTACTATAGAAACTTTAGAAGGACTTTTAAAACATAATGGTCCAGTAGATGATTTAGATTTAATTGAAAATCTGATTGGTATCAAAAAATTTAAAAATATGATTAATTTTAATACATATCCTCCACTTGAAGCTCAAATATCAGCTATATCAGACGATATTGCTTATAATAATCACGATATACAAGATGGAATTAAAGCAAATTTATTTAAGCTAGAAGAGTTAATTGAAATAAATTTTTTTAAAGATATTTACAAAAAATACAAAAGTAAAATCAATAAAAAAAATTACAAAATTACAACATATCAAATTATAAGAGACTCTATAGATTTGATGATTAAAGATTTGATTAAAAATACAATGACAAATTTAAAAAAAAACAAAATAAAAACGTTTAAAGATGTAGGTAAAACAGATCTAATTATGGTTGATTTTTCTGATAAAATTAAAAATTCTGAAAGTGAAATCAAATTATTTCTAAGAACTAAAATGTATAATAATAAAAATGTTCTAGAAAAAAATAATAAAGGTAAAATTATTATAAAAAACCTATTCAAAAAGATAAGTAAAAATCCAAAAAAATTTCTTGCTAAAGAAGAATTGTCTAATAATAAGTACCGAGCAGTATCAGATTTTATTTCTGGTATGACTGATAGATACGCAATAAACCTTTATAATAAGATTAAATGAATATTTTTGATCAATATTTAGATAAGATAAAAAAAATTCTCTTAGATTTGTCTAAAGAAAGTTTGATTACTTTGCCAGAAAGTCTTGATGGAATAAATACTGAAATTCCTCCAGAAAAATTTAATTGTGATCTTTCAACCAATGTAGGAATGGTTTTGTCAAAAATAAATAAAAAACCTCCTTTAGAAATAGCTGGAACTATAGCTGATACACTAAAAAAAAAAGATCCATTGATTAAAGATATATCAGTAGTGAAGCCTGGTTTTATAAATATCAAATTTAAACCAATTTTTTGGACTAATTTTATTCAGGAAATAATAAAAGATGCAAAAACATTTGGAAAAAATAATAAAGAACAAAAGAAAAAATATCTTGTCGAATTTGTATCGGCTAATCCCACTGGCCCATTACACGTTGGCCATTGTAGAGGTGCAATTTTAGGTGATGTTATTGCTAATATTTTAACATTTAATAATCATAAGGTTACTAAAGAGTATTATGTAAACGACTATGGAAACCAAATTATAAATTTCACTAAATCAGTATATTTTAGAATAAGAGAAATAAAATTTAATGAACCTTTTCCAAATGATGAAGATTTATATCCAGGTGAATATTTAAAAGATTTTGCTAATAATATTATTTCATCAAATAATGAGATTGATTTTAATAACTTTTATAATATTTCTGATAAATTATCCTCTCTATCTATTGATGAAGCTCTCAAATTAATAAAAAAAAATCTCAAAAGTCTTGG
The DNA here is from genome assembly GCA_902573235.1 of uncultured Pelagibacteraceae bacterium. GTDB lineage: Bacteria > Pseudomonadota > Alphaproteobacteria > Pelagibacterales > Pelagibacteraceae > Pelagibacter. The sequence continues at coordinate 26,372 of CACGIZ010000012.1, read as the reverse complement.
AATTAATCATGATAATTTTGTGAGTGAAAAAAACTTAGTTTTAAATCAAGAAGTTGAAAAAGTAATAGATTATCTCCAAAAAAATAAATTTGTCTATAAAGGTAAAATAAAAGCACCAGCAGGTGAAGATGATAATAATTGGGTCGAGAGAGAACAATTACTTTTTAAATCAACTGATTTTGGTGATGATAAGGACAGAGCATTAAAAAAATCAGATGGTGCGTGGACATATTTTGCCAGTGATGTCGCTTATCATAAAAATAAATTAGATAGAAATTATGATTACTTGATAAATATCTTAGGGGCAGATCACGCAGGGTATATTAAAAGAATTTCATCTTCTGTTGAAGCGTTATCAAAATCAAAAGAAAAACTTATTTGTAAAGTAAGTCAATTAGTTAAGCTTATTAAAGATAATAAACCTTTTAAAATGTCAAAAAGAAAAGGAGATTATATAACTGTCGATGACTTAATTAGTGAGGTTGGAAAAGATGCTACAAGATTTATTATGTTAAATAGAAGTAGTGATGCAGAATTAGATTTTGATTTTAATAATGTGGTAGAAAAATCTAAAGATAACCCTCTTTATTATGTTCAATATTGTTATGCTAGAATTGCTTCAGTTTTCAGACATCTAGGAATAAATTTAATGACAGAAGTAAAAATTAAAAAATATGATTTTGAATATTCTGAAGATGAAATTAAAGTGATTAAAAAAATTGCTGAATGGCCAAAATGTATTGAGTCTTCGAGCAATAAACTAGAACCTCATAGAATTCCAACTTATTTATTTGAATTAGCATCTTTATTTCATTCGTATTGGAATTTAGGAAAAGATAACCCAGAAAAAAGATTCATTAATGATGAGAAACAAATTAATGATGATAAGTTAGTTTTTTTAAAAGTTATTTCAAATGTAGTTAAATCTGGAATGGATATCGTTGGCGTAAATGTTCCCGAAAAAATGTAATGCTAAAAGAAATTAAATACTTAATATTTATATTTGTTATTTCTTTTTTTATTTTTTTCACAGTAAAATATTACTTTTCTGATACTAATAAAAAAAAATCTTATAGATCTTTTAACAGTATTGATGAAAAATTGAATATCTATAGTGAAAAATTACCAATCTTGGAAGATGATACTAAAAATATCATAGAGTATGTTGAACAAACAAATAATAAAAAAAGAAAAAAATTCAACTTTTGGAAATTACTAGAAAATAATGAATAACCGTCGTTCATTTATTGTAGGTATTAAATCAACTAAACTTTCATTAAAAGAAAGAAATTTTATAAAAAAATATAAACCATGGGGTATAATTTTATTTACAAGAAATATAAAAAATATCCAACAAACTCAGAAATTAACCTCAGAAATTAGAAAAATATTTAACGATAAAAAATACCCAATATTAATTGATCAAGAGGGTGGTAGAGTGAATAGATTAAAAAATCTTATTTCATTTGATAATCTCACATCTGAATTTTTTGGAAAAAAATTTATAAAAAATTATCTAGAATTCACTACGTATTATAATCTATTTATAGATAAAACTTCTTATCTACTTAGGTTAATAGGTGTAAATATAAATACTTGTCCTGTTCTAGATTTAAAGATTAAAGGAAGCTCAAATATTATTGGTGACAGATCTTTCTCTAGAAATCCTAAAATAGTCTCTAAAATAGGCGACATGTGTATAAATTTATTTCATAAAAATGGAATCGGTACTGTAATAAAGCATATTCCAGGACATGGTTTAGCTAAAGTTGATAGTCATTATTTTACACCTGTGGTGCAAAAAGAACTTAAATATTTAGGTAATAATGACTTTTTTCCATTCAAAAGAAAAAAGAGTTTTTTTGCAATGACTGCACATATTATATTCAATAAAATTGATAAAAGAAATACCGTAACCCAATCAAAAAAATTAATTCAAATAATAAGAAAAAAAATTGGATTTAAGAATATTTTGATATCAGATGATTTATCAATGAAAAGTCTCAAAGGTAGTTTAAAAGAAAATACAATTAAAACGTTTAAAGCAGGTTGCAATATAGTCTTACATTGTAATGCCAATGAAAAAGAAATGAAAATTATAGGAGAAAACTCACCTTTAATTAATGAATTTATAATTAAAAAAACATCACAATTTTATAGGATTTTAAGTTAATATCATCTAATGAATGAAAATGATTCTGCTTTATTCAAAGTTGATGTAGATAACTACAATGGTCCTTTAGATGTTCTTTTAGATTTAGCCAAAGCTCAAAAGGTTAATTTAGAGGATATATCAATTACAAAATTAGCAGATCAATTTCATGATTTTATTACTAAAGAAAAAAATTTAAATTTGGAAATTGCCTCAGAATATTTATTAATGGCTACTTGGTTAGCTTATTTGAAATCTAAATTATTGTTACCAGGTACACCTGAAGAAGAATTTAAAGTTCAAGAAGTTGCGGAGAAATTGAAACTTCAGCTTAAAAAACTTGAGCTTATAAGATTATTATCAGATCAAATGTTGAAAAGAAAAAGACTAGGTAGAGAAATTAGAACAAGAGGAATGAGAATAGGTATAAAACCAATTTATAATAGTGAATATAAAATAAATCTATTTGAGCTATTAAAAGCTTATTCGACTGTGCTAATGACAAAAGATTTTCAAAAAATGAATATCCCAAAATTGCCAGTATTTACTACAGAAGAAGGTATAAAAACTATTAAAGATTTTTTTGGTAAATTGATTGACTGGAAAAAATTAGATGATTTGATACCTAAAAATTTTAAAAGTAGTTCAAAATACAAGCGAACAGGTAAAGCTGGTATATTCGCTGGTTCTCTGGAATTAGTTAAAGAGGGTAATCTTAGAATAAAACAAGAAAAACTTTTTGATGATATATATATTAAAGAAAATAAATGATAAAAAAAAAGATAAAAAAAAAAGATAATATTATAAATTTTCCAACAAAACTTTCGTCGATTGAAAAAGAAATTGAAGGTATTGTTTTTGCTGCTGCTGAGCCTTTAGATATAGAAACGATTGAAAGCAAAATATCCAAAAAAACTGATGTTGAAAAAATATTATTAAAATTACAATCTGAATATTCTGATCGTGGAATTAATTTAGTTTGTATTTCAAAAAAATGGTCTTTCAGAACTTCACCTAATTTATCAAATTTAATGAGGCTAGAAAAAACAGTTGAGAAAAAATTATCACGAGCTGCTATAGAAACTCTTGCTATAATTGTTTATCACCAACCTGTAACAAGGGCTGAAATTGAGGAGATTAGAGGAGTTGCTTTTGGTACTAACACATTAGAAATATTAATGGAACTAAATTGGGTTAAACCTGGTGGCAGAAAAGATGTTCCTGGTAAACCAATTTTGTACAAAACAACTGATGATTTTCTAAGTCATTTTAATTTACAAAAATTGTCAGATTTGCCTACCGTAGATGAATTGGGTGCAGCAGGTTTAATTGATAGTACTAATATAGATAATGCGATCTTTGGAACAGGTAAATTTTATAAAGAAAAGCAAGACGACAAAAAAGAGGACATTTATTCGAATATTGATGAAATGCTAAGTAGTACTCTCGACACTGAAGAAAAAAAATAGAAATATATTTGACTTTTAAATTATTAATAAAAAGGTTATAAGTTTTCTATGAGCATTGGAATTTGGCAAATAGCAATCGTTGTAATACTAGTCGTATTATTGTTCGGTAGAGGAAAGATATCCAGTTTAATGGGTGATGTAGCTAAAGGAATAAAAAGTTTTAAAAAGGGAATGGCATCAGATGTGACTGATGACAACGAACCTAAAAATATTTCTGACGACAATCAAGATACCAACAAAAAAGAATAAATCACATGCCCACTATTGGCTGGTTTGAGATTTTAATAGTTGTAGCAATAGCTATTGTAGTCCTTGGACCCAAAGATTTTCCCATTATGTTAAAAAAAGTTGGCTCCTGGATAGGAACAGCAAAAAAATACATTAATAATATACAAAGTGAGGTTTCAAATATTGACCTCGAAGAAAATAAAATAGAAAAAAAAGAAGAAAAAAAAGATGAGTCATGATGAAAATGATAGTGGCTTCATAAGTCATTTAGCGGAATTAAGAAAAAGATTAATCAATAGTTTTATATTTTTGATTATTTTTTTTATAGCTTGTTATTTTTTTGCTGAACATTTATATGGTTTTTTAGTAGAACCTTTTGCAAAAGCTGTAAAGGATGATGGTTCAGATAGAAGATTAATATTTACAGCACTTCAAGAAACATTTTTAACTTATCTAAAAGTTTCTTTTTTTACAGCATTCTTTGTTACGTGCCCATACATATTAATGCAAATATGGAAATTTATTGCCCCTGGCCTTTACAAACATGAGAAAATTGCAATTTTACCTTATTTAGTATTAACACCTATCTTATTTTTTTTGGGTGGCATGTTAGTTTATTATTTGATTATGCCATTGGCTATAAAGTTTTTTTTATCATTTGAGAGTACGGGTTTATCCACAAATTTACCTATCCAATTAGAAGCGAAAGTAAATGAGTATCTTTCTTTGGTAATGAAATTAATCTTTGCTTTTGGAATAAGTTTTCAATTACCTGTTGTTTTAAGTTTACTTGCAAGAGTTGGACTAGTTGACTCTGATTTTTTAAAAAAGAGAAGAAAATATGTTGTAGTGATAATATTTGCAGCCGCAGCATTATTAACACCTCCTGATCCAATTACTCAAATAGGTTTAGCTATTCCTTTACTAATTTTATATGAATTATCAATTTTTTCAGTAAAAATTATAGAGAATAAAAATTTTAAAAAATCTGATGCATAATTTAAAAGAAATAAGAAAAGATTTTGACTCTTTTGAAAAAAAATTAGAAAAAAGATCTGTTAATGTCGATTTTAATAAATTAAAAGATTTAGATATTCAAAACAGAGAATTTATTCAAAAAAAAGAAACACTAGAAAAAGAAAAAAAAGATATTTCAAAATCAAAAGATAAATCTTTATTTGCTAAATCTAAAGAAATATCAAAATCTATTGATGAGATAAGTGAAAAACAACAAAAGATAAAATTAGACTTGGAAAATATTTTATCTAACATACCCAATACTCCACATTCTGATGTTCCTATTGGAAAAGATGAAAATGATAATATTGAGGTTAGTAAATCAGGCGAAATACCTAAATTTGATTTCAATCCAAAGTCACATTATGAAATAGGTGAAAATCTAAATATGCTCGATTTTGACTTGGCTACTAAAACTACTGGATCAAGATTTGTTTTTGTAAAAAATAAATTAGCTCTATTGGAAAGAGCTATTTCAAATTTCATGTTAGATATTCACATAACTAAAAATGGTTATGAGGAGATTTCTCCTCCATTATTAGCCTCCGAAAATACAATGTTCGGCACAGGTCAACTTCCTAAATTTGAAAATGATCAATTTGAATTAAAAATTGATAAGGGAAATGATAGAAAATTTTTAATTCCAACCGCTGAAGTTATTTTAACAAATATTGTTAAGGAAAAAATTTTAGATTTGAAATCTCTACCAATGAGATTTGTTGCGTCTACTCCTTGTTTTAGAAAAGAAGCTGGTAGTTATGGAAAAGATACAAAAGGTATGATTAGACAACATCAATTCTATAAAGTTGAATTAGTAAGTATTGTTGAACAATCTAAGTGCATGGAAGAATTAGAGAGAATGACAAAATGTGCAACTGGTATTCTTGATTTATTAGAACTGCCTTATAGAAAAGTAATATTATGTAGTGGTGATATGGGATTCAGCGCTGAAAAAACATATGATCTAGAAGTATGGCTTCCTTCTGAAAATAGATATAGGGAAATTTCCTCTTGTTCTTCATGCGGGACTTTTCAAGCCAATAGGATGAAAGCAAGATATAAAGACCAAAATAGAGAGACTTTATTTGTTGGCACTTTAAATGGAAGTGGTTTAGCAGTGGGAAGAACCTTAATTGCAATTTTAGAAAATTATCAACAAAAAGATGGCTCAGTAATAGTTCCTAAAGTACTAAGACCATATATGAATAATTTGGAAAAGATTTCATTGAATTAAAGTTGTTTTAAGCGGTGAGATGGTATAAAAATTCATTTTTAATTAAGGAGTTTTATGGATAGTTCAGGAATAGGTCAGTTTATACCTTTAATATTAATTTTTGTTATTTTTTATTTTTTCTTAATAAGACCTCAACAAAAAAAAGTTAAAGAACATAAAGCGATGGTAGAGGGTTTAAAAAAAGGTGACAAAGTAGTTACATCGGGTGGTATCACAGGGGTAATTACTAGAGTAGTTGATAATGACAAAATTGAAGTTGAAATCGCTGACAATGTTACAGTAGAGGTTATTAGAGGCACTGGTATTCAAAGTTTGATGAGTTCTCAAGAAATAAAGAAATAAATTTCGTAAAAATAAAGTGTTATATTTTTCTAAATTAAGAATTATCATTGTTTCTCTAATTTCATTATTTTTTATCTTAATCGCAACAGCTAATTTTTTTAAGTTTGATAATAATTTATTAAGTAAGAAAATTAATCTTGGACTAGATTTACAAGGTGGTTCTTATCTTTTATTAGAGATAGATAATACTCCAGTTATTGAACAAAAACTTCAAAACTTAACAATTACCATTAGAAATTATTTTAAAAAAAAAAATATTAGGCTTAAAAACCTTAAACTTTCAAATCAAACATTAACCTTTTCAGTAAATGATGAGTTTAAACAAGAAGTTGTAGATCAATTTACTTCTGAAGAAAGTGATATAAATCCATACTATCCAAGATTTAAATCACATCAATTAGAAATTTTAGAAGTAAATAATGTTTTTAATGTAAATTTTTCTAAACAAGGAATTGTTAAATTAAAAACTTCCTCTCAAGATCAAGCTTTAGAGATAGTGAGAAGAAGAATTGATGAAATAGGAACCAACGAACCAAATATACTTAAGCGTGGTAATGATAGGATATTAGTTGAACTGCCTGGATTAGATGATCCAATGAGAATAAAATCTTTGTTGGGAAAAACAGCTAACTTAACTTTCAGATTTGTTACCAACAATAAAGAAGATTCTTTTGGTGTGGAAAAATTGAAGTTTGAAGAAGATGAGGAAGAAGCATTTGTAAGTAAAAGAATAATTATGAGTGGTGATAATCTTTTAGATGCCCAACCAAGAGTAGACAGTGAAACTAATGAAACAATAGTCTCTTTTACTCTTGATAGAGTAGGAGCTAAAAGATTTGGTAAAGCAACATCGACAGGTATTGGAAAACAATTAGCTATTGTCCTTGATGGAAAGATAATAAGTGCACCAGTTATTAGAGATACGATTGCTAGTGGCTCAGGTCAAATTAGTGGAGGTTTTACTTTTCAATCTGCTACTGATTTAGCTTTGCTTTTAAGATCTGGGGCGTTACCAGCTCCTTTAAATATAATTGAGGAAAGAACTGTTGGCCCTGATTTAGGTCAAGATTCAATTAATGCTGGAATGATTGCTTTGGCAATAGGTTTTATTCTAGTAATATTATTTATCTTTATTAAATATAAAGTATTCGGCTTAATAACTAATATTGCTTTAATAATAAATTTATTTCTTTTGATTGGAGTTTTAACAATATTTGAAGCAACTTTAACATTACCAGGAATAGCAGGCATAATTCTTACAGTGGGTATGGCAGTTGATGCCAATGTTTTAATTTTTGAGAGAATAAAAGAAGAATTAAAAAATGAAAAAAATAATCTAATAGCTTTTGATAGTGGTTATACTAAATCTAGAACTGCTATACTTGATGCCAACATAACTACTTTGCTAGCAGCTATAATTTTATTTTTTATGGGTTCTGGACCTATTAAAGGTTTTTCTTTAACACTAGGTGTTGGAATTTTTACAACACTTTTTTCAGTTTATTTTATAGCAAGATTATTGACTGTTATTTACGTTTCAAAAAATAAACAAAAAGAAGGGTTAATTTAAATGATAGCTTTCAATAAATACTATAATAAATTTAATTTATTATCAGTTTCTTTAGTTGTGATTTCATTATTATTCCTCATTTTCAAAGGATTAAATTTTGGAATAGATTTTAAAGGAGGAACACTTATTGAGTTAAGGTCAAATGATACAAAGATTAATGTATCTTCATTAAGAGATAATCTAAATCAAATGGATTTAGGAGATGTTTCTGTTAAAAATTTTGGCAATGATACCGATTTTTTAATTAAATTTGAAAATAACGAAAACAAAAAAATTATTGAAGAAATAAAAATAAATTTAGATAAATCTTTTGGAAATAATTTTAATTTTAGAAGAGTTGAAAATGTCGGTCCAAAAGTAAGCAAAGAATTATTAAGATCTGGAGTTATAGCTATATCGGTAGCACTTATTTTAATGTTGATTTACATTTGGATTAGATTTGAATGGCAATTTAGCCTTGGAGCTATTGTAGCTTTGTTTCATGATGTAATCGTTACTCTTGGTTTGTTTTCTTTATTAGGTTTAGAAATAAATTTGTCTATCATAGCTGCTGTATTGACTATTGTTGGATACTCCATGAATGATACGGTTGTAATTTTTGATAGAGTTCGAGAAAATTTAAGAAAATATTCAGATATTAAAATTTTTGAACTAACAAATATTTCTATTAATGAAACTTTATCAAGGACCTTAATTACCTCAATTACTACATTACTTGCTTTATTATCTATCTTCTTTTTTGGAGGTGAAATTCTTAAAGGTTTTTCTCTTGCTATGATTTTTGGTGTAATATTTGGTACTTATTCCTCAATATATATTGCCAATACAATACTAGTTAGATTAAATGTTACACAAAAAACGATATTGAGAGAGGATGATAAAAGTTAATATAAATTTTGTGCTGCAACCATCGTTAGTAACATAGGCACAGAGAGTAAAGTATTTGTTCTTGAGAATAACATCGCAGTTCTAGCTGATTTAGCCTTTAGATCAGGTTCACACTCAACAATTCCTAAAGCTCTTTTTTGATTTGGCCAAATAACAAACCAAACATTAAATGCCATTATTAGCCCTAACCACATTCCTATTCCTATTGCCGTATGTTTTGGAATTCCAGAGCCAATACTTAATGTCATAGCGTCATGCAAATATCCATTAAGACCTGCTAATATCAATCCAGACAGCACTGTAAAAGCAGCAGCCCATCTAAAATAAAATAATGCTGCTGGCGCAATCACTTTACCTATAGCTGGTTTTTGTTCGTCAGGTATTTTTGCCATATTGGGGATTTGAACAAAATTGAAATACCAAAGTAAACCTATCCACATTATCCCGACTAGAACATGAGTATACCTTGCTATCCAGCTCCAAAATAATCTATCAAAACTAAATCCATCATTTTGATAGAAGAAGCCCAAAAACAAAATAATTGCTAAAGCTAGTGAAGCATGAATTGTCTTTGATAATGATGATAATAAATTACCCATTTAAACATGTATTATAACATTTTTTTTCTAATTCAAAAGAGGTTTTAAAAATTTACCTGTATAACTCTTATCGATTTTACAAATTTCCTCTGGTTTTCCTTCTGCGATAATTTTACCACCCTTAACACCTCCCTCTGGACCCATATCAACAATATAATCTGCAGTTTTTATAACATCTAAATTGTGTTCTATAACTACTACTGTATTTCCTAAGGCAACAAAAGTATGAAGAATTTCAAGTAATTTTTTAATATCATGTTGGTGTAAACCTGTCGTAGGTTCGTCTAATATATACATTGTTCTTCCAGTAGATCTTTTTGATAACTCTTTAGCTAGTTTAATCCTTTGAGCCTCACCTCCTGAGAGTGTTGTGGCTTGTTGACCAATTTTTATGTATCCTAAACCAACTTTTTTGAGTGTTAAAAGTTTAGTTTTTATATTTGAAATATTTTCAAAATATTCACAACCCTCATCAACAGTCATATTCAAAACATCTGCAATACTTTTGTCTTTAAATTTAATTTCTAAAGTTTCTCGATTATATCTTGTTCCTTTACACTCATCACATTGAATATAAACATCTGGTAGAAAATGCATTTCATATGTAATTACTCCATCTCCCTCACAGGCTTCACATCTACCTCCTTTTACATTAAATGAAAATCTCCCAGGTTTGTAACCTCTCGTTTTAGACTCTGGCAAACTTGTAAACCAATCTCTTATCGGACCAAAGGCTCCTGTATAAGTAGCTGGGTTTGATCTTGGAGTTCTTCCTATTGGGGATTGATCTATATCAATAATTTTATCGACTAGTTCTGTGCCTTTAAATCCTTTAAATGGTTTTGGAATTTTTCTAGATTTATTATTATTCAACGTAAGATTCAATGCATTGTATAATGTTTGTAACACCAAAGTAGATTTTCCACTTCCTGATACACCTGTTACACAAGTTAAACTTCCTAAAGGAATTTTTAAATTCACATTATCTAAATTATTACCTGTAGCACCTGTAATTTCTAAAAATCTTCCATTTTTAGCAAGTCGTCTTTTCTTTGGTATTTCGATTTTAAATTTATTTGATAAATATTTACCAGTGATACTGTTTTTATTTTGAGTAATGTCTTTTATAGATCCCTGAGCTACAACCTGACCTCCATTATTACCAGCTTCTGGACCCAAATCAATTATATGATCAGCATTTTCCATTGTTTCAGTGTCATGTTCAACAACAACCACTGTATTTCCTAAATCTCTTAATCTTTTTAAAGCATTTATAAGTTTAACATTATCTTTTTGATGTAAACCAATTGAAGGTTCATCTAATACATACAAAACTCCAGTCAAACCAGATCCTATTTGAGAAGCTAATCTAATTCTTTGAGCCTCACCACCCGAGAGTGTACCGGACTCTCGAGAAAGTGTTAGATAATCTAACCCTACATTAAGTAAAAAATTTAATCTTTCATTTATTTCTTTTAAAATATGTTCTGCTATCTTTACTTGTCTTTTATCTAATTTATTCTTCAAGTTTTCAAACCAATTAGTTGCATCTAAAATTGATTTTTCTGTAACCTCACTGATATTTAGGCCATCAATTTTCACACACAATGCTTCATCTTTTAGTCTATATCCATTACATCTTTCGCATTTTGTATCTGATTGATATTGGGAAATTTCCTCTCTTTTCCAGTCACTATCTGTCTCTAAATATCTTCTCTCAAGATTATTGATAACTCCTTCAAAAGTTTTCTTGTGAGAATATTTTTCATAACCGTCATCATATGAAAATTTAATCTCTTCATCATCCGATCCATAAAGAATGATATCTTTTATCTTCTTTGGTAATTTTGACCATTTATCGTCTAAGGAAAATCCATAATGTTTAGCTAAAGATGATAATGTTTGAGCGTAATATAAAGTTGTAGTTTTTGCCCATGGTTCAATTGCTCCATCAGAAATACTTTTTTTTTCATTGGGTATAACTAAATTTGGATCAACATTAAGCTTGATACCAATACCCTCACATTCTTCACAAGCTCCAAAGGGACTATTAAATGAAAATAATCTAGGCTCAATTTCCTCAATGGTAAATCCACTTTCTGGGCAAGCAAATTTAGTGGAAAAAATAAGTTTCTCTAATTTTCTAAATTTTTTTGGCAAAGTTTCATCCTCATATTCGACAAATAATAAGCCGTTAGCTAAGTTTACAGATGTTTCTATAGACTCTGCCAATCTATTTCCTAATGAGGAGTTTAAAATTATTCTATCAACAAGAACCGAGATATCATGTTTTACTTTTTTATTGAGTTCGGGTACTTTTTCAATATCATATAGAATCTCATCAATCTTTATTTTTCTAAATCCTCTTTTTTTAAAACTTAAAATTTCTTTTTTATATTCGCCTTTACGTCCTCTTACTACTGGTGCATATAAATATATTGTTGATTTTTTTGGTAATTGTTTAATTTTATCTACTATTTGAGATACAGTTTGTGACTTTATTGGTTTACCAGTAAATGGTGAATAAGGAATTCCAGCTCTAGCATATAAAACTCTCATATAGTCATAAATCTCTGTTACAGTAGCAACAGTAGATCTTGGATTTTTCGATGTATTTTTTTGTTCAATTGATATTGCGGGACTTAATCCTTCTATCAGATCAACATTAGGTTTTTTCATTTTGTCTAAAAATTGTCTTGCGTATGCAGACAAGCTTTCAACGTATCTTCTTTGTCCTTCAGCGTAGACAGTATCAAAAGCAAGAGAGGATTTTCCTGAACCAGATAGTCCTGTAATTACAATAAATTTATCTTTTGGTATTTCTAAAGAAATATTCTTTAAATTGTGTTCTTTAGCTCCCTTAATAACTATCTTTTTAATCATAATTTTAGTTGCTTTGAATTAATAAAATTAATATTCAGTGTAAATTGTGGTATAAATCTAATTAATTAATTTAACAAATTTAAAATATTATGGCTGGAAGTTTAAATAAAGTACTTTTAATTGGTCGTTTGGGCGCAGATCCTGAAATAAAACAAATGGTAAATGGCAAAAGTGTTGCAAGATTAAGTCTTGCAACTAGTCAATCTTGGAAAGATAAAAATACTGGTGAAAAAAAGGAAAAAACCGAATGGCACCGTATAGTTGTATTTAACGAAGGTTTAGTAAATGTAGTTCAACAATATTTAAAAAAAGGTGCACAAATTTATGTTGAAGGACAACTAACAACACGAAAATGGAAAGATGAACAATCAGGTCAAGATAAATACTCAACAGAAGTAGTTATCCAAGGATACAATTCTTCTTTGACAATGCTAGGTGGGGGAAATTCTGGTGGTGGCATAGCAAACGACAAAAGTCAAGCTTCGAATAATGAGGAAATTTCTCAAATCTCAAACGATATGGATGACGAAATCCCATTCTAATAATTATGCAAAAGACTGATATTTCAGAAGATAAGAACATCAAACTAATTTCGATGCATGATGAGATGAGCTCATCATATTTGTCTTATGCAATGAGTGTTATAGTCAGCAGAGCTTTGCCTGATATAAGAGATGGATTGAAACCAGTTCATAGAAGAATTTTGTACGCAATGTATAAAGGTGGTTATGATTGGTCAAAACAATTCAGAAAATCTGCAAGGATAGTGGGAGATGTTATAGGTAAATATCATCCTCATGGTGATCAATCAGTTTATGATGCTTTAGTTCGAATGGTCCAAGATTTTTCTATGAGTTTACCTTTGGTAGATGGTCAAGGAAATTTTGGTTCAATAGATGGAGATCCTGCGGCAGCTATGAGATATACTGAAACAAGATTATCAAAGGTATCTCAGTATTTAATTGATGACATAGAAAAAAATACTATTTCTTTTAAAAGCAATTATGATGAAACAGAAAAAGAACCTAGTGTTTTACCAGCTCAATTCCCGAATTTACTAGTTAATGGAGCAGGAGGAATAGCTGTTGGTATGGCAACAAGTATACCTCCTCATAACTTAGGAGAAGTCATTAATGGAACCTTAGCTTTGATTGAAAATAAGGATATTAAAATAAAAGATTTAATGAAACATATCCCCGGCCCAGATTTCCCAACTGGTGGAGTTATAATTGGTAAGGATATAATTAAACAAGGTTATAATAAAGGGAGAGGTTCGTTTAAGATAAGAGGTGAAATATCTATTGAAAGTCTAAAAAATGGAAGAGAGCGATTAGTAATTACATCAATACCTTATCAAGTAAACAAATCAGTTCTCAATGAAAGAATAGCGCAATTAGTAAGAGAAAAAAAAATAGAAGGTATAAGAGATATTAGAGATGAATCTAATAGAGAGGGTATTAGAGTATCAATCGACCTAAGAAGCGGTGTTGAACCCGAAACTGTAAAAAGACAGTTATACAAAAATACACAAATTGAAAGTTCTTTTGGATTTAATACCTTGGCAATAGTTGATGGGAAACCACAAACTTGTAATTTAAAAGAATTTTTATCGAACTTCCTAAATTTTAGAGAAGACGTAGTAATTAAAAAAACTAAATTTGATTTAAATAAAGCTGAAGAGAGAGCTCATATATTAATTGGTCTTTCGGTTTCAGTTGAAAATTTAGATAAAGTTATCAAAATTATAAGATCATCTAAAACTCCTGATGATGCAAAAAAATCAATTTTAAAAACAAAATGGAAAATAAACAAATCTCAAAAAATGATTTCTTTAATTGAGAACAAAAAAAGTAAAAATTTATATTCTCTTTCAGAACCTCAAGTGAATGCAATTTTAGAATTAAGATTACAAAAATTAACTGCTTTAGGTATTAATGAAATAGAATTGGAGATTAAGAAGTTAGCTGATTTGATTGTGAAATATAAAAAAATAATTTCATCCAAAAAAGAATTACAAAAAGTAATAAGTGAAGAACTAAAAAACATTAAAGAGAAATATTCAATTCCAAGAAGAACAAAAATAATTAATGCTGTATTAAATTACGATATTGAGGAAACAATTCAAAAACAATCAGTTTTAATCACTGTGACACTTCAAGGTTATATAAAACGTGGTTCTTTAAATAGTGTCAAAACTCAAAAAAGAGGCGGTAAAGGTAAAACTGGCATTACAACAAGAAATGAGGATTCCGTTGTTCAAACTTTATCAGTTAATACACATACTTCTGTTTTATTTTTTTCAACAGAAGGGTTAGTTTACAGAATAAAAGCCTGGAAAATACCTGAAGGATCAGCTGCTTCTAAGGGAAAATCTTTATTTAATATATTACCTTTAAAAAATCACCAATCTATAAGCTCTATAATGCCGTTTCCTGATGATGAGTCAGAAATGAAAAATTACCAAATAGTTTTTGCTACATCACAGGGAAAAATTAGAAAAAATAGCTTAGATGATTTTTCATCAATTAATACTTCAGGCAAAATAGCAATGAAACTAGATACTAATGATAAAATAGTTGGTGTAAAAATTTGTAAAGAGGATCAAGATATTATATTAAGTACAAAATTTGGAAAATGTATTCGTTTTGAGTCAAAAAAATTAAGAATTTTCAAAGGCAGATCTTCAAAAGGTATTAAAGGCATAGTTCTAGCACCCAACGATCAAATTGTTTCATTATCCATTATAGACAGTGATAAAAACACCAAAAAACTTAAAAAATCTAAAGATGATAAGTCTGAATTAAAAGCTAAGGAAAAATTCATCCTTTCCATAACCGAAAATGGTTTTGGAAAAAAAACTCCACATACAGACTATAGAGTTACCAATAGAGGTGGAAAGGGAATTATTGGAATAATTAATTCACCAAGAAATGGAAACATTTCATCTTCATTTCCAGTATTTGAGGGTGATGAAATCTTAATTTCTACTAATAAAGGAAGAGTTATTAGAGTTGCTGTAAAAGAAATAAGAACAGCTGGAAGAAACACTCAGGGAGTTAGAATAATTAAATTATCAGGAGAAGAAAAAGTTGTTTCAGCTGATAAAATCGATGATAATTTAGTTTAATGAATAAAGTAGCTATTTACCCAGGCACATTTGATCCTATTACTTTTGGTCATATTGATGTAATTAAAAAAGCTTTAAAATTATTTGATAAAATCGTTGTAGCAGTATCTGACGTAGATAATAAAGATTATTTATTTGACTCAAACGAAAGAATTGAAATTGTAAAAAAAGCTCTTTTTTCAGATTTGAAATTGAATAAAAAAAAGATCTTAGTAATTTCATTTACATCTTTAACAACTGATTTATGTAAAAGATATAAATCCAACATAATTTTAAGAGGATTAAGAGCTGTTTCAGATTTTGAATATGAATTTCAACTTGCTGGAATGAATAGAAAACTTAATAATAATATAGAAACTATATTTTTAATGTCAGATGTTGAAAATCAAATAATTTCATCTAAGTTTGTAAAAGAAATAATAAAGCTAAAGGGCAATATAAAAAAATTTACAACTAAAAGTACTATCAAACTATTAAAAAAAAAATATGAATAGATTTTTTATAAAATTATTAATCTTGTTTTTTTTATTAACCAACCAATCAATTTCAGAGGAGAATATTATGATATTAAAACTAAAAGATGGTGATGTAAAAATTGAATTATTTGAAGATGTAGCACCTAATCATGTTAAGCGGATTAAAGAATTAGCTAATAGTGGTAAATATGACAATGTAGTATTTCACAGAGTAATAGACGGTTTTATGGCACAAACAGGTGATGTAAAATTTGGAAACTCAAATTCAAAAGATTTTAATTTAAGAATGGCAGGTATGGGTGGATCTGATATGCCTGATCTTCAACAGGAATTTAATGATCTTCCTCACGATAGAGGAACTCTATCTATGGCGAGATCATCTGACCCTAATAGTGCTAACAGTCAATTTTTCATTTGTTTTAAACCTGCGCCTTTCTTAGACAGACAATATACAGTTTTTGGAAAAGTAATTGAGGGCATGGAGTTTGTTGATAAAATTAAAAGAGGTGATGAAAAAAATAATGGTTCAGTTACTGACCCAGATAAGATTATTAGTTTCAAATCTTTGTAGAATAAATGGCATTAAAAAGATTTGCCTTTAAACTTTTAAAAGAAAATAAATATGCAAGATGTGGATTAATTGAAACCCATAGAGGGAATATAAAGACCCCAGCTTTTATGCCAGTTGGCACTCAAGCTACAGTAAAAGCTTGTACAATTGATGATATCAAGAAAACAGGTTCAGAAATTATTTTAGGAAATACATATCATTTAATGATACGACCAGGTGTCGATAGAATTAAAAGGGTAGGAGGATTACATAATTTTATGAATTGTGATTTACCTATATTAACCGACTCAGGTGGTTTTCAAGTTATGTCACTATCTAAATTGAATAAAATAGATAGAGAAAAAGGTGCAATATTTAATTCACATATTGATGGTAAAAAGTTTTATCTCAGCCCGGAAGAAAGTATTAAAATTCAATTAGATTTAAATTCTGATATTTTAATGATTATGGATGAATGTCCTAAAAATTCTAAAAATTATGAATTAATTAAGGAGTCAATGAATCTATCTTTATATTGGGCAAAAAGATCTAAGAAAGCATTTGGCAAAAATCCTCACAAAGCATTGTTTGGAATAATTCAGGGAGGACTTTTTGATGATCTTAGAATTGAGTCTTTGAATGAACTTCTTAAAATAGAATTTGACGGATATGCAGTTGGTGGTCTTGCAGTTGGAGAGACACAAGCTGAGATGTTTACCGTTCTAGATAATTTAAAAGATAAATTACCATCTAGTAAACCACATTATTTAATGGGTGTTGGTACTCCATCAGATATTCTTGGAGCAGTTAAAAGAGGTATTGATATGTTTGATTGTGTAATGCCTACACGATCTGGAAGAACGGGTCTTGCATTTACTTGGAATGGAAGAGTAAATATAAGAAATAGCAAATATCAAAATGACGATACTCCACTAGATGAAAATTGTAAAAATTTTAATTTGAATAAATACACAAAAAATTATTTAAATCATTTATTTAATACAAATGAGATTCTTGGATCAATGCTTCTTACACTTCATAATATTAATTTTTATCAAGAATTAATGTCATCAATAAGAAATCACATTCAGAATGGTACATTTGATGAATTTCATGATAAATACGTTGATAAGTTGTAATATGAAAACAATTTTGTCTCATAAATTCCTATTTGAAATATATAAATAAATCTATATATACATTTCATTCATTATGAAAACGGGCCGTTAGCTCAGTTGGTAGAGCAATTCCCTTTTAAGGAATGGGTCGATGGTTCGAGTCCATCACGGCTCACCATTAACATCTAGCTAATGTTAATTGGTGGATACTTTAATATAATTTCACTTGTCCAATCGTTAATTTTTTTTATTCTATTGTCTGCAGATGGATGAGTGCTCATAAATTCTGGTGGGGCTTTACCTTTATTAAATTCTTTCATTCTTTCCCAAATTTTCACTGTTTCTCTAATGTCATATCCTGACAATGAGGAAAAGATTAATCCTAAATAATCAGCTTCACTCTCTTGTTTTCTGTTAAATGGGTTCATAATTCCTAATTGAGACAATAAAGCAACAGTATTCATACCAGTGGCACGATTGACTTGAGATAATTTTCCTCCAGTAAAAATATCAAGCAGTTGAGTTCCAGTATTTAGAAGAGCTCCTCTACTAGCTCTCTCTACCGAATGTTTCGCTACTGCATGAGCAATCTCATGCCCCATCACTGCAGCTAGTCCATTTGTATTTTTAGTAACATCTAAAATTCCTGTATAGACAGCTATCTTACCTCCAGGCATGCACCAAGCATTTCTAACTTTTTTGTTATCAATTAATATGTACTCCCAATCAAAATTTGTTGTAGGATCATTCATTTTAGTTTGATAAAAATATTCACTTATAGAATTTTCCATTTTTTTACCAATTTCTTTAATTTCAGTAAGTGTTTTAGAATCAGTGATTAGTTTTTCTTTTTCTTTAACCTTTTCATAAATTTGTGCTGCTTGGGCATTAAGTTTGGCTTCAGGTATTATTTTTAACTGTCTTCTTTCGGTTATTGGTGCAGTTGCACAAGAATTCAAAACAATACCGCAACACCCACATCCAATATAAGATAAAAATTTTCTTCTATTCATTTTCTAATAACATTGATATTATATTTATTAATGAATCTAAATAATAAAATATTATTATTCCTTTTCATAGTGGCAATTTTTTTTGTAATCTACTCAAGTTTTAAGTAAATAAATGGCGAAAAATAAAAAAAAAAAATCTCTAACACTTATCTTACGAAATTATTTTATTACAGGTGTAGTTGTGTTAATTCCTATAGGATTTACCCTGTACTTAACAAAGTTTATAATAGGTATTTCTTCTAAAATTATACCAGAAAATATAAATCCAAATAGTTATTTGCCTTACGCAATACCAGGAATAGAAATTATCATTTCTGTAGTTTTTATCACTTTTGTTGGAGGTTTGTCTTTATCTTTTTTAGGTAAACGAATTCTTAAACTCATCGATGATTTGTTTAAAAGAATTCCTGTTTTAAGAACTATCTATTCAGCAATAGTTCAAATGACAGAAACATTTTCTAATAAAGATGATAATGATAAAAAAAGTGTTGTTTTAGTTGAATATCCTAGAAAAGGTGTTTGGGCCGTTGGTTTTGCAACAAAAGAAAACAAAGGTGAGATGGCTGAAAAAACAAATAAAAAGTTGATAAATGTTTTTGTTCCTACTACACCAAATCCTACAAGTGGTTTTTTACTTATGTTTCCAATTGACGAAGTAATTTATTTAAACATGACATTTGAAGAAGCGTCTAAATTTATTGTTTCAGCAGGAACTTCCACTGGAAAAAATTAGGCAATATCGTTTATAATATCTGCTCTATCATATAATTTGATTAATGGTTTGAATTTGCTTATGTCCTCATAATTATTTTCAATTCTTTTGATTTCTTTTTCTGCCAAAATAAAAAGATTATGATTATGGACTGGGTCTGCTAATCTAAAATTTTTAATTCCACTTTGTTTAAAGCCTAAAACATCTCCAAACCCCCTTAATTTCATATCCTCTTCAGATATTTTAAATCCATCATTAGAGTCTTTTAAAATATTAATTCTCTTTTTTGCATTATCGCTTAAATTTGACTTAAACATTAGTATACATGAAGACTCTTTATTACCTCTTCCAACTCTACCTCTTAGTTGGTGTAACTGGGATAGACCAAATTTGTTTGCATTTTCAATAATTATTACATTTGCATTAGGAAAATCTATACCTACTTCTATGATTGTGGTTGAAACTAAGATTTTAAAATCATTACGTAAGAATTTGTTAAGAATAATTTCTTTTTCATCAGCTGTTGTTTTTCCATGAAGTAAAAAAACTTGTTTAGGAAACAGTTTTTCTAAGTATTTTGATTTTTTTACAGCAGATGTATGATCAATTTTTTTAGACTCTTCAATTAAGGGACATACCCAAAAAATTTGATTACCAAGTTTGATTTCTTTTTTAACAAATCTGATTACGTCATCTATTTTGTTTTCAAGTTTACTGTAAGTCTTAATTGGTTTACGAATATTAGGTTTTTCTCTAATTATTGAAAGATCCATATCCCCATATATTGTCATTGTCAAAGTACGTGGGATAGGTGTTGCAGTCATTAAAAGAACATCGCAATCTTTACCGGCTTTATCTGATAACCTTTTTCTTTGACCAACACCAAATTTATGTTGTTCATCAATTATAATTAATCCAAGTTTTTTAAATTCAACTTTTTTTTGAAATAGAGCGTGAGTGCCAAAAACTATATCAATTTGTTTTTTTGATAATTGATCTAAAATAATTTTTTTGTCTCTATATGATGATTTGCCCGAAAGTAATTCTATTCTTATATTTTTAGGAAATATTTTTTTTGCTAATAAAAAATGTTGTCTTGCTAATATCTCAGTGGGTGCCATTACTGCTACTTGAAAACCTGAATTAATAGTATTAAAAGCAGATAGTAAAGATACTATTGTTTTTCCACTTCCAACGTCACCCTGAAGCAATCTAAACATTTTATTTTCAGAACTTAGGTCTTTATTTATTTCATCTAAAGTTTTAATTTGATCTCTAGTTAAAGAAAAATCTAATTCAGAAATTATTTTGTTTTGTTTTTTTGTATCAAATTTTTTTTTAGTTTTTTTAATTCTTTTAATTTTTTTTCTAATTTCTGAATTTACTAAAAATGTAGAGAAAATTTCATCAAATGCGAGTCTTTGATAAAAATTTTCATTAAATTTACCAATATTTTCTGGTTTATGTAATTTTTTGATTGAGTCATTCCAACTTATATTATTAAATTTTTTTAGAATATCAGTTGAGTGCCATTCTCCAATTTCTGGTAAATTATCTATTATTTGTAATATAATTTTATTATAAACTTTTTCACTAATACCCTCAGTTAATGAATAACTATTATGCTTCTGTTTGATAATAGAAGAGTCTTCAGAAATATATTTTGGGTTTGTTAGTTGATATTTATTTCTAAAATATTTAATTTTACCACTTATAGTTACTTCTTTTCCAATAGGTAATATCTTCTTGATATAACCTTCATAACTATTGAAAAAAACACAATCTATTTGACCAGTTTCATCTTTACATAAAACTCGATTTGGCAAATTTCTAACTCTTGGGAAGGAATATTTTTGAGGTATTATAGTTATAGTTTGTATTTCATTGATTTTAAGATCTTTAATTTTTGAAGATAAACTTCTATCAGTGAATGATTTTGGCAACTTCCATAAGAGATCAAAAATATTATTTATTTTTTTCTTTTTAAGTAAATTTGTGGTTTTAATTCCAACACCTTTAAGAGCACTAAGGTCAGATAATAAATATTTGTAATTTCTTTTAATATTCATAAACTAATATTATATTCCTATTATGACCACCGATATAGAACAAATAAAAAAAAAGATTATCTATCGATCAAATTATCGCGGTACAAAAGAAATGGATAAACTTTTAGGAGCTTTTACAAATAAATATTTAGACCAGTTAGATTATGAGGATTTAAATGAGTTAATTAAACTTTTGGAAATCGATGATAATAATCTTTACAATTTTTATAATGGTTTAGATACAAATATAGAATTTGAAGATAATAAAATAAATAATCTATTTAAAAATTTTCAATATAAATAGTCAAATGGCGGAGAGACTGGGATTCGAACCCAGGAAAGAGTTGCCCCTTTGCCGGTTTTCAAGACCGGTGCTTTCAACCGCTCAGCCATCTCTCCGTAAGCAAGGTTTTATAAGTATAATCTTAAATTTCAACAAAAAAGAGACAATATGATTTATGAAATTAACTCTTTAGTTCTAGTCTAGTTCTAGTTATTTTATTCTATTAATTTTTTATTAAGACAAACAAGTTGATATGAAAATTACTGCTGAAACTAAATGCACAATTTTAGCTATTTCAATAGAAAAAGATTTAAGGAATTGGATAAAAGATGAATTGCTGAATACAAATAGATTAAAAAATTTAGTTGATATTAAAATTATAGAAAGATTAAAGATTAAAACTGAAAATAATTCAGACGATAATGATGATGAACTGATTAATGGTGCAGATTTTTCTGAATGTTACGATATACTCAACCAGCATAAAAATTTATTAACAAAAGAGTCAAAACTAATTTTTGAAGACTTAAGTAAATCTCTTCTTTCAATAAAACATGTTAGAAACAGAAGTGCTCATAAAAATCTTTTAGCTTCTGATATCGATGAAATGGAAAATTTTATAAATAAAACTTCAATTTATGAAAATATTTTTTTAGTATTATTTTCAGAATTAAAAAATTTTTCTGAAAAAAAACATAATGAGGATTTTTTTTTAGAAGAAGAGCTTGAAACTGACAATGAAATTGAGAATAATTTACCTCCAACAGAACATCAAGAAACTGGTTTTATTAGAAGAGATAAAATTATAAAAAAGTTAGATCAAACAATGAAAAAAAATTCAGTAATAGTTCTTACTGGGGATGCGGGTGTAGGAAAAACGTCTCTTTTATTGCATAAATGTAATGAAATAAAAACAAAAATTGGTGAATATGATGAGATAAAATGGTTTACTTTTAAAACACAAACCTTTTCGAATAATGAGATTAAAAGTCTTAATCAATCTTTAAAATCTTATAAAGAATTTTTAGAAAATTTTTCAAAAGATAATGATGAAAATAATCAGATTGAATTTTTATTAAATTACCTAACAAAAAAAAAATGTTTATTAGTTTTAGATAATTTAGAAACTGTATTAGATCAAAAAATTATGAACTTTATTGAAAATTCTCATGAAGTAGATCATGAGTCGAAAATTATAATTACATCTAGAGAGCCAATAGATTCTGGTGTAACTATTAAAATACCATCTTTTGATGACTCAGCATCTGAACATTTATTTAGAAAATATGCTCAATATCTTGAACTAGATTTTTTGAGAAAAAAAACTAAAAATGAGATAGTTTCTTTGACAAATCGTAGAGAAAACAATCCACTAGGTATCAAGCTATCTTTAGATGATGTTTTTAATGGCACTTCAATTGAAAAAGCATTTGAACCAAGTAAAGATTTTCTAAATTATTCATATAGTAATTTATTCAAGAAACTTGATTTAAATTCAAAAAAAATATTAGAGATGCTTTACTATTTAGAACAAGAATTTACCAATACAACTATATGCACTTATACAGGCATAGAACCAGAGGAAGTAGAATTGAACTTGTCAAATTTAGATAGAAAAAGATTTCTTATTAGAGATCTAAAAGAAAGTGAAACTGAGTACTTTAGCTTAAGACCAATAATAAAATCATTTATACAAAAAAATAATCTTTTTAAGGATTTAGATAGTAAAAAGAAAATAATGAGCATAGACGCTCGTTTAAAAACAATTAAGTCAACAAGAAAAATTAATAAAGATAATTTAAATAACATTCGTTATGATTATGACAGCTTTTTAAAAAGAAAAGACTCAGACGATGAAGCAATAAATGAACTTTTGCAAATCAATAAGTATCTTATACATAGAAATAAAATGACTTCCTTATCATTGAAATATAGCGCAACTTTAGATAAGGATAAAATTTTGAGCGAATTAAATCATAAAGACCAACAAGTAATAAAATCCTTTTCATTTTTAAAAAAAAAACACCCAAAATATTGTGAAGTTTATAGAGTTGAGGGTATTTTTTACAGTCACCTAGGTTCACTACTTGATATGAAAAATTCTTTCGAAATATCAATTAGATTACAACCAGATTATCCAAATTTAAGAGCTTATCAAATACAAACATATAGATTTGCATCACTTTACCAAGACTCAATTAATGTTGGATTAGAATCGTTAAAAATTTTCCCTGAGTTTGTCGAAATTCATTATCAATTATTACAATCTTTATATTATTTACGTCAATTTGATCAATTAACAAAAGAGATGGCTGAAAAAAATAAAATTGCAGCAATAAAATTTAAGGATATTGATCTAAGATTTGCAAGAAAACTTGCTAAAAATTCTTTAGAATATCACAGACGTTTTAGTGAATATTTAATAGAAAAAGGTTCTCATGAAGATTTTATTGAAGCATATAATAATATAGTTCATCTTGCTGAGTTATTTAAAGAATTTGAAGATTTAAGCTTAATTGACTACAAAACAACTAAATCAACTATCTCAAAAGCTTATGGTGAATTAACAAGCTTAAGAAGTTATTTCAGTCAAGATGAAAGGCATAAATTTATTAATAGTTTATTTACAGTTTTTAATGAAAAAGTTAAAGAATATACTTCATACACTAGATCTGACTCTCAAAAAAAATTCATAAATAAATTTCTAAAACAAGAAAATACATTAAATAAAAAAGTTTTTAAAAAAGGTGACAAAGCTAATGGAATTTTTTTAGGAAATAAAGGTAGACCAAATCTTAAGGCAGGTGGATTTATTGAAATAATAGATGGTTATTATAGAGATTATGATAATAGTCTTAGGGAGGAAATTTTTATTCATATTTCTCAAGGAATAGGAACTATCCCATATGGATCAAAAATATCTTTCATATTTGATGATCATGAGGGCTTAACGAGAAAAAGTTTAGTTGCAGTTAATCCTTCTATTATAAAAAATTAAAATCTTTTTTTAAACAAAATTCAGTCCTAATAAAACCAATATAATATGATTTATAGATAATAATGCGTTGGATCTTCAAAAGCTCCTTTCTTTTGTTAATTTTGTTAACGTTTATCCATCCAAACGCACACGCTCATGAGGACTGGGAAGTAGCCAGATATGAGGATCAAAGCTATGCCATAGTATCTGGTGAAATCCAGTATTCAGATAAGTTTTCATTTGTTTTATCTCCCGATGAACAATGCGAAGAAGTTAGTTCAATGTTTTCTTTTTTTACTTGGAACAATCCAGGAGATTTTGATCAATTGATTGGTAGAAGAGTTCCGATAAAGTTAAATGACATAGAAACAACTGCTGAGGTACTATCTACGTTTCCTTATAAAGAAGGGTTAAAAGTTGTTTTCTATTTGGGAACATTTCCACTTAAAGAATATATTTATACTATGTACAAATATTATGAGTCTGAGGGGATATACCAAATTCAAATTGTTGATGGTTTGAATTTTAATGCAAATAAGTATTTTGATATAACTGAAAACAATTGGAAATTAAATAAACTTATTTCATCTGTATATGAGGCTTATGAAATTTGCAAAAGTATTAAGGATAAAAATATATAATTTCTCGTTCTAGTCTCGTTCTAGTTTTAAGATTAGGCAAGCCAAGAATGATAAATTTTTTGTGAAAACTAAATTTCAAAAAGTAAGCAATGACTTGATAAGTACGTGAATCGTCTTAAAGCGGGAAGGGGTTACTTGGAATTTCAAGACCGGTGCTTTCAACCGCTCAGCCTTCTCTCCGTGAGCTAGGTTTTATAATTAAAAATATTTAATTCAACTATAAAATAGTCTAATTAGTCTTGATATTTTATTCTTTTAATAAATATGAAAAATAATTTTAATAAAGGTTTAATTTTAACCTCACTGGGATCTTTTTGGTGGGGTTTTATCGGGGTTATATACTTTGAGTCAGTTTCTTTTATTGGTCATACTGAATTAGTTGTACATAGATGTTTGTGGACAGCAATAATGTTAATTATAACAACTTCGTTTTTATCAAAATGGAAAATCTTTTTTAGAGAAATTGAAAATAAAAAAAAATTAATCGCATTACTTATATCTGGATTCTTAATTTTTGTTAATTGGTCGATATGGATATATGCTGTTGCCTCTGAGAGGATAATAGACGCGAGTTTTGGATATTTTATAATGCCAATTATTAGTGTTCTTTTAGGATATATTTTTTTTAAAGAAAAACTTAATAAAAAAAGAATTTTTTCGATTATTTTAGTTTTTATATCCATCATGATTTTAATCTTTTTTAATCTCAAATCATTGCCATGGGTTGGTTTAATTGTTGCTTTTAGTTGGGCCTTTTATAATTTGGTAAGAAAAAAAATTGAAATTGATACAGACATAGGTCTTCTAATTGAAAGTTTATATATTTTTCCTTTTGCTTTAGTTGCATTTTATATTATTTCAAAAAATGGATTAAATGATTTTAATTTAGGCAATCCAGGATTAAGTCTGTACTTACTTTTGGCTGGACCTATGACTGTGATTCCTTTGTTTCTATATGTTAGAGGCGTTGAATTAATTGGATTAGGACCAACTGGAATGATTTTTTATATTACACCAACTTTACAGTTCATTTTAGGGTATTTCT
>CACGIZ010000011.1 GCA_902573235.1 uncultured Pelagibacteraceae bacterium | reverse complement strand
GAGGATAAAACTGGGTTAAAAAAAAATTCTTTGTTTGGAACAGAAGTCAAACAAAAACAAGAAAGTATAAAAAAATTTGCAGAGAAAATTGCAATTGGTAAAAAATTAACTAAAGGAAATTTAATGATAATTTCTAGAATCGAAAGTCTAATACTAGGAAAACCAGTATCAGACGCACTTAAAAGAGCTGAAAATTATTTAACTTCAGGTAGTGACGGAATAATGATACATAGTAAATCAAATAAACCTAAAGAAATTTTTGAATTTTCAAGAAAATTTAAGAAATTATTTCCTAATGTGCCTTTAGTTTCTGTACCCTCAAGTTACAACCAAGTAAGAGAAAAACAATTAATAGATGAGGGTTTTAATGTTGTCATTTATGCAAATCACATGTTAAGAGCCGCATATCCTGCAATGAAAAAAGTAGCATTAGATATATTGAAACATAAAAGATCATATGAGTCTGATAAGGATTTATTAAGTATTAAAAAAATTTTAAATCTTATCCCAGGAACTAAATAACTGTGATAGAAGCTAGTAAATTTTTAGATGAATTATCAAGGAATGATTTAAATTTTTTTTCAGGAGTTCCGGACTCACTCTTAAAAGAATTTTGTTTTGCTATTGATAGAAAGTTTAGAACTAAACATTATGTAGCTGCAAACGAGGGATCAGCAATAGGAATTGGTATAGGTTATCATTTAAGAACCAAAAAAATACCAGTTATCTACATGCAGAACTCAGGTTTGGGTAACGCAATTAATCCCCTGATATCATTAGCTGATCAAAAAGTATACAGTATCCCGTTATTTTTAATTGTTGGTTGGAGAGGAGAACCAAATAAAAAAATTTCAGATGAACCGCAGCATATTACTCAAGGAAAAGAGACTCAAAATTTTTTAAAAAGTTTAGGAATAAAATATAAAATTGTTGACTCAAAATGTAATATTAAAAAAATAATTAAATATTTAAAAAATTATTCAAATAAAAAAAAACTTCCTGTTTGTATTTTGGTAAAAAAAAATACCTTTAAAACAGAAAAATACAAAATTAATGATGATAGTAAAAAATTAAATTTTAGAGAAGAGCTTCTAGAAAGCTTAGTAGATATATTACCTGATAATTCTACTGTAGTATCAACTACTGGGATACTATCAAGAGAATTAAATGAAATTTTAAAAAAAAAGAAAAAAAAAATAAATAATTTTATGTGCGTAGGTGGAATGGGACATGCTATTTCTGTTGCATCTGGAATTGCCATGAATACAAAAAAAAAAGTTTTTTGTTTTGATGGTGATGGTGCTTTAACTATGCATATGGGGTCCTTAACAACAAGTGCACGTCAAAATAATATAGTTCATATATTATTTAATAATAATGCTCATGAGTCAGTCGGTGGGCAGAAAACCTCATCAGAACATGTAAAATTTTATAAACTTGCAAACTCATTGGGTTATAAAATTGTGAAATTTTGTAAAAATAAATTAGATTTAGAAAAAGCGATATCAAAAGGAATAGCTGGTGATAAAAGTTTTTTTATTGAAATTTTATGTAAAAAGGGTCATAGAAAAAATATATCTAGACCTAAAGAAAAAATGCAGATCTTAAAAAAAAAATTTGTAAAAAAACTTAAATGACAGATGAAAAAAGATTTTAAAAAATTTATTACTAAAGTAAATTCCTCTACTAAGTTATTTACACCAGGTCCTGCAAGCCTAACTTTGGAAAACCTTAGCGGTTTAAGGCCATGTTTTGGACGAGGAGATTTTAAATATGATGTGATTGAAAATAGGGTTTTAAAAAATATTTTAAAAATTTCAGGACATAAAAATATAGCAAGACTTCAAGGTGCAGCTAGTCTTGCATTAGAAATTATGATTTCAAATTTTTTATATGGAAATATTTTAATTATAAAGACCGGTGTTTATTCTGATAGATTAAAATATATGTCAGAAACGAGTAAAAAAAAATATAGATATATAAAAAAAATTGATTATTTAAGTTACAAAGAATTAGATGCTATAAAAAAAAAATACGATTGGGTAGTTGCTTGCCCTGTAGAAACCAGTATTGGATATAAGATTCCAATTTTAAATTTGTTTGAATTAAAAAAAAAGTGTAAATCTAAACTTGCTTTAGATGCAACAGCATCAATAGGACTAGAAAAAAATCATGAACTATCTGATGTAGCAGCTTTTAGTTCTTGCAAAGGCTTGTTTGGATTAACAGGAGGAGCTTTCATTACATTTAATGAAAAAAACTTTAATGAAATTGATGAATTTAATTTAAACATATTAAATCATCTAGGAAAGAAAATGACAGGTCCGTACCACGCTATTTGCTCTTTAGACGAAATATTAAAAAACTATAAAAATTTTAGTTTTTCAGTAAAAATAAATAAGAAAAAATTTATTCGAAATATGAAAGAGTATTTATTATACCCTAAACCAAATCAACCTAATTTGTGTACTTTGATAAGCAAAAAAGTCAAAAGTGATAGTCAAAATGTTGTTTTATATCAAAGTAGAGCAAATATTAAAGGATCGGTAATTTGTCATTTGGGAGAAGTACATTTGAAAAGTTTTTCTAGAGCAAGAATTTTAGATTATATAAAAATTTGATTTTAAAATACTTTCAATTAAAGATTATTTGTTTTTTTTTAAGAAATTCTTTACAACTTTTTTTCTTATAATATTACTACTTATTTTATTTGTTCTTTTAAATATAATTTTTTTTTCTTTTGAAATAGGATTAGAACAATCGTTTCCATGGACTAAAAAATCAATTTTATTTTTTTTGATAAATTTTTCGTTTATTATCCAATTTGATGGAATTACAGAGGAAACGTAGATAATACTTTCAAGAATTTCTTTTCGCTCTTTAAAACTTAATTCAGGCTTGTAACCTTTAATTTTTTTTATTTCTTTATCTTTAGTTAATGCGACAATTACTTTGCCAAATTTACTGGCTCTTTTTAGCAGTCTGATATGTCCATGATGAATTATTGTTGCAGACATATCTACTAGTATTTTTTTCATAAAAACTCAGTGATTAATTTATAAAATTATATATTCAATTAATTAAATAATGTATACATATAAATTAATTTTAAAATTTATAGTTTTCTAAATGATATTAAAATAATCATGAACCACAATAAGTTGAGTCTTAAAGAAATAAAGAAAATAATATTTGAGGAGGAGTTTAGAAGATTTCCGTACTTAGATAAATTTAAGCAAAATCCTTATACATATTGTAAAGCAAGATATTATATGTATCTAAGTGTCTTAATTATATATATTTTAATTAGATCCCCTATAACACCAAATATGGTCACTATAGCTTATGGTTTGTGTGGTATTATTGGAGCTATAATGCTATCTATACCAAATTTTTATTATAATATTATTGGTGTCTTAATATTTTTCAACAAGGGAATATTAGATTGGAGTGATGGACACCTTGCTCGATTGAAATATGAGCCAACTTTAACTGGTCATATTCTTGATATTTATGGAGCTACAATAAACTCAATAGGTTTAAGGATTGGATTGGGATTTTTTGTAATTAATCAAACAAATTATGATTTTTTAATTTATCTAATTGCGGTTATACCTTTTTTGCATACTGAGCTATATTCTTCAGCGGGTAAAAAAATAATTTTAGAAAATTTAAGTTCAATTTTATCTCAGAGAAAAGATAAACAAAATTTCGTAGAAAAAGAAAATTTTAGCGCTCAAGAAATAAAACATCCAAAATGGCTTAATTTTTTTAAAGGTGTATTTGATGATAATGCAAAAAACGTAGATTTTATTCTTCTTATTGTTATTATCGATATTTATAATAGTAGTCATTATTCATTTTATATTTATTTATTAATTTCTTTAAAAATTCTAATAAGATTTATTTTGTCTTTATTTTATGGTGTGCGAACAAAATGGGCTGAATCGTTTGTAAATGATTTAAAAATTGATAATGACTCAAAAAGAAATGATTGATCTAAAAGAATATCTAAAATTACATTATAAAGATTATGATGATGGTGTTTTTTTGTCTGGGAAAACAGGATATTGGTCGAATTTATCTGAAAAAAAAAATAAAGAGTTTTATAAAATACTAGAGAAAAATGATTGCAAAACTGCTGTCAAATCTTTTATGCCACAATTTGAAGAAATGATATTTTCATCAAAAAGAGAGGCCGCTTTAGAACTTCTTGATCATAGTAAACAAGGTATTTGTATAGATTATGGTTCTATGTGGGGTGTTTTATCCGTTGGAATGGCTAAAAGAGGTCACCATATTATAGCTGTTGACCAAACTTATGACTCATTAAAATTTTTAAAATTACGGGCAACTGAGGAAAGCCTTGAAAATATTCATTTAGTGAATGATGACATAAGAGATGTTAATTTCAAAAATATTGCTGATTATGCTTTAGTAAATGGTGTACTGGAGTGGATACCAGAAACTTCAGAGGTAGTTGTTGATGATTATTTTAAAAAATCAAGTTCTTTGAAAAAAGAAAAAAAAAGCAATCAAATCTTAAAAAAACCAAGAGAGATGCAAATATCATTTTTAAAGAAAGTTTATGAAAGTTTAAAAAAAGAGGGTCAACTTTTGCTAGCGATAGAAAATAAACTTCATTATGGATATCTTTTAGGACAACCAGATCCTCACGTAAATTTAAAATTTACAACCTTTTTGCCAAGGAATTTGTCAAATATAATATCTAGAGTATTTAGGAAAAAAGACTACAGAACACACATTTACTCATTTTCTGAATTAAAGGCTCTTTTGAGAGAAGCTGGGTTTTCAAAAATTGACGATTTTTGCTGTTTTCCAATGTATCATTTTCCATCTTTAATAGTACCAAATTCAAAAGAAGGTATTAGACAGTATGAAACATATGAAAATAAAGATATAATTACATGGAAACAAAAACTAGTATTCAGATATTTTGAAATTTTTTTAATGAAATATTTGAAAGCTAGAAATTTCTGTCCTTCAATAATAATAGTAGCTACAAAGTGAAATACATAAAAGGCGTCCACAGGCATGGATCAGAAACTTTCTTAATTATTTCAAAAGATCAAGAAAGTTTGAAAACTAAAAGTATAATAAAGTCAGCTACAACGCAAAAGGGTATCAACTCAATTACATCTGAGCACAAAGGCATTAACTGGTATAATAGCCAAACCTCAAAAAAAATTAATGCTATTTTAGAAAAACAAACAAAAACTTACATTAAAATTAGGATAAATATTAATGAAGATTTTTTTAATATTAATACTAATGTTCCTTATTTAAAATTAAAAAAATACTTAGATCTTACTGTTAAACATTATATTGAAATTTGGCATAATTATAAAAATCAAAAATTTGCACCTTTTCATGGTGATTTATCTTTAGTTGGCAACGTAATGTTCAATAATAAAGACGAGGTTTTATTTGTTGATTGGGAACAATTTGAAAATAATCTAATAATGCCAACAGGTTTAGACCCAATTATGACTATAATAGAAAACGTTTGGTACGAATCCTTGAGATCAAAAAAAATCGATAAAAATGTATTTAAACATGTAAAAAAATTATTCATTAATCTAAATGAAGCTGGATTACTCTCTTCGTTTTTAGAAAAAACACCTGCACAGACAGCTTTAGATTTCATAAAATCTAATCTTAAGATTTGGAATGGTCAGAGCTTTAAACTACCTGCTCTTAAAATTCCAAATGAATATATCAAAGAAATTGATAACACTATTGCAAATTAGTATGAGATAATGTTTATACTTAATTAGAGGTTTTTTATGAAAGTATTAATTTTATGTGGAGGTCTTGGAACAAGGTTAGCAGAGGAAACAATCACAAAACCGAAACCTATGGTAAAAATTGGTACAAAACCAATATTATGGCATCTCATAAAATATTTTAATTATTATGGTCTTAAAGATTTCATTTTAGCAACTGGCTATAAGTCTAATATAATTAATGATTATTTCAAAAAAAACTCAATAAGAGATTGTAATGTTAAGATATATTTTACTGGTAAAAATACTTTGACTGGTGGTCGAATATTACGTTTAAAAAAGATATTAGGTGATAATGATTTTATAGCCACTTATGGCGACGGTTTAAGCAATGTTGATATTAAAAAATTAATTAAGTTTCACAAAAAAAAGAAAGGTATAGTAACTTTAACAGCAGTAAGACCCCCTGTAAGATTTGGAGAGATAAAGATCTCATCCGCTAATAAAGTTTTTGATTTTAAAGAGAAACCTCAAGCAACACATAATTGGATAAATGGTGGTTTTTTTGTGATGAAAAAAGAAATTTTCGAATTTATAAAAAATGATAACACGGTACTTGAAAAGGAACCATTCGAAAAACTTACTAAAATCAAAAAATTATATGCTTACAGGCATTTTAAATTTTGGCAATGTATGGACACTTTAAGAGAAAAAAAATATTTGAACAAAATTTGGTCAAACGGAAATGCACCATGGAAGAAATGGTAAATAAATTCTACAAAAATAAAAGAGTTCTTGTTACAGGTGCAACAGGGTTTAAGGGATCTTGGTTATGTTTATGGTTAAATGAAATGGGAGCAAAAGTTTATGGTATTGGTTATTCACCAAATAAAAATAAAAATTTGTTTTATAAATTAAAATTAAACAAAAAGATAAAATATTCTTTAATTGATGTAAGAAATTTTAAAAAATTAAAAAAGATAATTCAAAATTTTAAGCCTCAGATAGTTTTTCATATGGCTGCACAACCTCTTATAATCAAAGGTTACACAAATCCTTACGAAACTTATACAATAAATAGTATTGGAACATTAAATATATTGGAAATTTTGAAATTTAATAACTTAATTAAGTCTATAGTTTGCGTTACCTCTGACAAATGTTACAAAAGCAATAATTCTGTTAGAGGATTTGTGGAAGAAGATATTTTGGGAGGGGAAGATCCTTATAGTGGTTCTAAAGCTTGTGCTGAAATAATTACAAATACTTACTATCAAAGTTTTTTGAAAAATAAAAAAAAATGTGGTTTGGCAACTGTTAGAGCAGGGAATGTAATTGGAGGTGGTGATTGGTCTGAAAATAGATTAATACCTGATTGCATAAAATCGATTAATTCTAATAAGACAATTGTTTTGAGAAATCCATACTTTAATAGGCCATGGCAACATGTATTAGAGCCTCTTAACGGCTATTTAATACTTGCAAAAAAACTATATGAAAATCCCTTAAAATTTTCAAGTGCTTGGAATTTTGGATCAGAAAAAAATACAGTAACCGATGTTTTAACTGTTGTAAAAAAAATTATAAAGATTTGGGGTAAAGGTAATTTAAAATTTAAGAAAAAAAATAAATATTACGAACAAAAAAATTTACAATTAAACATAAATAAAGCTAAATCAAAACTTTTTTGGAAACCAAAGTTAACCATTGCTGAAAGTATTAATTTTACGATTGAATGGTACAAAAAAACCTTAATTTATAGAGAAAATCCATATTTAGTTACAAAAAATCAAATTCAAGAATTTTTAAAACGCTAATGTATAAAATTTATAAGAATAAAGTTTTCAATACTAAAATTGGTCGATTAGTTAAATTTACTAGTAAAGATAGTAAATTTTTTAAAAAATTTGGAGAAGTTTATTTTAATGTAATTAAAAGATCAAAAAAAGAAAATGATTGGATATTTCATAAAAAATATCAATGTATAATTTTGGTGATAGAGGGAGAAATACAGTTTAATATTAAAAATAAAAAAAAAATTAAGAAATTAAATCTCAGCAACAAAAGAATTTTAGTAATTAGTCCGTGTACGTGGTTTAAATTTTCATCAAAAACGAAAAATGCTTTATTTGTTAATTTAATTGATGGGACACATGATCCCAAAGAAACCATTAGGGAAAAAATTTAATAATTGTGAGTGAAAAATTTTCAATTGTTATGCCTAATTACAACTCAAATTATTTAAAAAGATCAATTCAATCAGTTATAAATCAAAATTATGAAAACTGGGAGCTAATTGTAATAGATAATTATTCGTCAAATTTTCCAGAGAAAATTATCGAAGAATTCAAAAATCATAAAATACGTTTTTTTAGATTTAACAATAATAATAATATTGGAAAATCAAGAAATTTTGGAATTAAAAAGGCAAAGTTTGAGTGGATAGCATTTTTAGATTCAGATGATGTTTGGGAAAAAGATAAATTAATAAAAGTTAATAATGCAATAAAATTATCCAAATCAGATTTAATCTATCATGGTATGTATTATCTTCCTAAAAAATTTGGTTTTTTAAAACAAATAATTAAAAATAAAAGCAGTTTGATTAATGAGCCAATTTATGAAAATTTACTAAAATACGGAAACCCTATTGCAAATTCAAGTGTTGTAATAAAGAAGAAAAAGTTAGCAGAAATTGGGTTTATTTCTGAGCATGATGAAAAATACTCATGGGAGGATTATGAATGTTGGATACGTTTATCATCACGAAATAACAAGTTTTTTTTTATTAATCAAATTTTAGGTTACTGCTGGGTTGGACAGGGTAGAGTATCTAATGTTCATCAGTCATATAAAAATTGTAAGAATTTCATGAAATTTTATAGAAAAGAAATTGCCAAGATTAATAAAAATAAAAAAAGACCTGTATGGATTTCAATAATGTATTCAAATTTTTTTTTTAAAAAAAAAAGTTATTTAAGATCATATTTTTTTTTAAAAGATTATAATGGTTCTCAAATTCAATTACTTTTAAAAAAATTATATTCGAGTTTTATTTTATTTTGCTTAAATAAAATAAAAAAAGATTTATTCATATTAATAAAAAATTTAAGAAAATTTTTCAATAAAGTAATTATCTATAAACTTGATAAAGAAAAAGTTAATCAAACAGAAACTTTTGAAAATTTGGATAATTTTCAATTTCATGTATTTGAAAAATATAAAGAATTTAGAATTTGTGAAAATTTTTTTTATTCTTTTGATAATAAAATTTTTTTAAAAAGATTTGAAAAAAAGCATAAACTATTGACATTAATTGATAAAAAATCAAAAAAAATAGTATGTTATGGTTGGTGTTCAAATAATGATATTCATAATGTGGATGAAATAAACAAAAAAATTTATTTTAAAAATGGAAATATCTTGTACGATTTTTTTACATTAAACGAATATAGAAATAAAAAACTATATAAGTATCTATTGTATCAAATTTCTCTAAATTTAAAAAGACCATTATATATTTATAGCTTGTCTAGTAACAAAAAAAGCTTAAATGCTATAATTAGATCTGGTTTTTGTTCAATTAAAAATCTTAATTTTTTTTCAGATAATGTCTTATAGGAATTTTATAAATAAATTAATTAGTTTCTCTTTAATAAAAAAATTATTTAAGAGTATGAGAGATGATTATGTAATTTTATATTATCATGGAGTAATTTCTGATGAAAAGTTTAAACAACTACAGGGACCAAATAAAAATTTGTTTGTAACAAGATCGAATTTTATTGATCAAATGTGTTTTTTAAAAGAAAATAATATAAATGTTATTTCTTTAGATGAACTTTGTGAACAAAACTTTAAGCCAAAAAAATTTTCAGTAATTATTAGTTTTGATGATGGGTATAAGGATAATTTAAAAATTGCGTATCCAATTTTAAAAAAATATAACTTTCCATTTATTATTTATCTAATTCCTAAAATTCTAAGTGAAAAGCCATGGGTTTGGTGGTTAGAATTATGGTCTCAATTAGAGAAAAAAAATCAAATTTTTTTTGAAAATAAAAATATAGATATTCATACTGAGAAATTGAAAAAAGATCTTTTTTTTCTAATAAAAAAAAAGATGAAAAATTTGAAAATTTATGATCAAAAAGTTGAATTAAAGAAAATTTTTGACTTGCAAAAACTTACAGATATGAGTGATTTTTTTCTAGATACCAATGAAGTTAAAACGATGATTACGGACAAACTTATAACTATTGGATCACATTCAATGGATCACTTATGTCTAAAAAATTTTAAGAAAGAAGAAGTTTTCAATCAGATTAAGAATAGTAAAGAATTTTTAGAGAAAACTTTTGATTTTAAGATAAAACATTTTTCTTTCCCATATGGGCAAAATCAGGATATATCTTTTTATGAACATGAAATTTTGAGTAAACTTCACTTTCAAACAAGTGTCACTACGTTTGATTATTCATATAAGAAATTTAATAAATTTTATTTGACTAGATGTTCTATTGGTCCGAATATTAAAAAAAATGATTTCGAAAGGAAATTGTTGGGTGTTGATAAAATTTTGCGAAAAATTTTTTTAAGATAATTATGTATTCCTTTAAAATATTTCCTCTAAAATCATATCAAATTGAGGAAAAAATTAAAAATTTCGAAGGTATTAATAAAAATTTATTTTATCAAATTGAATGGCTTAAGTCATTAAATCAAAACCAAAATAAAGTGAAAGATTATTTTTATGTAGAAATTTTTCAGCAAAAAAAATTTTTTATGGTTTTATTTTTTCAATTAGAAAATAAATTTAATTTAAAAATGCTTACCTGGTTATTTATGAATGAAATAAATTTTACAATTCCGTTTATGATAAATGGATATAAAGATATCAAGAAAGATGATTTTGTAAATATTTTAAATCAAATATTTGATCATTTTAAAGTTGATTTAGTTTTTTTAAATAAAAATCCAAACTTAATAAATAAAGAACCAAATCCAATAAGTTTTTATAAAAAATTTAGTATAGAAAAAATTCCAATAATAAATTTAAGTGGGATTGATTGGAGAGAATTTTATGAGACAAAATGTAGTGCCAAAACACGTCAAACAGATAGAAGAAAAGAAAAATTATTAGCACAAAGGGGAGATTTAGAATTTATCATAGCGGAAAAAGCTAAAGATCGAGAGGAGATATTTAATTTTACTCTTAAAAATAAAAAGTTATTTTTAAAAAAGAAAGGCCATAATTCAAAAGAATTTGAAAAAATTTATTCAAAATTGTTTAACCAAATAAAAAATAATTCTAAATATATTTGCTCAATGTTAAAATTTGAAAATCAAATTATTTCATCTATAGTAGGTGTTTTGGATAATAATTGTTTTTACTATCTTATACCATGCACATCAGAAAATGAATTTTTAAAATATTCTCCAGGCAGAATTTTACTAAAAAAACAAATAAAGTGGTGCATCAAAAACGATATAAAAAAAATTGATTTAGGTCCTGGAGAATTTGAATATAAAAAACAATGGTCAAACGATTTTGATGAAAATTTTAGTATACTGAAGCCAAAAAGTTTTTTGGGTAATATTTACTTTTTATTATATAAATTAAAAAAATCCTTTTTATAAATTAAATGGCAATAATTTTTCTTTCAGATGGTTACAAGGGTGGAAATTCAAATTTTATTGAACAGAATATAAGATATAATTTAGAAAACAAAAAAAAAGTCTTTTTAATTGACAAAAATCCTAAAAAAACTTTTGAAAAATTTAAAGAAAAAAAAAATTTAAAAATTATAAAATTAGATATTTTCAAAGATAGCCATAAGGTTAAAAAATTGCTTAAAAAATTGAAAATAAATTATTATTTCTTTTTTTTTACTAATTATAAAATACTGATTTATTATTTTTTATTTTTTAACACTTACAAAAAAAAAAATATTAAATTAGCAATGGCATTGCATAGTGGAGTCTTTAAATATAACTTAAAAATAATTTTAGGTTTAATTCTATTTTCTCTAATATCTTTTAAATTAGATTATGTAATTTATGGATCACATTCATCACAGAAATGGTGGTTTCAGTTATTTCCATGGATGAAATTAATTAAACATAAAATTATTTTGAATGGAGTTAAACAAAACCATGTAAGAAAAAAGAAAAAGTCTTTTATTAATATAAGTTTTATTGGAAGACTTGAAAAAGAAAATGATCCCCACTTATTTTTAGATATTTGTTCATCAAATAAAGAAAAGAAAAATCTAAGATTTAACATATTTGGCGACGGTTCTTTAGCTCAAATTATAGAAAGAAAACATAATGTTAAATTTTGGGGATGGACAAAAAAAAAGAGGATTTATGCAAATACGGATATTGCAATTATTACCTCACCACTTAATAATTTCCCATATGTTGCATTAGAGTCAAGTTCTTACGGTATCCCAGTTGTAACTGCGGCTGAAGGTGATATTAGAAAAATTGTAAAAAACAATATTAATGGGTATATTCTAAAAGATAGGACTGTTGAAAGTTTTAATTTCTATATAAATAAATCAATTAATAACTATAAGTATCTAGCAAGTAATTCAATTATAAATTCAAAAAAATTTGATATAAAAAAATCCTGCAAAAAAATATGGAAATTTTTTGAATTAGAATAATTGATGTGCAAAAAATGAAAACAATTATTATTACTGGTGTAGCTGGTTATATTGGATCTCAATTAGCTTATTACTTTTTAAAAAAAAATTACAAAATAATAGGTATTGATGATTTTTCTAATAGTACCAAAAAAGATATAAGCAGTCTATATAGTTTTAAAAATTTTAAATTTTATAAAAAAAATATTAACAGTATTGATATAAAGATACTTAAAAAAAAAAGGACAGATTTTTTTATACATTTGGCAGCAGTAAGTTCTGTAGAAAAAGCAAATGATAATAAAACAAAGACTTATGAATCAAATGTTCTTGGCTTAATATCTGCAATAAACTTAGCAGATAAACTTAAATGTAAGTCATTTTTATTTGCTTCATCAGCAGCTGTATACGGAAATACGAAAAAACTTCCCATTTTTGAAGATCATCAATTAATATCGGAAAGTTTTTATGGCTTTTCAAAAATTATAAATGAAAATCAAATATTGAATTATAAAAATAAAACTAAAATGAATTTCAAAATTTTAAGATTATTCAACGTGTATGGTGGAGATAAATTTTTAAAGAAAAATACAGGAGTGATATCAAATTGGATTAATAGTATTTTAAAAAATAAACCGTTAATTCTTGATAATAAAGGTAAGTGTGTAAGAGATTTTATTTATGTTCAAGATATAATTAGAATTTGTAAAAAAAAAAAAAATTGAAATTTATAATATAGGATCTGGAAAAAAAACATTATTAATAAATCTTTTAAAAATTTTGAAAAAAAGTTTTCAAAAAAAACAAAAAAAATATAAATTCAAGATATTAAATCGAAATTTAAATCCTTACCAAATAGAATATTCATATTGCTCAAATGATAAAATAAAAAAATTATTGAAATTTAAATTTACGAAATTAGAAGAGGGAATAAGTAATTTAATTTAGATGTGTTAAATAAATGCAATATGGTATTGAACAAAATGTTTTAGAAGCCCCATATTCTCTAATAGTATCAATATTATTGAGCATAGGTTTAATAAACTTCGGTTATTTATTTTTAAGGTTTTTTTTAAAAAATATAATTTCTATAGAATTCAAAAAAAATTATATTTTTTTTTCTCCTATTGTAGGTATTTATACCATTATTTTCCCTTTGTATTTAGTATTAATTTTTGAATTAAATTTTCAATTTGTAATTAAGATAGTTTCAATCCTATTAATTTTTTTTTCCATTCTTGGAATTTTTAGTATAAAAAAATTTTTTAGAATTTTTGATCTAAGATATAATAAAAAAAGAATTCATATTTATTTGATAATTTTTTTATTTTTTTTGTTATTTTTGATTTCAGCTTCTCCTATTACCCATGCAGACTCTTTAGATTATCATTTTTCTGGAGCATTAAGTTTTATAAATAATGGACATTTTCATAAAGAAATTATACCAATGCAATTTAATCTTGTCTCAATCGGTGAAATCATAATTGCTTTAGGATTATCTTTGAAAGCCGAACAATTTGGAGGCATAGTACAATACCTGTCTCTTTTAAGTTTGGTGCCTTTTTTTATAGATAAAAAAAACAAATCAAATTTCCTTATTTTAATTTTGATTTGTCCAATAACTTTTTTTTTAGTCAGTTCACCAAAACCACAATTATTATTTTGTATATCTACTTTTTTAATTTTTATTTTTCTTATAGAGAAAGCTAATAAAATTAAAATAGACCAGCTAAAAATTATTTTTCCAATAACGATATTAATTTTATCAATTAATTCATTAACTAAATATTCATTCCTTTTGTCATCATTTTTGATGGGATCTTATTTGTTATCAATTATGGTTAAAAGAAAACTATTTATATATTCAATTACTTCTATCTTAATTATTTTTTCTATAACTTTTTTGCCTAATTGGTTATTTAGATATGAAAATTTTAATACTGGCTTTTTTGATTTACTAAAAAGTCCACTTCCAATCAATATTTATGGATATGAAAATCTTCATTATTTTTTAAGTACTGGAAACATAAAAATATTAGGAGTTTTTTTCCCTCTGTCTGTCGGAGAATTTAGTACTTCATTTGGTCCATTACTTATTTTATTGCCCTTCATGTTAAATAAAAATTTAGGCAAATACAGATTGCCATTTTTAATTTTGCTATTATTTATTATAATCGTATATATATTTGGTAGCAATCTACCTAGATTTTTTTATGAGGGATATCTTTGGTTAATTTATTTAGTCACAAAAAATTTGGAACAAAAATCATTTAGTTTTAAAATTTTTTCAAAATTAATTTATCTTCAAGTAATTATTATCATTCCAATATATCTGTTTTTCATCATCAATATTTTTCCTGGCTCTTTGAATCAAGAAGTAAAAGAAATAGTTATGAAAAAAAATTCTTATGGATATGAATTAGCTCAATGGACAAACAAAAATCTTGATGAAGATGATATATTGTTAACTACTCATAGATCAATATCTTTATATAACAACTTAACTTTATCAACAATTTTTACTCAATTTATAAATATTGATGATCCAAAATCGATAATTTATTTTGATAAACTTAAATCGAATAAGATTAACAAAATTTTATTTTTGGGAGAAAGATTAGATAAAGGAATCTTTAAAAATTGTTTAGGTAAAGAATTGTTTTATCAAAAAGATGTTGGAAGATATGTTGGTCGAAATCCTTTTAATCGAAAAGAATCCTATGACAGTTGGATATATGAATTTAAATATAATAAGTTACCCAAATGTTTATTCAGAAAGTTTTAATGGTTTACCACTTTTGAAATTATCATAATAAATACCCATATTCTTGCTATAACATTCTGTCATGTCATTTTTATCAATCAAATATTCTAAAATGACTCCTTTTTTTAATGAAAAATTGAAATCATACCCAATAGCTTGTTTGGCAGCACATATATCTTTTTCTTTATATTTAATCTCTGCAATATCATAAAATGCAAACCATTGAATAAAATTGAAAATAATCAAAAAATAAATTTTCTTTTTATCAAAGTGTTTAAAAATCAAGATATAAGTAAC
Source organism: uncultured Pelagibacteraceae bacterium (assembly GCA_902573235.1). Lineage (GTDB taxonomy): Bacteria > Pseudomonadota > Alphaproteobacteria > Pelagibacterales > Pelagibacteraceae > Pelagibacter. The sequence continues at coordinate 15,800 of CACGIZ010000011.1, read as the reverse complement.
AATTATAAATGGGTTGATGAGTAATATTTTTGTTGGAGATAAAAAGAAAAGAAATAGATTAATTAAGATGATAAATATGAGTATTAGATTATCTATATCTCTAAATTTAATTTTATAAATTAAATCTTTCAGAAATATTAAAAATATAAATACACTAAAAATACCAATTAAAAGATAAGTTTTATATACAAACCTTGGAAACAAAGAAACAAATTCCATCTTTGGACCTCCATACCAGCCTGAATTATTATCATTTTCTTTTATGAACGGAATTTCTAAAAAATTTAAGGTAAAGTTGTGAAGGTTAAATAATGGGTAATAAAATATAAGACCAACTATTGTTATTATTAAAAAACTAAAGATTAGGTTTTTGATTTTTTTATCTCTTAACTCATAAAAAAAAAAAATGATAAGAACAGGATATATAAAAATAAGAAAATTTACTCTACTTGCAATCGTAATACCAAAGATAATAGAGGATAATAAATATTTTTTACTTTTAAGAAGGTAGAATCCTACAGATAAAAAAAATAATGCAATTGGATAATCTATAGAACTTGCATTTTCTAAAAGTAAAAAAGAATTCGATAAAATTAATAAAATGAATAAATATAAATTCTTATTTTCGTTTAAAAAACTTTTATAAAAAAATATAATTGATAATGTAAATAATAAAAAACAAAAAATATTTGAAATTTTTGTTCCAAAAAAATATGATAAAGATCCAATTAAAATTTCTGGTATTGGATGACCATAAGCTCCTCTAGATGGACTGTATGTATCCTCATTAATTAAGCTTAGAAATGCTTTAATTAAACTATATGAGTCACCGTCAGAAAAATTTGAAATTCTGCTGTATGCAACATAGATACCAAATAAAATTAGAATAAATGATAAAAATACATTTATATCAATTTTTTTTGTGAACATTTATTAATTAAACTATATATCTTTTTAAATCTGTAAATATAAATTGCAATAAAGTTTAATAAGTATTAAAGAATTTTAAAGCTAAAATTGTATAAATTTCTTTTGCATTCAGATTTATAACAAATGATTTTCTTATTCATAAATTTTATTTTATTAATGAATAGATTATTATAAGCAAAGAATAAATGTTGAAAATATTTTATACTAGTTCCGAAAATCACATGAACTTTGGAGTATCTAAAGTTGTGGATTCGATTAATAATGAAATTAAGAAAAAAAAAATTCAGTCTATTTTTTCAAACAAAATTTTAAAATTTTTATTATTTAAACCTAATATGTTGCATATAAATGGTTGTTGGAAAATAAGACTAATTTTTTTATTTCTTTTAGCTAAAATTTCAGGAGCAAAAATAATCATCTCTCCCCATGGAATGATTGATCCTTTTTCATTAAAACAGAAGAGTTTAAAAAAAAAAATTGCATTATTATTATATCAAAAATTTATTTTTGAAAAATCAGATTTGATAATTGTAAATTCAAATATTGAAAAAAAAAATTTTCTTAAAATAACAAAAAATATACAAAAAATTACCATTATACCTCATGGTATTAAGCTAAAAAAAAATTCAAAAATTATTCTTAATAATAAAAATAATTTGAAATTTGTTTTCTTTTCTAGAATTCATCCTTCAAAAAACTTAACAAATTTAATAGAGATTTGGAAAAATAATAATTTTTTTGATGACTACATTTTAGATATATACGGTGAGATTGTCGATGAAGATTATTTTGATAGTGTAAACAATAAAATCAAAAATTCAAAGAATATAAATTATAAAGGGAAAATAAATCAAAAAAACCTAAATCAAAAGCTATCAAGATATGATATTTTTTTGCACCCTTCTATGTCCGAAAATTTTGGTTTAGTTATTTTAGAGGCAATGTCAAACGGATTATTCTCTGTTGTAAATAAGAAATTAGATTGGAAAATTTTGGATAATAATAATTTAGGCTGTAGTTTAAATTTTAACTATAAAAATTTAAAAAATTTAATCGTAAGATTAAATAAATCAAAACTTAAAATTAGAAACAAAAAATTTAAAAAAAGATTACGAAATTATTTATACAAAAATTATAATTGGGATTTAATCATTGAAGAATATTATAAAAATTATAAATCACTTAATTAAAATTCTTTATAGTTGATTTTTACTTAAAATACCTTTGATCCAGAATTTAGCTATAATATACCAGTCTAAAATAGGTCTAATTTTTGTATATTGGCCAGTCGATGGATAATCCATACTTACTGGCACTTCTTTAAAATTAATATTTGAACAATTGACAACTTTTCCATAAGAGTAATATTCATAACCATAAGTAAAAAGTTCCTTTTTAAAATATTCTTTTTCAAAATTTGAAAATAAGCTAGTTTCAAAAGCTCTAAAACCACACGAAGGATCTGAAATATTTTTTTTAAAAAATATCCTTAAAAAAAAACTAAATGTTTTTATAAGAATTAGTCTAATTAATGGATTATTTTTTTTGGATGATCCACCTAAAAATCTGCTTCCAGATACAAAATTGTAGTTTTCTTCAATTAGATTATCCATAAACATTTCTATCTGTGATGGCTTCATTTTCCCATTCCCAGCTAAATGTACTACATATTTAAAATTATATTTTTTTGCGTATAAATAACCAATCATTAAAGCATAACCAACACCTTTATTTGATTTTAAGTTAAGATATCTAATTTTACTTTGTTTTATAATTTTTAATGATTCATCTGTAGATCCGTTATTGATAAAGATATAGGTTAAATTAAATTTATCATATCTGTAACTTTTTATTTGATCTATCAAACTAATAAGTCTATTATCTTCATTAAAAACTGGAATAATACATAAAGTTTTCATAACTAATCAGTACATTAAATTGAAAAATAATCAAATTGGAATAATTGGAGTTGGATACTGGGGTACGAATATAGTTAATGTGCTCCAAAAAATTGGTGTAAAGAACATTTGTTGTTACGATAAAATTACAAATAATCTTAAAGAAATAAAGAAAAAATTTCCAAAAGTAAAAATTGAGAATAATTATAAAAAATTTTTAAATTGTAAACATGATGGAATAATCATAGCTGTTGATACAAGTTCACATTTTCAAATTGCAAAAGATTGTTTAAACAAAAATTTCAACATATTTGTAGAAAAACCAGTCACTAATAGCATAAAAAAACTAAAATTTTTAACCAAATTAGCAAAATCTAAAAATCTTTTTATAATGGGCGGATATATATATTTTTATAATGATTATATAAAATATATTAAGAAAATTTTAAAAAAAAATTATTTAGGGAAAATATATTATGTATCATGTGAAAGGCTGAATCTTGGTCCGGTTAGAAATGACATAAATTCTGCCTGGGATTTATCTTCCCATGATATTTCAATTTGTAATTATTTATTTGAAAAAAATTTATCAATTAAAAATATTTATGGATACGATTTTTTAAAAAAAAAAATTAATGATATAACTTCAATTTCAGCAAATATTGATAATATAAAATTTGATATAAAATCAAGTTGGCTTAATCCTGAAAAAATAAGAAAAATGATTATTGTTGGTAAAAAAAAAATGCTTTTATTTAATGAGCTTGATTCTAAGAACCCTATCAAAATTTATAATAAATATGCCAATTATCCAAAAATAAATAAATTTAAAAAAGATTTTTTTACACAAAAAGCAAATATCTATTATGGATCAACATTTATTCCAAAAATAAAATTTTCTTCACCATTAGAAAACGAAATGAAAGAATTCTTAAAATGTCTTTATAAAAATAAAAAACCATTGACTTCATCAAAACCATTAATAAATATAATGAAAACTTTAGAAAAACTAAAGTGAATTTATTGTATCACAAATCTTTACTAATTCTCTTTTTTTTAAATTTGGATCTATAGGTAAACTTATTCCATAAGTTGAAAAATATTCTGCATTTGGAAAATTCATATTTTTAAACATTTTTTTGGTTGCACCTAATTTATGTAAAGGTTGAGGATAGTGTTTTCCCCATTGAATATTTTTTTTCGTCAAAAGTTTAGTTAATTTTTTTTCTTTCTTACTTAAAATTACAAATTGATGGTAAACACATCCTTTTGAATATCTAAGCAACTGTACATGCTTATTATTTATATTTTTCGTATAAAATAGAGCAATTTTTTTTCTTTTTAAATTATTAGAATTTAAATATTTTAATTTATTATTTAATATTGATGCTTGAATAGTATCTAACCTGCTATTAAAAGCTATTAAATTATGTTGATATTTTTTAATTCCACCAAGATTTCTAAGTTGTAATAAATCTTTGAAATATTTTTTATTATTTGTAGTTATTGCACCAGCATCTCCATAGGCACCCAAGTTTTTTCCAGGATAAAAACTAAAACACGCCATATCACCAATGGAACCGACTTTTTCTCCCTTTTTTCCATACGAATAATCTATTGCACCATGTGCTTGAGCGGCATCTTCAATTAGATAAATATTTTTATTTTTGATAATCTTTTTTATTTTCTTAATATCCGAACACTCGCCGTACAAATGAACAATAATAATCACTTTAGTTTTATTTGATAATTTTTTTTTCAAATCATCTGTACAAATAGTTGGGTTATCTTTTTGTATATCAACTAAAACAGGTTTTAGTCCTGCATTAATAACACTAAATAAGGTTGAGCAATATGTTTGAGCAGGCAAAAGGACTTCTGAATTTTTTTTTAAATTAAGTGATTTTAAAGCAAGAAAAAGAGCATCGGTCCCACTATTGCAACCAATAGAATATTTAGTTTTACAGAATTTAGAAAAATTTTTTTCAAAAACTTTTACACTTGTTCCATTAATAAATTCACTTTTTTTAATTACTTCAGCAATATCTTTAATATTATCGTTAAAAATATTTTTATCTTGTCTAAATATGTTTAAAAATTTTATCATTAAAAGTATTAATCTTATTAATTCATATGTATATTGAATTTTTAAAATTGTTATACTTGTAAATAAATGAAAATAAATAAAAAAAAATCACAAATCAAAAAAGTAAAATTTGGTAAAAATGTGACAATTATTGAACCTGTGAATTTATATGAATGTGAAATAGGTGATAATTGTTTTATTGGACCTTTTGTCGAAATTCAAAAAAATGTGATTATTGGAAAAAATACTAGAGTCCAAAGTCATTCTTTTATATGTGAAAATGTGAGAATTGGAAAAAATTGTTTCATAGGCCATGGAGTGAATTTTACAAATGATAAATTTACTGACAACAAACTATTGAAAAAAAATTTTTTACCAACCACAGTTGGGAATAATGTTCTTATTGGCACTGGTTCTACTATTTTACCAATTAAAATTGAAAATAATGTCACTTTAGGGGCTGGATCAGTTATCACTAAAAATTGTAAAAAAAATAAAATTTATATAGGCAATCCTGCAAAAATATTAAAAAAAAATGAAAAAAGATAGTTCGTTTAAAATTTATTTTTTTTATCTTTTATCTATTTATACTTTTTTATTATTTACGAATACTCATTTTTCTTTTGAAGACACCTTAAAGTTTGGTGGAGCAGATGGATTTTCTTACATGAGTATTTCTATGAACTCGCCGTTTATTACAAAAGAAAAATTAATGAGTATTCACTCAGAAAGATTTTTTTTTCCATACTTAATAGGTTTATTTTCAAAACTTTTTGAAATAAATTTTTTTTTATCTTATAAAATTTTTGTCTTAATTATTTTAATGATGATAAATATTTTTGTTATTAAAATCTTAAAATACTTAAATTTAAATTTACAAATAATATTGATATTTTTAACATTAATTAATTTAAATCCTTATTTGACAAGATTTTATATTGCTATTCCTACAATTATAAATGATTTAATTTTTATAGCTGGTATTATAATAGTTATTGAAAAGATTATAACCAAAAATAATCATAATTTTTTTATTTTTTTAGGCTATATTTTTACATTTGCTTCAAGACAAACTTCTATTGGATTAATTTTAGCTTTTCTTGCAACAATGTTTGTAAGGGGAAAAAAATTACTTTTAAAGAAATATTTAATTAGTGGTTTTTTTATATTTATATTTTTTTTAATTTTAAGTATTTATTATTCCTCTCACACTATAGAAAATATTTCATCTAGATATGATTTATATGCACCAAAAATGAGAATTTTTGGTTTTTTTGTTCAAAATTACCCATTAAAAGACAAGTTATTTTTCTTAATATTACCGTTATTAAGTTTTGGCCCTTTGTTTTTTTATTTTACTTTCACAAGAAAATTTAAAATCTCATTAAAAAAAATTTTAAAATCAAAGCTATTAGTTTTTTTATTTTCATTCATTTTTTTGGTTATTTTACAACCTATTTTGAGTGGTGTTGAAGTTACAGGAAGGAATGTAATAAGATTAACATCGCTTGCATATATTCCACTATTTATTTTTTTAATTTTGATAACTGAAGAAAAAAAAAATTACATCATAAGTAAAAACATTTTTAACTTACTTATGGTTATGATTTTGATTTTTCATTCTTTTCATCCAACTTTTTCTGCAATTAAAATATTTAATATTTTAAGATTTTAAATTTTAAATACTATTAATTATTTTTTTTTACTACAAAATTATTGATAACTAAGTACTCTAAATCATTTCTCAAAATGCAATTTAAAGCTTCATCTGGTTTTCTTACAATTGGTTCATTTTCATTAAAAGAGGTATTTAGAAGGAGTGGTATCTTTTTTAATTTATTAAATTCTTCAATCAAAGATGATAACTTTTTATTAGAGTTTTCATCAACAGATTGAATTCTAGATGTTTCATCAATATGAGTTATAGCTGGTACTAAAGATTGTTTATTTTTTTTTACTTTTGTAACCGAAGACATATAAAGATTATTAAAATCACTTTCAAACCATTCATTTTGAAACTTTTTTAAAACAACAGGTGCAAAAGGTCTGAAAGACTCCCGTTTTTTTATTTTTGAATTAATAATTTTTTTCATTTCTGGGTTGGATGGATCGGCCAAAATTGATCTATTACCAAGAGCTCTAGGCCCAAATTCCATTTTACCCTGAAACCAACCAATAACGTTACCTTTGGTGATTAATTTAGCAACAAAATTAAAAAATTCATCATCACTTTCATAGAATTTATATGAAAAATTTTTTTTGAAGGACTCGTCTTCAAGAATTTTTTTTATTTCAATATCACTATATTCTGATCCAAGATAAGGTGTTTTGATATTTTTAATTTTATTATAATATTTATTTGCAACAACAAATGCAGCACCGATCGCTCCACCATTATCTCCAGGTGCATAATTGATAAAAACATTTTCAAAATGATTTTTATTTTCAGTTAAAATTAAATTTGCAGATGAATTTAACGCACAACCACCTGAGAAAATAATATTTTTTGAATAGTTTTTCGAAAGTATATAATTAATAATTTTGTTAAAAAAGTACTCATAAACTTTTTGAACTGAACATGCAAAATCTTTAGTAAAATCTTCTTCATTTTCTGATTTTTCTTTCTCAAATAAATTATTTAACTTATCATTAAATATTTGGTCTATTTCTAGAGAGTCATCAGCTATATATCTATAGCCAGGTTTCCAATGATTAAAATATTCTAAATTAAGCGCCACTAAATTAGAACTTTCTTGTTTAAAAAGATTTTCAATTATTTTTTTAAAATATTTTGGTTTTCCATAGGGTGCAAGACCCATCATTTTATATTCTTCACCATAATTTCTATATCCGAGAAATTGTGTCATACCATGATAAAATATTCCTAATGAATGTGGAAAAAATAATTTTTTTTTAATCTTAATAATTTTTTGTTCACACTCTGCAATTGCACATGTCACAAAATCACCTGAACCATCAATTGATAGTCCATTCGATTTTTTAAACCCAGAGGGATAAAAAGCTGAAGCTAGGTGTGCAAGGTGATGTTCCACAAAATGAAACTTTACATTTTTATTGAGTTTAAAATTCTTCAGAATTTTTTTTTCTATATTTATTTTTCTAGCTAATCTTTTTACAGATTGATTTTTTTTGAAAGATAATTCTTTCAAAAAAAATAAACTTTTTTCAATTAAATTGCTAGTTGGCTTAGTATTAAATGCAATATCTGTAAGATCAGTAGACTTAATTTTTGCAATATCCAAACATTCTTGAATTGCATTGATTGGATAACCTGAAAAATGTTTAAGTCTATTCAATCTTTCTTCTTCTATTGCTGCAACCATTTCCCCATTTAAAATTATGCATGCAGAAGAATCTGCATGATAAGCATTGATACCAAGTATTATCTTCATAAACTTAAAATTTTATATTTTTTAAAATTTGTTTTGAATTTATCTATAGAAATAAAAAATTTTTTGAACATTTTAACTTTTTTCATATTTTTTTTACTAATAAGTATTTTTACGTGATTTGTTATACATTCGATTACAAATAGGCTATAAATATTTTCCTCAGAACTTAAAGAGTATTTTGATCTTGATTGTAAAATATCCAATTTTTTTTTGCTAATATAACCTAGATTTTTGAATTTACTTATATTCAATCTATCACCCACAACAATGATTTTTAAATTCAATTTTACTAAATCTTTAAATAATTTATTATCAAATAAGAGAGATTTATTACTATGAATTCTATGATATATCAGAAAATCAATATCTTTATTTTTGATCTTTTTTTTAAATGTCAAATTTTTTAAAACAAAATTGAACGTAGATTTTTGAATTGTTTTTTTTGATAAATATTGCTTAAGTAAATCAGTTGAAAAAATAAACTTACTTTTGAATTTTAAATTTAAAATTTGTTCTGAAAATTTATAAAATAATGGAAAAATTATTTTTCTTATAAGAAAATTTAATACATTAGATTTGTCATATAAGGCCCCACCTGTAATTGGGCCTAGTGTCGTCTTTGGAGGTAATAAAAAAAAAACTAAAAAATTCCATAAGGGTAAAAAATTTATATAACCAACATTGTGCCCTTTCAAATAATACTTCCAACAGCTTAAAATCCCAATATATGGTGCTATATATTTGTGATTTAAAAAATTCTTATTTTTCAAAGTATTGATCTTAATTTTTTTTTTTTTATAATTTACTTTTATAAATTTTCTAGCAAGATTCCCCTCACCAGTTTGTTCTGAATAATCACAAGCCCAAAAAATTATTTTATAATCAGTCAAATAGAAAAAAGGTATTTTATTGATATTGTTTAAAAATCATAATAGTAGTTTATTTATATCATGAAAAAAAAAAAAGCACTAATTACTGGCATCACTGGTCAAGATGGTTCTTACTTAGCTGAATTTTTGCTGAAAAAAAATTATACTGTTCATGGAATTAAAAGAAAATCTTCCTCATATAATACTGATAGGATAGATCAAATTTACGAAAACAAAAAATTTAAAAGTAGATTTTTTTTACATTATGGTGATCTTGTAGATTTTGGATCTATTTCAGAAATTATAAAAGAGATTAAACCTGACGAAATATATAATTTGGCTGCTCAAAGCCATGTAGGAGTTAGCTTTAAATTACCCAATTATACAACTCAAGTTAATGCTATAGGAACTTTAAATATATTGGACTCAATAAAAAAATTAAAGTTAGAAAAAAAAACAAAGTTTTATCAAGCTTCGACCTCAGAATTATTTGGTGAAATTCAGGAAAAAAAGCAGTCTGAAAACACTAAATTTTATCCCAAAAGTCCATACGCTTCGTCTAAGTTGTTCGCTTATTGGATCACAAAAAATTATAGAGAGTCTTATAATATGTTCGCATCTAACGGTATATTGTTCAATCATGAGTCTCCTAGGAGAGGAGAAACGTTTGTGACCAGAAAGATTACTATCGGAATAAGTAAAATAATAAATGGGATAGATGATTGTTTATATTTAGGAAATATTTACGCCTTAAGGGACTGGGGTCATGCAAAAGATTATGTTGAAATGTGTTGGAAAGTTCTTCAATGTAATAAAAGTGATGATTTCATTATAGCAACAGAAAAACAATATTCAGTGAAATTTTTTATAGAAAAATGTTTTCAATATCTGGGAATAAAGATTGTCTGGGTTGGAAAAGGTTTAAAAGAGAGAGCTTTAATAAAAAAGTTTGATAAACAGAAATACCCAAAATTAAAGGATAGAATGGTTGTAGTTAAGATTGATAAAAAATATTTCAGACCGAATGAGGTTGATAATCTTATAGGAAATTCTACAAAAGCGAAAAAAATTTTAAATTGGAAACCAAAGACCACTATATATAAACTTATAAGTGAAATGATGGATAATGATTTGAAATTATTTAATAAAAAAAGATAATTCAATTTTCATGTTAAAGAAAGTCTTAATCGCTGGTCAAGAAGGCATGGTTGGTAGTGCTGTATATGATCTATTTAAAAAAAAAAAATTTAAAATTATCGACTGTAAAAGAAAAGATCTTGATTTTACGTCTCAAAAACAAGTTGATAAATGGTTTAAAAAAAATAGACCTGATATCGTTATTAATGCTGCTGGTCGTGTGGGAGGTATCTTAGACAATTATAAATTTCAGTCAGATTATCTTTATATCAATACAATGATTGGAATGAACATTGTTAATTCATCTTTTAGATATAAAGTAAAAAAATTGATAAATTTGGGTTCATCTTGTATTTATCCTAGAAAAGTAAAACAACCTATTTCAGAAAATTCCTTACTTTCCTCAAACTTAGAAAAAACTAATGAAGGCTATGCGTTATCAAAAATTGTTACACTTAAATATTGTCAGTATTTAAAACAAAAATATAAAAAAGATTTTATTTCTATACAACCAGCAAATTTATATGGGGTTGGAGATAACTTTGATTTAAAATCCAGCCACGTTTTACCCGCATTAGTGAAAAAATTTATAATAGCAAAAATCACCAACAAAATGACAGTTGAAGTTTGGGGAAGTGGTAAGGTAAGACGAGAATTTCTAAATGTAGAAGATTTAGCAGAAGCAATTTATTTTCTTGTAAAAAACAAAACAAAACATGATTATATTAATGTTGGTGGGGGGGAAGATTTTTCAATCAAGCAACTTGCAGAGATGATAAAAAAAATCATTAATTACAGAGGAAAAATAATATTTAATAAAAAATATCCAGATGGAGTAAGAGCAAGAAAAGTTAATTCATCAATAATTAAAAGATTGGGTTGGCAGCCTAAGATAAAGTTAAAAGTAGGTCTAATAAGGTATTGTGATTATTATAAAAAAAAAATTTTACCAAAAGAGAAACTAATTTAGATTTTTCGTTTTAGTGCTAATTAAAGTGATAAAATAAATAAGTATAAAAAAAAGAATTATGAATAATTTATTAAATCCAAAAAAATTCATGACTATCGGCAGCAAAATAAGGGATGTTAAGATTATTATAGTTTTTTTATATGAATATTTTGATAATAAAAGATGATGAAGATGAAATCTATCAGAACTTAACGGGTTTCTTTTTATATATATTCTTTTAAAAAACAATCTTATGAGGTCTATACCTGGGACCAACATATATATTACAACTTCATCAGTGTAGTTTATTACACCCATATTATATAATTTTATAAAAAAATATCCTACCAAAAAAGCAATAAGTAATGATCCACTGTCACCCAAAAAAGATCTATTTTGATAGTTTAAATAACCATATGTAAAAATAGCTATCAGGATAATTTTTAGCATCAATGAACTAGAATAAAAAATTAAGATACTACAAAAAATAATAATAGAATAATTACATGATTGTAAATTGATACCATCAAACATATTGAAAGCATTTAAAAAAACTAAAAAACAAAAACATGAAAATAATAGTGCTGAATAACGCGATAAATAAAATTTTTTTTCTAAAAATGAAAATTTGATAATTTCTATATTCAATAAATTATCTAAATATAGAATAGGAATGATTAATATAAATAAGAATAAAAATTTCTTTGATGCTGAAATATTAAATTTATCATCTATAAATCCTAAAGAAAAAATTAATGAAAAAGTAATGAGGAATAGATAAAAGTCACTTAAATTTCTAAATACAGTTTCATCAGACAAAATATCTAAATTTTGAGAGATAAACAATGAATATATTAAAAGATTTAAAAAAATAATTATACCACCTGCTAATGGAATAGGTTTTTTATGTAATTTTCTTTTTCCGTCCGGATTGTCTATATTGATATGAAATAATTTAATTTTATTAAAAAAAAATATTAATAAAAAATTAAATAGCAATATAAATATGATAAATATATTTTCAATTTCCATAATTATTTAGGAGAAAATTTAACTAAGTAATTAATAAATGTAAAAAAAACTATAAAGTCTACACCAAAAACTGCATATGAGCTCTCTAAAATTGATCTTAATAAAATTAGTAAAATGATAAGTATTATATAAAAATTTATTTTCAAATTAAATCTAAAACTTATTAAAAAATTTTTGAATATAATCCATAAAGATAAGGTTGAAAAAAATATATAGGGTATAATACCCAAAATACCAGATGATGAGATTGCATATATTAAACCGTTAGAAGCAGTTTGATTAATCAAAAATCTGTCACCTTGAGCACCATAACCAAAAATAATTGATGATTTAAGTTGTATTAAAATATTTTTCCAATCCTCAACCCTGCCTGATGAATAAGTTGCTGAATCAAAAGGCCTTTTGAAATCTTTACCAACTACAGTTGGGTCTATTTCTAGATAGTAGATACTTGATTGATGAATTAGACCAATATGAATTAATTGTTTGAAAACTAAAGTTAGATAAACCATTAATACAGGCAAAAAAAGATAAATGAATATATATTTCAATAATTCTTTTAGAGTATATTTTTTTTCAAATATACAATTCATTATTACAAAAACAATTAAAAGGACTGTAGTAGTCCTACTTTGAAATATTAAAATTAAAGTTGCTAAAAATAAATAAACTAAAATTTTCAAAAATTTATTTTTTTGAAAGAAATTACGAAATATTAAAAAAGAAATAATTAAAATGAATAATAGTGTTCTTGATGATCCTGTAGATCTTGGACTTTGTTTCCCTAGAAAAGTTTCATTAGAAAAAAAAAATGAATACAACGTACTTGAGCTTTCAGAGAAAAAAAAATAAATATACGCTTTATAATTTAAAATTGATATCAAAAGTAAAATTAAAAAAGTGATAATAAAAAACACAAAGTATCTTTTTTCATCAAAATAGATATTTATCAAAATAAAAATTAATAAAATATTTAATGAACTTATAATGAAAACTATATTAGTGAGAGAATTTTCGGTTAAAAAAAGGCCAGGTATTTGAAAAAGAAAATATAAACAAGCTAAAACAAATATTAATTCATTTCTAAATTGTATATTTTTAAATTTATTAAAAAAAATTATTAACAATACGGGGTGTATAATTAAATTTAATGATTGTCTTAAAAAATTAATTAATTCATTTAACTTTTGATTTTGATTTTCAAAAAAAATTATAAGATCATTTAATGATGTTGATATTGAGAACCAGCAAATTAAGTATGATGAAATTAAAAAAATTTCAATAATAGTATAATTAAAAATTTTTTTACTTACCATTAATTGTTCTTCTTACTTTTATTTTCTTGATTTATAAACAACCAAAATCCTAAAGGATAAAACATTATCAAAGATAACCAGTTATTGAAGAAATTTCCTGAGGGAATAAATGGAAATAAATTAATTATGATACCAATATTTAATAAATAAAAACTTAATTTAGTATCATGTAAATCTTTTTTAAAAATAATTTTTAAATTTATATACATAGTTTTTAAAAAAATAAAAAAAACTATTAAAAAACCAAAGACACCAACTTCAGATAAAATTTGTAAATAAGTATTATGTGGATGAGTTGAGCATGTGATTTTGTTATTTCTATTTAAGTAACCTAAATAATTTTTTTCTTTTTCTTTTTCCTCTAATTTATATAAATTACAAATATCGTGAAAAGTTTTTACTCCACTTCCGTTTAAATAATTATCTTTAAAAATAATGTAAGCAGTCAATGAAAGATCTTCATGTTCCTTAGAAAAAAATCTTTTTTTCCCAACATAATCTTGATTCCATTCAGTTTTTATAAATCCAAGTTGCTGTAATGTGTAATCTAAATATTTATATTTAAGTTTCTCATTAAAAGAAAATACTACAAAAATAACTAATGATGAAATTATAAGAAATTTTATTCTAAACTTAATTATAAAAAAATAAAATAACAATATTATAAAAAAAAGAAATAGTGCAGTTCTTTCAGAACTTAAAAAAATACATAAACCAAAAACTAAAATTGCAATATTTGAAAATTTCTTTAAATTTAAAAAATAAAGTAAAGATAAGAATAATGGTAATAATCTTACGAAATAACTACCAAGCTTTTTTTCATCATTGAAGAAACTTGTGGCATAAGGAGTTGGATCTATCCCAATTTTATAACCCAAGATATTGTATCCTAATATATATTGAATTATTGCATCTAAAGACAAAATTGAAAAAGAAACTAATAATGAGAGAAAAAAAATATTTATGAAGAAAGAATATTTTTTCAAAAGATAATAAATTCCTAAAATATACAAGAAATATCTAAAATAAAAAAAAGAAGGTAAAAATGATTTTTCGTAAGATATTGAGAAAATTAAACTTACCAAAACAAGAAAATAAAATATTAAAAAAATATATATTTCAAATTTTACTTTAAAAAATATATTTTTATTTTCCTTTAAAAAAAATAGATAAATTACAGTTATAGCTGTTATTGAAGCAAATAAATCCGCTAAAAATATGCTAATTGATAATAGAAAAGGGAATAAGAAAATAAGTGATATTAATACTTTATCTAAATTATTTGTTTTAGTTAAAAATTGGTCAAAAATTATTTTCATTTTGCTAATATGTTTATATATTTCCTATTATATGTAAAATATTTAAAGCTATATAAGTAATATTTAAAGTTACAATATATGAATTTAAAAAAAATAAGATTACTTAAGGTTTGTCTAAATAAAGTAATATGAAAGTTTTATGGTTAGTATCATTCAGACCTATTGGTAAATCAAAATCTAATGATCTATTTCAGAGTATGTTTGTTGATTCAGTCAAATCACTTAATTGTGATGTGTGTTTTAGTTTAACTCAATTTGATGAAGCGAATATTAAAAATTTTATTAAAGCGAAAAAAATAAAGAATTTTTATAAAAACATTTCAAAAAAAAAACTTCCTCCAGGGAAAAAATATTCGAATAAGCATATGTTATCAAATGCTTTGGATCAGTATATTAATAAAGGCAATTTTGATTATTTGGTTTTTTCAACTGCGGATATTATTGTTCCAAATAATCTTTTTAAAGTTTTAAATAAAATTGATCTAAAAAATTTTTGCAGTTTTGTATTTCCAAATACGCAGGTAAAAAATGGAGAATTAAAAAATACTTTTTGGCCATATTTTGGAATAGATCTGATTATTTTTAAAATTGATAAAAAAAAGGCTCGTGAATTTAAAAAGATTATTAAATTTTATAATCAATATGACTGGGGAGTTATTGAGAATTTTTATCTCGCTGCATGCGAAGTTTTAAGACTAAAAAAGTTTAATCTTTATAAAAAAATGAAAGTCATTAAATTTGAAAATGATTTTAAATCTTTTTCTGAAGATAGATCATGGCAAATTAATTCATGGAAGCAGAATCAAAAATATTTTATCAAATTTCTAAATAAATATAAATTAAGTAAATTA
>CACGIZ010000010.1 GCA_902573235.1 uncultured Pelagibacteraceae bacterium | reverse complement strand
AAATATAAGATTGATCTTGTAATACGTCTGAAGGATCAAAAAATAATATTATTTCCTCAAAATCAAAACCCTGATTTTCAATTAATTCAAATATCTTAGAAAAATATATTATTGTTGAATAAGATGAGACACCTAAATTTACAGAATTAGGAAATCTGCGTTCAAAGATACCTGCAAAAGTCTCTTCATAATTACCTTGTCCTTCTGCATAACTATCTCCGATTATTGCATATTTAAATTTTTTTTTAATCTTATCTTTATTTTCACAGTGAACTCGAAATCCATAAATGTTACTACAAAATCTATAAGATAAAGGTCCATAATTAATATTTGTATCTAAATTCTCTTTAAAAGTATGGTGATAAAAATTATGTAACTTACCGTAATTTTTTTCACTAATATCAAAATAAAAATTTGAAACTAAGACGTCAAATATAAAATAAAATATCAGATAAGTTGTTAATAATTTTATTTTCATTTAATATAGAACATCAAATATCAATATTTTTTTATATTTCCTATTATTTATTTCTTTACTAGATATTGGCGCATCTCCATACCAGCCAACATAATATGTAAAGTTATCAATATTTTTTTTCTTTTGTATTCCAACCTTTTCTGAAATCATTCCATATGGTTTATTAATAAAATTGTTATCGTAAATTCTTTGCAAATTTTTTGATAAATTAAATATTAAGCCAACAAATAAGATAAAGCTGATAAATTTAGTTTTATTTTTGTTAATATCAAATTTAAAAGTAAGAGAAATTATTAAAATCATTAAAGAAATAACTGTAATATGATTCATTCTTATAACTGGATTTTTAAGAAAATACACAATTGTGGAAAAAATGATAATTGCAGATAATATAATTTTTAAATCCTTAAAATACACATTTAACAAATTTCTTTTTTTTGATTTTAGATCAAATAAAACAAACGTAATAAATACTGCCATAATAGCAGTCAAAAACAATTCAAAAATTTCAACTTTTCCCCTCTCAAACCAAGTCAAAAACCAATTAAAATTTTGAATATAACTTTCTTTAGATAAGTCTCCTGTGTAAGAATACCAAGATTTGTTGAAAATTTCAGCTGATATAGATAGTTCTTTTGCACCATTAAAGTTTGACCATGAAATAAATTCCATACAAGTACTAGAAACTGGATAAATTAAACAACCACTTCCTAATATATTTTTCATTATAAAAACAGAAATTGGAAATAAAATTATTAAATAACTTAATTTTTTTTTTAGAAGAATTTTTTTGTTCCTAAAAAAAATAATCAGTGGAAAGAATAAAATGGGCAAATAAATTATCTTAATTGAAAATATAAAAATTGTTAATACTGAGATAATTATAAAATTTTGAGTTATATTTTTTTTATTTAAATCTAAAAAATATTTACAATAAAAATAAACTAAAAAACAAAAAATTAACGTTGAAGGTCTATCAATACCAAATTCCTTTAGTCTTGTGTATTTAAATAATAAAAATAAAATTATAGAAAATATAATTGGATGATAAAATTTATTATTATTTGTGTGTAATTCAGAAAAAAAACATCCCAAAACTAGAAAAAAAATTAATCCATTTAAAATATGAATATCTTGTAATCTAGATTTATCAAAATTAAAATATGAGTGTCCAACAAGCCAGGTTGGTTCAGTACCATATAGCGGATGGAGAAAACTATTTCCCCAAATAAAATTACTTACATCTGTATTAGCTATATAGCTATAATGATAATGATTTATATCATCAGAAAAACCACTGCCATATATGTTAACTAATGAGACTATTCCTAATACTATTAAAATTTTTAAATTGGGTTTAATACTATTAATCAAAATTTTATTAAAAAAAATTGAATAGATTAATAAAATAATAATATTAAAAATAATTAGATCATTATTAAGAGGAATAAAAAAATTTAAAAATTGAGCAATAATAACAGTTATTATTAAACCGATTATTGATACTTCAAAAAAATTATTTATCTGTTTAAATCTTAAAAATTTATTTAAAAAAATAAATCCATGTAAGTAAATTATAGATGTAAACAGAAAACTATGAAAAAAAATTATTTTCAATTTTTTTCACCTATTAAAATTAGATTGGATTTGAAAAATAAAAAGTTAATATATCTAATTTCGTAATTACTTTGATTTAACTCTTTCATTATTAATTTAAAATCGTATCGTGATAATAGATTCAAATTTTTTTCCTCAGCAAAAAATTTTAACCCTAAAGATTTTAATATTTTCCTGTGTATCTTTTTTGGTAACCAATGAATAATTGGAATTTTAGTATGAAATTCTAATGGGTGAAATCTATTAGGTGTCATAATTATGAAATATTTCTTACTCAAATTTAAAATATTACTACACATCTTAATTTGATTTTCATAATTGCCTACATGCTCAATTGTTGCATTAGAAATTACAAGATCAGATTTAAATTTTTTGATTTCATCTGAAGTAAAATTTTCAGTAATTGATTTTTTTAAAGTTTTTGAAAAAAAATTTGACTTGATTGATTGATCTGAAATGGATTTATAATTTTTATCTTTCCCTAAATTTTTAACTAAAAAATTACTAGATTCGTTATTATCATCTTCTGTTGAGCCAACATCCAAAACATCTTTAATTTCCTTATTGTTCAAAAAATTTTTAAGCACAACAAGAATTTCCTTCCTTTTTTTTAAAAGAATTTTTTCAAAAATTGAATAATGTTTTGTTAGATAAATCTTTTGTCCGTCACTATTAGTCATAAAGATTATTTAAAAAGATTATATTTAACTATACATCTGATAGCACTAAATCCATCTTTCCATGTAATTTTTTTTCCTTCGCTATATTTACGACCAAAATAGCTGATTCCTACTTCGTATATCCTTATATTCTTTTTTGCAATTTTAGCTGTAACTTCAGGTTCAAAACCAAATCTATTTTCCACCAAATTAATTTCTTTTAAAACATTTGATTTAAAAACCTTATAACCAACTTCCATATCAGTAAGGTTTAAATTGGAGAATATATTTGATAATAATGTCAATAATTTATTTCCAATAGTATGCCAAAAATACAAAACTCTTCTTTCACTTGTTCCAATAAATCTCGACCCATAAACAACATCTGCTACATCATTAATAATCGGATCTAATAGCTTCTTATAATTTGATGGATCATATTCAAGATCTGCGTCTTGAATTATGATACAATCTCCTGAAGCACTCTCAATCCCTTTTTTAATTGAGTAACCTTTTCCATAATTTCTTTCATTTAAAATTATTTTATGAATATTATTTTTAAGATCTTTTTCTAAAATTTCTCGAGTTTTATCATTAGAGAAATCATCAATAACAATTATTTCTTTCTCTATGTTTGATTGAGAATTAATCTTATTAATAATTTCTTTAATTGTTGATTGTTCATTATAACAAGGAATTATAATACTAACTTTCATAATATTGTTTATCCTAACAAAGCTTTATTAAGAAATTTTTTGTCTAAATTACAATCTTGGTATCCTTTTTTTACTATATTTAAGTATCTTTCAGTTGGAAAAGTGAAAGCAGTTTTTTTAACCATAGTGTAAGTCATAACTTTTTTTCCATAGTAATTAAAATAATATTTTTTATATAAATTTGGAAAATCTTCATAGATATCAAGTTTTTTTTCATCACTTCTTGATATTTCAAATAATCCTCCAGGAACTAACGAATTTTTTTTAGGTTCAATGTCGGCAGCTCTATATTTGCTTCTGAAAGTTAATCTAAAATTTCTTAAATTTATTTTCTTAATAAATACACTTTCTTTACACCTTCTTTTCATCTGAAAATGATGAAGATTGCTTCCATATGCAAAATAAAGCATTTAACGATCCACTACTTCTATTTTCTTTTTATTAACAAATTCTAAAATTTGTAGGTTACATGCATCAATCTGCGATTTATTTTCTGAGCGTAAAACGATTGAAACTCCTAATTTTCCAGCATGAAAAAAAGGATAGCTGCCAATTTCAACATCTTTATTTTGATCTTGAACTTTAGTTAAAGAATTAGCAATTTCGCTTTCTACAGTCTTTAAACTTATTGTGTAACTTAAAATAGGTTTGCCACCTACTATTTTGTTTTTTAAGCCCCCCAACATTGATTTTAAAATTGATGGAACCCCTGGGAGACAAAATACATTTTCAACACTAAATCCAGGCGCTCCACTTGTAGGATTTAAAATCAATTCTGCGTTTTCAGGCATCCAAACCATTTTTTGTCTACCTTCATTAAATTCTCCAGGTTTGTAATACTTTTCTAAAATCTTAAAAGCTTCTTTATGAACTTCGTATTTTAAACCAAATGCCTTTGCAACAGATTTTGCCGTAATATCATCATGAGTAGGACCAATACCACCTGTTGTAAAAACATAGTTATTAGATTTTCTTAGAATATTTAAAGTATCAACTATAGTTTTTTCTACATCTGGAATAACTCTTACTTCATTTACTTTCACGCCAATCGAATTCAACCAAATTGCTAATGTGCTTGTATTTGTGTCTTGAGTTCTTCCTGAAAGAATTTCATTTCCAATAATTAAGATAGCTGCATTAAATTTTGTATTTTTATTCATATTATATGTATAATTTGAATATGGAATTTACCAAGTCTTTAATAAAAGGCAAATTAATCAAAAGATATAAACGTTTTTTTGTAGATGTAAAAATAAATAAGGAGATAGTAACAGCCCATTGTCCTAATACTGGATCTATGAAAGGTCTTCTTAATGAGGGAAATGATGTTTATTTACTTAAAAATGATAATCCCAAAAGAAAATTAAAGTATGGTTTAGAAATAATTAAAGCAAACAAAAATTTAGTAGGTGTTAATACACATTTGGCTAACAAAATTGTCAATCACGGATTACAGAATAATCTCATAAAAGAACTGAAATATAGTGAGAAAATTAAGCCAGAGGTTTTTTTCAATAAAGAAACAAGATTTGATTTCTTTACAGAAAAAAAAGGTGAAAAAAGTTTTATAGAAGTTAAAAATGTAACTCTTTTTAGAGATCATAATACAGCAGAATTTCCTGATGCTGTAACTTCAAGAGGATCGAAGCATTTACTTGCCCTTATTGATGCCATAAAAAAAGGTTATAAATCATACTTAATATTTTTAGTTCAAATACAAAATATGAAATACTTTAAAATAGCAAAAGATATAGATAATGAATATTATAAAAATTATATAACTGCCAAAAAAGCAGGTGTAAAATTTTTAGCTTATAGATGTAAAATAAGTGCTAAAGAAATATATATTGAAAAAAAAATAAATATTTTAGATGACTGATTATTCAGAAAAATTTGAAAAGATGAGAATTGCAGGAAATCTTGCTGCAAAGACATTAGATATGCTTACAGATAATATTAAAGAGGGTATTTCAACTGATTATATTGATAAACTCGGGTATGAGTTTATAAGAGATAATGGTGGTTATTCGGCTCCACTTTATTATAGAGGATTTAAAAAATCTCTGTGCACTTCGCTTAATCATGTTGTTTGTCATGGAATTCCTAATAAAGAGAGAATTTTACAAGAAGGTGATGCAGTAAATGTAGATGTGACTGCAATAATAAATGAACATTATGGTGATACAAGTCGAATGTTTTGTGTTGGTAAAACCTCTGTAAAATTAAACAATTTAATTGAAGCCACACATGAGTCTATGATGAGAGCAATTAAAATTTTAAAACCAGGTGTAAGGCTTGGAGATATAGGTCATGAAATTCAATCTTTTATTGAAGATAAAGGATTTTCTGTAGTGAGAGATTTTTGTGGTCATGGGATTAGCACAACTTTTCATGAAGCACCAAATATTTTGCATTATGGAAGTAAAAATACTGGAATGGAATTAAAACCTGGAATGACTTTTACAATTGAACCCATGATTAATGCGGGAAAATTTGATGTAAAAATGCTTAATGATGGTTGGACTGCTGTTACAAAAGATAAATCTTTATCTGCACAATTCGAACATACGCTAGGAATTACAGAAAATGGTTATGAAATTTTTACAGAATCTGCTAAAGGTTATACAAAGCCTCCATATATATAATTAATGATTAAAAGATATTCTCGAAAAGAACTTACTCATATTTGGTCTGAAGAAAATAAATATAAGATATGGTTAGATGTTGAAGTTGCTGCTGCACAAGCAATGGAAAAACTTGGTCAAATACCTAAAGGTGTTTCCTCAACAGTTAGAAAAAAAGCAAAAATAAATGTCAAAAGAATTCATCAAATAGAAAATCAAGTGAAACACGACGTAATTGCATTTCTAACATCCATTTCAGAAAAAGCAGGTATTAAAGCAAGATACCTACATCAAGGTATGACATCTTCTGATATATTAGATACAAGTTTCAATATTCAATTAGTTCAATCCGGAAAAATTCTTATAAAAGATTTAGATCAAATTTTAAAAGTTTTAAAGAAACAAGCTAAAAAATATAAATTTACACCTTGTATGGGTAGAAGCCATGGTATTCATGCAGAACCAATTACGTTTGGCTTAAAGTTAGCTTCTTTTTATGAGGAGTTTAAAAGAAATAGAAGAAGACTTTTGGATGCAATTGATGAAGTTTCTACTTGCGCAATATCGGGTGCAGTTGGAACTTTTGCAAATATTAATCCAAATGTTGAAAAACATGTTGCTAAAAAACTTGGTATGAAAGTAGAACCAATATCTACTCAAATTATTCCAAGAGATCGTCATGCATATTATTTTTCTGTTCTTGGAATTATTGCTGGATCCATTGAAAGAGTTGCAACTGAAATTAGGCATCTACAAAGGACAGAGGTTTATGAATTACAGGAATATTTTTCAAAAAATCAAAAAGGTTCCTCTGCTATGCCACATAAAAAAAATCCAATTTTAAGCGAAAACCTTACTGGTCTTGCAAGAATGGTTAGAAGCACAGTTGTTCCTGCTCTCGAAAATATTGCACTATGGCATGAAAGAGATATTTCTCATTCAAGTGTAGAGAGAAATATAGGACCAGATGCAAATATTACTCTAGATTTTGCATTAGTTAGACTTGCTAATATTTTGGATAATATGATTGTCTATCCAAAAAAAATGATAGAAAATTTAAATTTAACTAAAGGATTAATTTTCTCACAAGAACTAATGCTTGAGCTTACAAAAACTGGTTTAAGTAGAGAAAAATCTTACAAAAAAGTGCAAAATTACGCAAAAAAATGTTTTGCTGATAACTTGAACTTATTTGATGTAATACAGTCTGATAGCTATATTATGAGTAATATTTCACAAAAAAAACTAAAAACTATATTTAGTTATTCTAAGCATTTTAAGAATGTAAATTTAATTTTTAGGAGAGTTTTTAAATAATGAAAAAAGGTAAAAAACTTTACGAAGGAAAAGCTAAAATTATTTATTCAACTTCAGATAAGAATTTAGTGATACAGTATTTTAAAGATGATGCTACAGCATTTAATAATCAAAAAAAAAGTACGATTGAAGGCAAAGGTGTTTTAAATAATCGAATTTCTGAACATATTCTCTCAAATTTGACTGAAATTGGTATTAAAAATCATTTAGTAAAAAGACTTAATATGAGAGAACAATTGGTAAAACTAGTCGATGTTATTCCAATAGAATTTATTGTGAGAAATGTTGCTACTGGCTCACTAACTAAAAGACTTGGAATCGAGGACGGTACTGTGCTTGAAAGACCCTTAATAGAATATTGCCTTAAAGATGATAAACTTGGAGATCCAAATGTTAGTAGAGAGCATATCTTAACATTTAATTGGTTAAATATTATTCAATTAGATTTGATTGATGAAAATTTAAAAAGATTAAATGATTTTTTATTAGGTATGTTTAGAGGAGTTGGAATAAAACTAATTGATTTCAAAGTTGAGTTTGGTTTTACTCATGAAAGTGGAAAAAATCAAATTGTATTAGCAGATGAAATTAGTCCAGATACTTGCAGATTATGGGATTCTTTAACAGACAAAAAACTTGATAAAGACAGATTTAGAAATGATCTTGGAGATTTAATTCCTGCTTACACTGAGGTAGCAAAAAGGTTAGGTATTCTTCATGAACAATCAAATGTTTCTGCAGTAAATGTTACAAAATTATCTTCAGTTAAAAAAAAAAATAAATGAAAATTTCAGCGATTATAACATTAAAAAAAGATGTTTTAGATCCTCAAGGAAAAGTCATACATCAAGCTTTAGATGGGATGGGATTTGATAACGTAAATGAGGTAAGACAAGGAAAATATTTTGAAATAGATGTCAAAGAAAATGATCCTAAAAAAGCAAAAGAAATAGTAGAAAATATGTGTTCAAAACTTTTAGCAAATCTTGTCATTGAAAATTATAAGATTATTGAGACACAATAATTAATGAAATCATCTGTAATAACCTTTCCTGGTTCAAATTGTGACAGAGACATGGATGTAGCTTTAAGAAAATTTGGATTTAAAAATAAAATGGTTTGGCACAATGACATTGAGTTACCAAAAAGTGATTTAATTGTTTTGCCTGGAGGTTTTTCATATGGTGATTATCTAAGATGTGGAAGTATGGCATCTAAATCGAGAATAATGCAATCTGTAATAGACTTTGCAAAATCTGGTGGTTTAGTTATGGGTATTTGTAATGGTTTTCAAATATTGGTCGAAGCAGGATTGGTGCCAGGAGTATTGCTTAGAAATAAATATTTAGAATTTATATGTAAAAATGTTTTTGTAAAATTGGATAATAAAGAAAGCATTTATTTCAAAAATCTTGATAAAGAAATTTTAGAACTTCACATTGCTCATAATGAAGGTAATTACTTTTGCACATCAGATCAATTGAAAGAAATTAAAGATAACAACCAAATCGCAATTTATTATTGTAATAAAAACGGTCAAATCGAAGATGAATTTAATCCAAATGGATCAATTAAAAATATTGCAGGTATTTTTAATAAAGAAAAGAATGTTCTAGGAATGATGCCACATCCAGAAAGAATGATTGATCAAAGTTTATCTGGTGAGGATGGCTCATTATTTTTTAAAAACTTAATTAATAATATTAAATAATGTTAGTAAACGAAAAAGTTGCCATAGAACATGGTCTTAAAATCGACGAATATAAGAAAATTTGTAAACTATTAAGAAGAACTCCTAACATTACAGAACTGGGAATTTTTTCAGCGATGTGGAACGAACATTGTTCATATAAATCCTCAAGACTACATTTAAAAAAATTACCTACAAAGGGAAAAAAAGTAATTCAAGGACCTGGTGAAAATGCTGGTGTAGTAGATATTGAGGACGGTGATGCAATAGTTTTTAAAATCGAAAGTCATAACCATCCTTCATTTATTGAACCCTATCAAGGTGCCGCTACTGGTGTTGGAGGAATTATGAGAGATGTATTTACTATGGGAGCAAGACCAATAGCAAATTTAAACTCGATACATTTCGGATCACCACAACACAAAAAAACAAAAAATCTATTGAGAGGTGTTGTTCATGGAATTGGTGGATATGGAAATTGTATGGGTGTACCAACAATCGCAGGACAAACATCTTTCGATAGTTCTTATAATGGAAACATTTTAGTTAATGCAATGACACTAGGCTTAGTAAAGAAAAATAAGATTTTTTATTCTAAAGCAGCAGGTCTAAATAAACCTGTAATTTATGTAGGATCAAAAACTGGTAGAGATGGCATTCATGGAGCAAGTATGGCCTCTGCAAGTTTTGACGAAAAAATTGAGGAAAAGAAACCTACTGTTCAAGTAGGTGACCCTTTCACAGAAAAATTACTTCTTGAGGCATGTTTAGAATTAATGGCAGGAGACTCTATTATTGCAATTCAAGATATGGGGGCTGCAGGTCTTACCTCTTCTAGTATTGAAATGGCGTCTAAAGGAAATTTAGGAATAGAAATTAATCTAAATAAAGTTCCTTGTAGAGAAACAAAAATGACACCTTATGAAATTATGCTTTCTGAAAGTCAAGAAAGAATGTTGATTGTCTTAGAAAATGGAAAAGAAGATCTGGCAAAAAAAATATTTGATAAATGGAATTTAGATTTTGCTGTAATCGGCAAAACAACTAACACAAAAAATATAGAATTATTTTTTGATAATGAGCAGGTAGCCAATATACCTGTTAACACTCTAGTTGAAAATTCTCCTCTATATGATCGAAAATGGAAAAAATCTAAATTACCCAAAAAAAATAAAATCAAAAAAGAAACATTAAATAAACTTAAAATTAAAGATGTATTAAAAAAAATTTTATCTAATCAAAATATTTGTAGCAAAGAATGGATTTGGCAACAATACGATCACACTGTAATGGGTGACACTATTCAAAAGCCAGGTGGAGATTCTGGTGTCGTTAGAGTTCATGGAACCGAAAAAGCTGTAGCTGCTACTGTCGACTCGTCTGCAGTTTATTGTTGGGCCCATCCACTTACAGGTGGCAAGCAAGTCGTTGCAGAGAGTTGGAGAAATTTGATTTCTGTTGGAGCAACCCCGATAGCAATTACTAACTGTTTAAATTTTGGTAGTCCTGAGAAAGAAGAAAATATGGGTGAGTTTGTTGAATGTGTGCAAGGAATAGGTGAAGCAAGTAAGTATCTAAATTTCCCCGTAGTCTCAGGAAATGTATCATTTTACAATCAAACAAAAGAAATAGGAATCAAACCAACACCTTCAATTGGTGGGGTTGGATTAATTAAAAATTACAAAAAAATGGTAACAATGGATTTTAAAGAAATAAATAATTTAGTAATTTTAATTGGAAAAACTGAGGGTCACATAGATCAAAGTTTATTTGCAAGAACTATTTTAGATGAAAAAAATGGTCCACCACCTGAAATAAATCTTTTTAATGAAAAAAATAATGGTGAGTCTTTACTAAATTTAATTGAAAAAAATTATATAAGAAGCGCACACGATATATCTTTAGGTGGGCTCATTACCGCTCTAAGCAAAATGTGTATTAAAGGAAATAGAGGTATTAAATTAAATAAATCAAAAAATCTAATGAATGAAATAGAATATTTGTTTGCTGAAGATCAGGGAAGATACCTAATTGAAATTAAACCTGAAGATTTAAAAAATGTGAGTAAAATTTTAGAAAAAAACTCAGTATATCATGAGAATTTAGGTGTCATTATTGATAAAGAAATGATTATTAATGAGAAGACAAAACTTACAATTGACGAATTAAAGTCTTATAATAGAAATTGGTTAAAAAATTATATGAGTGCATAATGGCAATGAATTTAAAAGAAATTGAGAAATATATTAAAGAAGCAATGCCTGATGCTGTAATTGAAATTCAAGATTTAGCTGGTGATGGGAATCACTATTCAGCAACAGTTACATCTTCAAAATTTTCAGGGAAAAGTAAAATTGAACAGCACAAAATGGTTTATAATTCTTTAAAAGGAAAAATGGGAAATGAACTTCACGCCTTAGCAATCAAAACAAAGGAACAATAATGGATGATCAAACAAAAAATTTAATTCAGAATCATATAGATAATAATGAAGTATGTTTGTTTATGAAAGGAACTCCAGATGCACCACAGTGTGGTTTTTCAATGGCAGTTTCAAACATGCTTAAAATTTTAGAAGTAAACTTTAAAGGAATAAATGTTTTAGAAAATCAATCTCTTAGAGAGGGAATAAAAGTTTTCAGTGACTGGCCAACAATACCTCAACTGTATGTGAAAAAAGAATTTGTTGGTGGATGTGATATCGTTAAAGAAATGTATGAGAGTGGTGAGCTTAAAAAAGTTTTTGATGACAAAGGTATTAATTACAAAAAATAATTATTATCTAGAATAATATTCAATTACCAAATTCGGTTCCATTACAATTGGATAAGGAACCTCTTCAAATTTAGGAACTCTTATAAATTTAAATTTTTTATTTTTTTCATCCATTTGGATATATTCTGGAGTTTCTCTCTCTTTGTTTGCTAATGCGATATCAATAATGGCTAACTGTTTTGATTTATCTCTTATCTCTATTGTGTCCTCTTCTCTCACAGAATAACTGGCGATATTAACTTTTTTTCCATTTACTTTTACATGACCGTGATTAATCAATTGTCTAGCTGAAAAAATTGTTGTAGCAAATTTTGCTCTATAAATTACTGCATCTAGTCTTCTTTCTAGTAAACCAATCAAATTTTCACTAGTATCTCCTTTAAGCATGCTCGCTTTTTTATAGATGTTTCTAAACTGTCTCTCATTTATGTTTCCATAATAAGCTTTTAATTTTTGTTTTGCTTGTAATTGAATTCCGTAATCTGAAGGTTTAGAAGTTTTTGTTTGACCATGTTGACCTGGACCATACGCTCTAGTGTTGAAAGGACTTTTAGGCCTTCCCCAAAGGTTAACTTTCAGTCTTCTATCTACTTTATGTTTTGAGTTTAATCTTTTAGTCATTTAATAGAGGGGTTTATAGACTTACACATTATTTTGTCAATCAGCGTTTTTTAGCTAAACTTGCAAATACACCTGATAATATACGTGTTTCTTTATCAGATAAGTCCATTTTATAAAAAATATTTCTCAAGTTCTCTAACATTTTTGGTCTCTTTTCTTTTGGTTTAAAGAAATTAATTTCATCTAAATTTTTGATACAAAGACCAAGCATTGATTGTATTTCTTTTTTACTTGCTGATTTAACTTTATTTGATTTTTTAAATGGAGTGCTTTTTAATTTTATAATATTAGCTACATATTGAGCAATAATTATTAAACTATGAGATAAATTAAGAGACTTAAAGTCAGGATTGGTAGGTATTTGCAGAGTATAATTAGCGTAACTAATCTCATCATTAGATAAACCTGATGACTCTGATCCAAATAAAAAACCAATTTTCTTTTTAAAATTTACTTTTTTTAAATCTTCTAAATTAATATGTTTGATATTTTTATTTCTAAACCTTGATGAAGTAGCAATAACTATGTCAATTTTACTGATAGCTTTTTCTAAAGTTTCATAATTTTTACTTTGTTTAATAATATCTTTAGCTCCAACAGATGTAGCTAAAATTTTATCATTTGGGAAAATAGGTTTAGGATTAATTAAAACCAATTTCTTAAAGTCAAAGTTTTTAATTGCTCTAGCACACGCTCCAATATTTTCTGATAGTTGAGGTTTATTAAGTATAAATGAGATATTATTTTTACTCATTTACTTACTTGCGGGCGCATTATCTTTAAATAGTTTATAGTCCAAACTATCGATTAATGCTTTAAATGAAGCATCGATAATGTTTGTAGATACACCAATAGTAAACCAATTTTTTCCTTTAGAATCTGTGCTCTCTATAGATACTCTCGTAACTGCCTCAGTTCCTGTATTTAAAATTCTAACCTTATAGTCAACTAATTTTAAATCCTTCAAGTATTTAGAGTACTTCGCTAATCGATCAACGTTTTGTCTGATAGCATTGTCTAAAGCATTTACTGGACCATTTCCCTCCCCCTCACAAACAATTTTTTCACCATCAACTTCTAGATGGGCTTTTGCGGAAGAAACTATGTTGCCTGATTTATTCTTTTTAACTGAAACGTCATATTCATTAATTGAGATATATCTGGGTATTTCTCCAATAATTCTTCTAGCCAATAATTCAAATGAAGCATCTGCACCATCATAACTATAGCCAATAAATTCCCTATCTTTAACCTCATCTAATAATTTTTTTACCTTTGGATTGTTTTCCTCAATATTAATTTGAATACTTTTTTAATCTTGAGATTATATTTGATTTACCTGACTGATCAGAAACAACAATATTTCTAGTATTTCCAACATCTTCGGGATTTATATGTTCATAAGTTTTTGGATCTTTTTGAACTGCCGATACATGCAATCCTCCTTTATGAGAAAAAGCAGCAGCTCCTACATAAGGTAAATGTTGATTGGGTTTTCTATTTAAAATTTCATCTAATAACCTAGAACATTCTGTCAAATTTTTTATATTGTTAGATTTGATTCCAATTTCGAATTTTGATGAAAAATCTTTTTTCAAAAAAAATGTTGGTATTAGTGACATTAAATTTGCATTACCACATCTTTCTCCCAATCCATTAATCGTACCTTGAATTTGACGAGCGCCAGATAATACTGCAGCTAAAGAATTTGCAACCGCATTACCAGTATCATTATGTGCATGAATACCTAAATTTTTTCCTGGAACAACTTTTGATACCTCGGAAACTATATTTGAAACCTCATGTGGAAGAGTTCCTCCGTTAGTGTCACACAATACAATCCATCTCGCACCTTGATCGTAAGCAGCTTTAATACAAGAAAGTGCATATTTTGAATTTGCTTTATAACCATCAAAGAAATGTTCTGCATCAAACAGAAATTCTTTTTTTGCTTTAACAAAGTGTTTGGTACTTTCGCCAATGTTTTCTAAATTTTCTTCATTAGTAATTCCTAATGCAACATCAACATGAAAATCCCATGTCTTTCCAACTAAACAAACTGCAGGTGTATTCGAATTCATTAGTGCTGAAAGTCCTGTATCATTTTCTGCACTTCGACCTGATCTTTTAGTCATTCCAAAACATGTAAGTTTAGAATTTTTAAAATTATGTTTTTTTTGAAAAAACTCAGTATCAGTTGGATTAGCCCCTGGCCAACCACCTTCGATATAATCAACACCAAGATTATCTAATGCAGATGCAATTTTCTCTTTATCATCAATTGAAAAATCTACACCTTGTGTTTGAGCACCATCTCTTAATGTAGTATCAAAAATATATAACCGCTCTTTACTCATTTAAATTTCCACAGTGTTTTACCATCTTTATCCTCTATTAAAACACCTTTATCAAAGAGATCATCTCTAATTCTATCAGCTTCTTTATAATCTTTATTGGCCCTTGCCTTATTTCTTAAATCTATTTTGCTAGTTATCTCTGCTTCACTTATTGAAGCTTTATCTTTTTTATATTTTTCCCATTGCTCATTATTTTCATTTAATAAACCTATGAATTTACATGCTGATATAAATAATTCTTTATTCTCACCTTTGCTAGCTTGTTCATAAAGTTGATGTAAAATTGCTATATAACCAGGTGTGTTTAAATCTTCATATAATGGTTTTAGAACTTCTTTTGTCACTTGAACAGTTTTAATATCTGATGAATAAATACGATACCATTTATTTAAAGTATTCTGACAATCGCTAATTAATTTATCATTCCAATCCAATGGTTGTTTGTAATGAGCGCTCATCAGTGCCAATCTGATCACTTGACCGCTTGTATTGTTTCTAAAGTTCTTTATTTTTAAAATATTTCCTTGTGATTTAGCCATTTTTTCATTGGACATTGTAATAAATGCATTATGAACCCAATATTTAGCAAAAGTTTTTGTATCGTTTGCACACCTAGATTGTGCTATTTCATTCTCATGATGAGGAAAAATTAAATCAATACCTCCACCATGAATATCAAATTCATTTCCTAAAAATTTTTTTGACATTGCAGAACATTCTAAGTGCCAACCTGGCCTACCTTTGCCCCAGGGAGATTCCCATGAAGGCTCATCGATATTAGATGGTTTCCATAAAACAAAATCTTCAGAGCTTTTTTTATTTTCACTAACCTCTATTCTTGATCCTGATATTAAGTCTTCTAAATTTTTATTGGACAATTTTCCATACTCGGAAAATTTTTTTACCTCAAAATAAACATGATTATTTTTCTCATAAGCAAAACCTTTTTTAATAAGCTGATTTATCATTTCAATCATTAAATTAATATGTTCAGTCGCTTTTGGTTGATGAGAGGGATTTTCACAATTCAAAAACTTACAATCTTCTAAAAAACTTGATGTTATTTTTTCAGTTAATTCTTTAGTAGATATCTTTTGATCTTGAGAAGATTTGATTATCTTATCATCTATATCTGTAATATTTCTTACATAAGTAACATTAGAAAAAGTGTTTTTAAGTATCTTAAAAAGAATATCAAAAATAACTAATGGTCTAGCGTTTCCAATATGAGGGTCATCATAAACAGTTGGCCCACAAACATACATTCCAATATTTTTTTTATCCCTTGGGACGAATAGTTCTTTTTTATTTGTTAAATTATTTGTTAAAAAAATATCCATATTAATTGACTAAGAAATATACCTTATTTGATGATTTGTTAATCTAATTGATTAACTAGGAATTTTGCATACTGGAATTGGCTCCATTTTATGCAAATTTTGTTTTCTGATTTTTTCGTATTCAATTTTATGTGGTGAATCGGGATTTACCATTGCGTCTTCTAAATCCTCATATTTAAAACCTAATTGTCCTTCATCAGTTCTACCATCATCCCAAAGACCGTCAGTAGGTGGAGCATCGATAATCTCTTTTAAAATACCTAATTCTTTTCCAAGCTCCCAAACTTCTGTTTTATTACAATCAGCTATAGGTGAAATATCTACACCTCCGTCTCCATATTTGGTATAAAAACCTACTCCGAAATCCTCTACTTTATTACCAGTACCAACAACTATACCTTTGTTGGCTGCAGCAACTTGATATAAAGTTGCCATTCTTAATCTTGCTCTAGAGTTTGCAAATCCATGTTCATTATTAAATTTACCAAGTGTTGAGGAGAAAGACTCAAATAAATTATCTAAACTGATTGTATGAGCTTCTACATTTTTAAAATTTTTAGCTAACCAAGCCTGATGTTTTAAACTTAGATCATGTTGATTTTCTTTTTGTTTAATTGGCATCGATAAAACGATTGTTCTCAAACCAGTCATTGCACTTAATGTACTTGAAACAGATGAATCAATTCCTCCAGAAATTCCAACTACTAAGGACTGTGCTTTACTGGGCATTTGATCAACATATGATTTGATCCAATTTGTTATATATTTTACTTTTTCTGAAGTATTCATATTTTAATATTTAATCACAAAAAAATAGAAAACAATGGCTTAAGATGCCGCTTGAATAGCATTTTTAGAATAGCTGCTATTCTTTTTTATCTCATCCGAAATCAAAAATGCTAATTCTAGAGCTTGGTCTGAGTTCAACCGTGGATCACAATGTGTATGATATCTGCTTGATAAATCAGCATCAGATATTTTTCTCGCACCTCCTGTGCATTCAGTCACATCTTGACCTGTCATTTCAACATGTAAACCACCAGCATAAGATCCTTCAGCTTGATGAACTGCAAAAACATTTTTTACTTCATTTACCACATCATTAAAGGGTCTTGTTTTGAAACCAGTCGTTGATTTTATAGTATTACCATGCATTGGATCACATGACCAAACAACATTTAAACCTTCCTTTTTTATTCCTCTAATCAACTTAGGCAAAAATTTTTCTACATTTTTATGACCAAATCTAGAAATTAACGTTATTTTACCTTTTTCATTTTTTGGATTTATTGCTTCACAAATTTTTGCTATTTCATCGGGTTTTGAAGTTGGGCCACATTTTATTCCTATTGGATTTTCAATTCCTTTGCAAAACTCAACATGACCACCATCTAATTGTCTTGTTCTATCTCCAATCCAAACAAAGTGTGCAGATGTATCATGATACTCACCTGTGGTGGAATCAACTCTAGTCATACTTTCTTCAAAAGGTAGAAGTAAAGCTTCATGAGAAGTCCAAAAGTTTACAGTGTATAATCTATTATTGAAATCTGAAGTTATACCACAAGCTTCCATGAATGCTAATGCGTCAGCAATTTTATCTTCTAGCTCTTTAAATTTTTTTGCTTGAGGGCTTTTTTTTATATAATCTAAATTCCATAAATGAACTTTATTTAAATCTGCGAAACCTCCTTTTGAAAAAGCTCTTAAGATGTTTAATGTTGAAGCAGATTGGGAATAAGCCTTAAATAATCTTTTAGGATCTGGCTTTCTTGCTTTTTCAGTAAAGTCAATTGCATTTATATTATCACCCAAGTAACTTGGTAATTCTTTATCACCTTGAATTTCTGTTGGTGCACTTCTTGGTTTAGAAAATTGTCCAGCTATTCTACCTAGTTTAACTACAGGTAATGATGCTGAATAAGTTAAAACTAAAGACATCTGAAGTATAACTTTAAAAGTATCTCTTATATTATCAGGATGAAATTCTGCAAAACTTTCAGCACAGTCTCCTCCTTGTAATAAAAAAGCCTTACCATCAGCAACTTCTGCAAGTTGTTGCTTTAAATGTCTAGTTTCACCAGCAAAAACAAGAGGAGGGAAAGTTTTAATTTTATTTAAAACTTGTTCCAATTCTTTTTTGTCCGGATATTCCGGAATATGTTTGACTGGATATTTTCTCCAACTATTAACTTTCCAATTTTTCATGTTCAACCTAAGATTGTTGTATCAGAGTTTTTCGATTATTCAACGGTAACAGATTTAGCTAAATTTCTTGGCTTATCTATATCAAAACCTTTTTTTAATGCCGAATAATAAGCTAATTTTTGTAAAGGAATAGTTAACAGAAATGGTAAAAGGTCCTCGTTAGTGCTTTCAACTTCAATTTTTTCCCAAATATTTTCCGAAACTACCTCATCTTTACTTTTGTTAGTAATAAGTAAAACTTTTGCTCCCCTCGCAATAACCTCCTGCATGTTCGAAATTGTTTTTTTATAGTAGTTGTCTCTTGGAGCTAAAACTACAACTGGCATTCCCTCCTCTATTAATGCTAAAGGTCCATGTTTCATTTCACCTGCAGGATAACCCTCAGCATGAACATATGATAGTTCTTTTAATTTTAACGCCCCTTCTAAAGCAATTGGATATGAAAATCCTCTTCCCAAAAACATAGATCCTTTAACTTCATTGAAAGTACCAGATATTGTTTGTATCTTATTATCTGTGGCTAATGTTTTCTTAACTAATTCAGGTAAATTTTGAAGATCTTTTAATTTATTTTCAAAAGATTTTTTATCCAAATCTTTTCTCCATACGCCCATTTTTAAGGCTAAAATATATAGAATCAATATTTGACCTAAAAAAGCTTTTGTTGAAGCTACACCAATTTCGGTTCCACAATGAATCGGTAAAACAAATTCTGAGTCTCTTGCAATAGAACTTTCAATAACATTTACTACAGCGCAAGTTTTCATTTTATTTTGATTACACAAGTCTAAAGCTGCATAAGTATCTGCTGTTTCTCCAGACTGTGATACAAAAATATATAAAGTGTCTTTTTTGAATCTATTTTTTCTGTATCTAAACTCAGATGCTATATCTATGTTAACATTTAAAGTCGTTAATTCTTCAAACCAATATTTTGCCATCATACATGAATGATAAGCAGTCCCACAACCAATAAGTGTTATTGAAGAAATTTCATTTGCTTTCCAGGGGAAATTATAAATATTTATATCATTATTTGATCTGTCTACGTATTCATTAATCCCATTTTTAAGAGTAAGAGGTTGTTCCTCTATTTCCTTTGCCATGAAATGTTTATAATCACCTTTATCATATTTTTCCTCCTCAGAAGACAGCTCTAAAACTTTTTTATTTACCTTCACTGCATCCTCATTAAAGAACTCAACATGATCTTTCTTAATTACACAAAATTCACCATCATCTAAATAAGTTATTTTATTAGTCATTGATTTTAGGGCATAAGAATCGGATCCAAGATAATTTTCATTTGGACCATATCCAACTGCTAAAGGAGAACCTCTTCTAGCACCAACTATTAAGTCTGGCTGATCTTTAAATATAATTCCAAGTGCAAAACTTCCATGCAATGATTTTAATGTTTTTTTTATTGAATTTATAATATTTTCAGTTTTCAAATTTTCCGTTATTAAATGAACTATTACCTCAGTATCTGTTTGCGATTTAAATTTGTGTCCTTTACCAATTAAAAATTTTTTTAATAAGGTTGAGTTTTCAATTATTCCATTGTGGACTACAGAAACATTTTGAGATGAATGTGGATGTGCATTGACACTATTCGGTAAACCATGTGTTGCCCATCTTACATGACCAATACCAATAGTCCCTTCCATATTCTGAACTAAAGAATTTTTTTCAAGATTATCTACTCTGCCCTCAGATTTTACTTCGTTAATGAGTCCACTTGAAAGAGTAGCGATACCAGCAGAGTCATATCCCCTATACTCTAATTTTTTTAAAGAATTTATAATAGTTGCTGAAACAGATTTATTACTATTTATTCCAATTATTCCACACATATTATTTTGACCTTCTTTTATAATTTTTAATTTCAGTTTGAATACTTCTAGTAAGTGCCAAGGATTTTTTTTTAACGTTTTTTGTAATTACAGAGCCTGCTCCAATTAAACTACCTTCTTCTATGGTTAATGGAGCTACTAAAGATGAATTTGATCCAATAAACACATTGTCTTTAATTTTGGTTTTATTTTTTTTAATTCCATCATAATTACAAGTAATGGTACCAGCACCAACATTCACCGATTTTCCAATTGTAGTATCACCAATATAAGTTAAATGATTTACTTTTGATTTCTTTCCAAGAGTACTTTTTTTAATTTCTACAAAGTTACCAACTTTTGATCCTTCTTTTAATAGAGCACCAGGTCTAATTCGAGCATAAGGACCTATTTCAACCTTATTTTCAACTTTACAATTTTCTAGATGTGAAAATGATTTGATAGTAACGTTATTACCTATTTTAACTTTTGTTCCAAAAACTACATAAGGTTCTATTGTAACATTTTTTCCAATTTTTGTGTCTTTAGAAAAATGTATAGTCTCAGGCCCAACCATTTTTACACCTAATCTTAAAAATTTATTTCTAAGATTATTTTGTATCTTTTGTAAATTTGACTGTTTCATCTATGAAATTCTTTATATTAAGTATATATGTTTCTTAATTCACAAAATATTTCTTAAAAATACTTTTGATTATGAAACAAAAATTTACAATTTTATTTGATTTGGATGGCACATTAGTTGATACAGCTCCTGATTTAATGAAGGCTCATAATCATGTAATGAAAAAATTTGGATATCCTACAAAATCTACTGAGGAAATAAGAAGTCTTGTTGGTCAAGGTGCTGGAGCTATGCTTGGTAGATCAATTTGGGGTCAAGCGAAAAAAGAATTTGGAAAAGTCCAAGATGAAAAAATTAAAAAACAAATGGTAAAAGATTTTATCGATTATTATGGAAAAAATATTGTTAATGAAAGCACGCTTATAAATGGTGTTAAAGAATTCTTAGTATGGTCAAAAGAAAATGAAATTTCAATGGCTGTTTGTACAAACAAACAAGAACATTTAGCAATTGATCTTTTAAAAAAAATAGGCATCTATCATTTTTTTGAATATGTGGCTGGTCACAATACTTTTGACTATTGTAAACCTGACCCAAGACATCTCACAACAGTCATCGAAATATTAGATGGAGATATAAATAAATCACTAATGATTGGTGATAGTGAAACAGATGCTAATGCAGCTAAAGAAGCTGGTATACCAGTTATTTTACTTGAGGATGGATATACAGAAAAAAATACAACAGAAATTTACCACAATCACTTAGTAAAAGACTTTATAGGTATTGAAAAAATAGTAACAAAATATCTTTAAGATTGATTATTTTTTTTTAACTATTAAAAACAACTTCGTTAAAAAGGAGTTTTTTTGATATTACATAAAGTAAAAGTTTATCCATCTAAAATACATTTAGCTAAAAAAAATCAACTTGCATGGAAAATAGCTGAAATTGCAAGTGACAATGCTAAGTTGAATACAGAGGCAATAGAAATGGTTATTAATAGAATTATTGATAATGCTTCTGTTGCTATTGCATCACTAAATAGAAAACCGGTAATTTCATCTAGAGAAATGGCTTTAAAACATTCAAGAAAAAATGGTGCAACATTATTTGGAATTAATAGTAAATTAAAATTTGATTGTGAGTGGGCTGCATGGTCAAATGGAACAGCTGTGAGAGAGTTAGATTTTCACGATACTTTTTTAGCTGCAGATTACAGTCATCCAGGAGATAATATTCCTCCACTTATTAGTGTTGCTCAACAAAATAAAAAAAGTGGTTTAGATTTATTAAGGGGAATTATAACTGCTTATGAAGTTCAAGTTAATTTAGTTAAAGGAATTTGTTTACATAAACATAAAGTTGATCACATTGCTCATTTAGGTCCAAGTGTGGCTGCAGGCATAGGTTCAATGTTAAGACTGAATACAGAAACTATCTATCAAGCTATTCAACAAGCTCTTCATACTACTATTTCAACTAGACAATCAAGAAAAGGTGAAATATCAAGTTGGAAAGCGTATGCACCTGCTCATGCCGGAAAACTTGCAATAGAAGCCGTTGATAGAGTTATGCGAGGTGAAGGTGCTCCAAGTCCAATTTACGAGGGAGAAGATAGTGTAATAGCAAGAATTCTGGACGGCAAAAAAGCTTTATACAAAGTTCCTCTTCCAAAAAAAAATGAATCAAAAAAAGCAATACTTGAAACTTACACAAAAGAGTATTCTGCTGAATATCAATCTCAAGCCTTAATTGATTTAGCAAAAAAACTTAAAAAAAAGGTAAAAAATTTAAATCAAATTAAAAAAAATAGATATTTATACAAGTCATCATACACATTATGTAATTGGTACTGGTGCAAATGATCCACAAAAAATGGATCCTAATGCAAGTAGAGAAACTTTAGATCATTCAATAATGTACATATTTGCTGTTGCACTAGAAGATGGTACTTGGCACCATGTAAAATCTTATACAAAAATGAGAGCAAAAAGAAAAAGCACATTAAAAATTTGGAGATCAATTAAGACCCACGAAGATAGAAAATGGACAAAAAAATATCATAATCCTAACCCAAGAAAAAAAGCATTTGGTGCAAAAGTAATAATTACCCTTAATAATGGTAAAAAATAAGTGAAGAACAGGATGTTGCTGATGCTCATCCTTATGGATCTCGTCCTTTTGAGAGAAAAAATTATATAGACAAATTTCTTACTTTGACTGAAAATATTTTAAGTAAAAAAGAAAGTGATAGATTTTTAAAGATTGTACAAAATTTAAGAAAACTTAAATCAGGTCAACTGCATAAACTAAATATAGAAGTAAAAAAAAACGGACTTAAAAGAAATTTAAAAAAGGGAATTTTTTAATGCATTTTGTAGAGAAAGAGCCTAAGCAAAAAAGAGAAGAGTTAGTTAAAAAATTAAAATCTAACAAAATTCTTAGAGTGCCTGGTGCATATAACCCATTAACAGCAAAATTAATTGAGGAAATAGGCTATGATGCAGTTTATGTTTCGGGAGGTGTAATGGCAAATGATTTAGGATTTCCTGATATCGGTTTAACTACTTTGCAAGATGTAAGCACACGTTCATATTTAATTTCTAGAGTAACAAATCTTCCCACAATTGTTGATATAGATACTGGTTTCAAATCCTGCAAAGAAACGATTGAAACTTTTGAGGAATTTGGAATTTCAGCAGTACATTTAGAAGACCAAATAGAAAGAAAAAGATGTGGGCATTTAGATAATAAAGAATTAATTTCTACAGATAAAATGGTGAATAAGATTAAGGAATGTGTAAATGCTAAAAAAGATGATAATTTTAAAATTATTGCACGATCTGACGCAAAAAGTGTAGAGGGGATTGATAAAATGATAGATAGATGCAAAGCCTACATTGATGCAGGAGCTGAAATTATTTTCCCTGAAGCTTTACATGATGAAAAAGATTTTGAAAAAGTTAGAGAAGAACTAAAGTGTTATTTATTAGCAAACATGACTGAGTTTGGTAAGACTAAGCTATTTAATTATAAAGAATTAGAGCAATTTGGTTACAATATAGTTATATATCCAGTTACAACTCAAAGGTTAGCAATGAAAAATGTTGAAGATGGATTGAGAGACATTTATGCAAATGGACATCAAAATAATATTATTGATAAAATGCAGACTAGAAAACGTTTATACGAGCTTGTTGATTACGAAAAATATAATAGTTTGGATGAAAAAATTTATA
Source organism: uncultured Pelagibacteraceae bacterium (assembly GCA_902573235.1). Classification (GTDB taxonomy): domain Bacteria; phylum Pseudomonadota; class Alphaproteobacteria; order Pelagibacterales; family Pelagibacteraceae; genus Pelagibacter. The sequence goes on along the minus strand of CACGIZ010000010.1, from coordinate 9,991 downwards.
ATTTTAGCACTGAAGGCCACGAATAATGAGTGATGATATTAAAAAAGGTTTATTAGGTATAGTTGTTGACGAAACAGAAGTTTCAAAAGTAATGCCTGAAATTAATTCTCTTACTTATAGAGGGTATGCTGCACAGGATTTATGTGAATATTGTAGGTTTGAAGAAGTTGCTTACTTAATTTTAAATAAAGATCTTCCTAATACTATTGAACTTAGAAAATTTGAAAAAGAGGAAAAAAATAATAGAGAATTATCCAAAGATCTATACTCAATTCTAAAAAAAATGCCAAAAAAATCTCATCCAATGGATGTCGCTAGAACTGCAGTAAGTATAATGGGCCTTGAAGATAAAGAGACAACAGACTCTTCACCTGAGGCTAACATGAGAAAAGCAATCAGAATTTTAGCCAAAACACCAACTGCTTTAGCTGCTTTTTATAGATTGAGAAAAGGTAAAAATATTATCAAACCTAAAAAAAACTTAAATATAGCTGAGAATTTTTTCTATATGTGTTTTGGAAAAGTTCCCCAAAAAGAAATTGTAAAAGCTTTTGATGTTTCTTTGATTTTATATGCAGAACATAGTTTTAATGTATCAACATTTACTGCAAGGACTATTACTAGTAGTTTGTCTGACATTCATGGAGCTATTACAGGGGCAATCGCAAGTTTAAAAGGTCCACTCCATGGTGGTGCCAACGAGGAAGTAATGCATATGATGAATAAAATTAAGACACCTGCTAATGCTCTTAAATGGATTAACAATGCATTAGATAATAGGGAAGTTGTTATGGGTTTTGGTCATAGAGTTTATAAATCTGGTGACTCCAGAGTTCCTACAATGAGAAAATATTTTGCAAAAGTTGCTAAAATTAAAAAAGATAAAAAATTTGAAAAAATTTATGATATTGTTGAGAAAGTAATGATAGACAGAAAAAATATACATCCAAATGTAGACTACCCAACTGGACCTACCTATCACCTAATGGGTTTTGATACAGATTTTTTTACACCAATATTTGTAATATCTAGAATTACTGGCTGGTCAGCTCACATTATGGAGCAACATGCAGCAAATAAATTGATTAGACCTTTAGCTAGTTACAAAGGTAATCAACATAGAAAAGTTGTACAGTTAAACCAAAGATAACAAATTAACTAAACGCTTCTGCCCAAGTTCCTTGAGTAGACGCTTTAGAATATTCTGTTGCACGGCCTTCAAAGAAATTCATATGTTCTACTGCATTCAACATTGTGTCCAACCAAGTCAAAGGATTTTTATCAACTTTATAAATTGGCTCTAGCCCGAGCTGATCCAATCTTCTATTTGCAATAAACCTAATGTAATCTTTAACCTCTTGAGCTGTTAATCCTTCCATTGGACCCATTTCAAATGCTAAATCGATAAACGCATCCTCATGCTCAACAATTATTCTACATGCTTCATAAAGTTCTTTTTTTAATTTTGGAGTCCAAATTTCTGGATTTTCTTTTATGAACTCTTTAAAAATCCTTATCATGGAATTACAATGAAGAGTTTCATCCCTAACTGACCAAGTAACAATCTGACCCATACCTTTCATTTTGTTATGTCTTGGAAAATTCAAAAGAATTGCAAAACTCGCAAACAACTGCAAACCTTCTGTGAACGCACTAAATACAGCAACCGTTTTTGCAATATCCTCTTTTGAATTTACATTGAAACCTTGCATGTAATCATACTTATCCTTCATTTCTTTGTATTTCATGAATGCAGAATATTCTGACTCTGGCATTCCGATTGTATCTAATAAATGAGAGTAAGCAGCTACATGAACTGTTTCCATTGCAGCGAAAGCTGTCATCATCATCAGAACTTCTGTAGGTTTAAAAACAGTCGTGTAGTGTCTTAAATAGCAGTTGTTAACTTCAACATCTGCTTGAGTAAAAAATCTAAATATTTGAGTTAACAAGTTTTTTTCTGGTTGAGATAAGTTTTTTTGCCAATCTCTAACATCATCACCTAAAGGAACTTCCTCAGGCAACCAATGAATTCTTTGTTGGGTTAACCATGCATCATAACACCAAGGATATCTAAATGGTTTATAAACTGGATTTTCAGTTAATAAGCCCATTTTTTTTGGTTGTATTATTTCTTTTTTCTCTATTTTGATTTTTTCTGCTACTGACATGATAAACATTCCTCGTATTCTTGTTGTTCGTTTGATTGTTGATTTTTTGATTTATACACATTAGCTGTAATATCTGTTGATTTTGCATCATTAATATTTTCAGCTCTTTGGATTGATTTTGATCTACAGTAATAAAGGCTTTTCAATCCTTTTTTCCAAGCATCAAAATGAATTTTATGTAACTCTTTTTTATGAACATCAGCTGGTAAAAATAAATTAACTGATTGAGCTTGAGAAATATAAGGAGTTCTATCCCCACTCAAATCAATTATCCAATGCTGATTTAATTCAAAGGCAGTTTTGAAAACATCTTTTTCTAAGTTAGTTAAAAAATCTAAATGTGATACTGAACCTTGATTAGTTGTAATTGTAGACCAAGTCTCATCATCATTTTTACCATGACTTTCCAAAATTTCTTCTAAATATCTATTTCTAACATTAAATGATCCAGACAATGTTTTATGTGTGTAACTATTTGCAGCTATAGGTTCAACACCAGGAGAAGCACCGCCGCAAATTATAGAAATAGATGCTGTAGGCGCTATAGCTGTTTTGTTAGAAAATCTTTCTTTAAAACCATATTCTTCTGCATCTGGACAAGCACCTCTTTCCTCTGCCAAATCTTTTGAGGCCTGATTAACTTTTTCATGAATATTTTTGAATATTTTTTTGTTCCAAGCTTTTGCCATTACTGACTCAAGAGGAATTCTATTTTTTTGTAAGAAAGAGTGAAAACCCATTACTCCTAAGCCGACGCTTCTTTCTCTTTCAGCTGAATATTTAGCATCTTTAAATTGATCAGGAGCTTTATATATAAAGTCCGATAAAACATTATCTAAGAATCTCATAACATCACTAATCATATTAGGATCATCTTTCCACTCTTCATATTTTTCAATATTCAAAGAAGACAAACAACAGACTGCTGTTCTATCTCTACCGTCTTTATCAATCCCCGTAGGTAAAGTTATTTCACTGCACAAGTTAGAGGTTTTAACAGTAAGATTTGCTAATTTGTGATGTTGAGGAATTTGTCTGTTCACCGTGTCAATATAAATGATATAAGGTTCACCTGTTTCAATTCTTGCGGTTAACAATCTAATCCATAAATTTCTAGCAGATATAGTTTGTTGAACTGTTCCATCAACTGGACTTTTTAATGCCCATTGATCATCAGTTTCAACTGCTCTCATAAAAGCGTCTGAAACTAGAACACCATGATGAAGATTTAAAGCTTTTCTGTTTGGATCTCCACCTGTTGGTCTTCTCATTTCAATAAACTCCTCTATTTCGGGATGATCTATTGGAAGATAACATGCTGCCGAACCTCTTCTAAGCGAACCTTGGCTAATTGCCATTGTTAGAGAGTCCATAACTTTTATAAATGGAATTATCCCAGAAGTTTTTCCAACTCTACCAATTTTTTCACCAATTGATCTAAGATTACCCCAATAACTACCAATACCACCACCCTTAGCTGCTAACCAAACATTTTCACTCCATAAATCCAAAATCCCTCCAAGACTATCTGAAGCTTCATTTAAGAAACATGATATTGGCAAACCTCTCTTAGTTCCACCATTCGATAGAACGGGTGTTGCTGGCATAAACCATAGATTACTAATATAGTTATAAATTCTTTGTGCGTGTAAATTGTCATCAGCGTATGTACTTGCTACTCTTGCAAATAAATCTTGAAAAGATTCATTCTGACCTAAATATCTATCTTTTAAAGTTGCTTTACCAAAATCAGTTAAGTTTGAATCTCTTGAACGATCAATTTTAATAATAATACCTTTGTCGTTTTGAAAAAGTTCTGTTTCATTATTTAATGAGAAAAGATCTGGTCTATTATTTTTTGATACCTCTTTGACTTCAGGGCTATATTCGGAGACAGCTTTCTTGAGTGCCTGAGATAGTATTTTGTTCATAATAATGTATTATATTTTGTTATTTTACGAAAACAACTACATGTTGTATGCGTTCAATATTGATATACTATATAATCAGTAAATCAATAGAACATTTATAGAACATAGCTAAAATAATTCAACTATAAAATTTAAAAAAAGGTAAGTAATTAACAGCATGAATCAATCATTAAAAATAGATCCATATGGTTTTAGGGAGTATGACGCACGATGGATTTATAATAAAGATATCAATGCAGAGGGAATCACAAATCTGGGTAAAGGATTTGGCACCCAAATTATAAACCACACTAAAAAAAATAATCCAAGAGTAATAGTAGGTCATGATTATAGGTCTTACAGTGAAGAAATTAAAGCAGCACTTAAAAAAGGACTGATCTCAACAGGATGTTTTGTAGAAGATATAGGATTATCGTTATCACCTATGGTTTACTTTGCTCAATTTGATCTTGGTAGTGATGCTGTAGCAATGGTAACTGCTAGCCACAACGAGAATGGCTGGACTGGTGTAAAAATGGGCATCAAAAAAGGTTTAACACACGCACCCGAAGAGATGAAAGAATTAAAAGAAATTACATTGAACCAAAAATTTATAATAAATCAAGGAAATGAAAAAAAAATAGATAATTATCAGAATATCTATAAAGAAGATTTAATAAAAAAAAATAAAATAAATAAAAAAATTAAAGCAGTTGTAGCATGTGGAAACGGAACAGCTGGAATATTTGCACCAGATATTTTAAGAAAAATTGGATGTGATGTTATAGAATTAGATTGTAATTTAGACTGGACATTTCCTAAATATAATCCAAATCCTGAAGATTTAAAAATGTTACATGAAATAGCTGAAGCAGTTAAAAAAAATAATGCCAATATAGGTTTTGGTTTCGATGGAGATGGTGATCGCGTAGGAGTAATAGACGACAAAGGAAATGAAATTTTTTCTGATAAAATAGGTTTATTGATAGCTAGAAATTTATCGGTATCTTTTAATAATTCAAAATTTATTGTTGATGTAAAATCGACTGGACTTTACACCAATGATAAGATCTTAAATCAAAATAAATGTAAAACTATATATTGGAAAACTGGTCACTCTCATATCAAAAGAAAAGTTTATAATGAAAAAGCGTTAGCGGGTTTTGAAAAAAGTGGACACTTTTTTTTCAATAAACCATTAGGCTATGGATATGATGATGGAATAAATTCAGCTATCCAAGTTTGTCATCTTTTAGATAAAGAAAATAAAGAAATTAGTGAAATTATTAACGAGCTTCCAAAAACATTCCAATCACCTACTATGGCTCCTTACTGTAAAGATGAAGAAAAATATAAAGTTGTTGATGAAATTATTGATAAAATAAAAACAATTAAAGATAAAAAAGATAAAATAGATAATCAAGAAATTAAAGAAATACTTACAGTTAATGGAATAAGATTTTCTTTTGAGGATGGCTCTTGGGGTTTAATTAGAGCTTCTTCAAACAAACCTTCGCTTGTTATAGTAACAGAAAGTCCCTCATCAGAGGAGAGAAAAATAGAAATATTTAAATTTATCGATCAATTGCTTCAAAAAACTGGAAAAATTGGAGACTATGATCAAAAAATATAATTAAATATCTTTTTTATCATCATTATCGCTAACTTTATTTTCCTCAGTAGATTGATCACTATAAAACTTTTTAATTAGGGCTTCTTCTTTTAACTTTTGTTCTTGATCAAATTTATCTTCCCATTCTTTAATTCTTCTATTTTCCTCTTTGATTCTATCCTCTTCTTCCTCTTTGTGTTTTAATGCAATTAGTTTTTCTTCCTCAATTTTTTTCTGTTTTTCCTCCTCTTTTCTCAATTCTTCTGCTCTTTCTCTTTGCTCTTTCTCTTGTAAAATCCTCTCGTTTTCGGCAGCTTTAAGTTTTTCCTCTTTTAATTTAAGCTCTTCCTCTTTTACTCGTTGTTCGGCTTGTTCTTTAAGTAATTGTCTCTCTAATTCTTGTTGTCTTTCGATTTCAAGCTGTCTCAATCTATTTTCAGTTTCCCTCAATTTTTCTTCTTCATATTTTAACTTTCTAGCTGCTTCCCTAATTTTTTGTTCTTCATCTAATCTTTTTTGTCTCTCTATTTCTTTCAATCTATTGTGTTCCTGTCTTTCTTTTTCCTTTTCATCTCTAATCCTTTGAGCCACAATTTCTTTTGCTTTCAATGCCTCTTCTTTAATTTTAATTTTTTCCTCACGAATTCTTTGTCTTTCGAGCATTTTTAATCTTAATTCTTCTTCCTTCAGTCTTCTTGCGTCCTCTCTAATTCTTCTTGACTCTTCATCTTTTAATTTTTGTTGTTCAATTTTAATTCTTTTGGCCTCTATTTTTTTTCTTTTCTCCTCATTTTTTCTTACTTGTCTCTCATTTTCTATAATCAATCTTTGCTGTGCTAATATTTGACGTTTTTCCTCTTTAATTTTATCTAATCTTTCTTTTTGAGCTTGTTTTTTTTGTCTCTGTTCTTCTCTTTTTTGGTCCAGTTTTCTCTGTTTTTCTAATCTATTATTTTCTTTTTCTTTTTGTTTTTTGAGATTTGCGTAATAATTTTCGAGCTTATTTTTTGTATTCTCAACTAAATTAAATGGATTAATTTTAGTTAAATCGATTTTTTTAGGAATTATAGTCTGAACATTTCTCAACCCGATGTTTCTTTTTTTTTTAATTTTTTTTGGGCTCATAGATCTTTAACTTAACCATTTTTACCTAAATTTAAAAATATTAGTTGTGTTTATATTGAGTTTTGCAATGACAATAATTGATAAAAAATTAATAAAATTTTTGAATTACAATTTTCACGTGCATAAAATATTTGAAAAAATTTTCAAAGAATCATGTATCAGCATGTTGTTGATGAAAAAAAAATTTATTATCATTGCTTTAGTGCTGCTGACGAATTGTTCAGCGCCAGGTACAGCTTTATTGGGTCCTATATTTACTGGAGCAAAAACAGGTAGTATTTACCAAGCTTCTTTATCCTATAGCTCCAATCGAATTATTGATGAGTTTAGAACAAAAAAAAATTTAAAAATTTTTAATAATCAAAGTTTCAATAAAAATAAGATTTTACCTGATATTCCTTATATTGATAAAGATCCAGTTATAATTTTATCTTACAAAGTTAATAAGATTGAAATATCTGATGTTTTTGAACCTGAGCCATTACCTTAATCAAATAGACAACTTAATTTTTTTTCAATTATTAATTGATTACCATTTTTGATCGAATCAAATAATATGATATTAAGGGTGGTAGAGGGAGACTGAAACCACCCCTACTCACATCTTAAAATATTCAAGTAAAAATTTTGCAGCAATAATTAAAAGGAATAATCCAAAAATTTTACCGATTTTATTCTTATCTATACGATGCACAGTTCTAGCTCCTATTCTTGCCATAAATGTTGTGATTGGTATAAAAATTAAAAAGGCTGGTATGTTTAAAAAACCAATACTTAAAGGTAAGTTTGTCTTTAAATAACTACCACTTATCAAAAAACCTAATGCACCAAATAATGCAATAAGAAAACCAATCGCAGCACCACTTCCAATGGCTTTATTAATTGAATAACCAAAAAATTTTAAAATTGGCACGTTCATAATGGCACCACCTATTCCCATTGGAGCTGAAATAAATCCTACTATAAATCCAAAAATAATTTTTAAATATAACTTTATATTAACAGTTATATTTTTTTCTTTCTCTTTAAGTAAAAGTAAATAAATCCCTAAAAAAGTTACTATTATAGAAAAAAATAATATAAGTGATTTGGTTTTAAGAGTTGCAGCAAAAAATGTACCAAAAATAACTCCTAATATGACAAAAATTCCATAGCTTTTAACTACATCAAAATCAACTGCATTAAATTTATGATGAGTTAAAACTGAAACTATTGATGTAGGAATAATAATAGCAAATGAAGTTCCAACAGCTAAGTGCATTACATACTGAGGATTTATTTCTAAATAATTGAATATATAATATAAAAAAGGAACAGTAATTAACCCTCCACCTATTCCAAATAAACCAGCAACAAAACCCACTGGTATTGCAGTGATTACCATTAATAAGATTACATAGATATATTCGTTGGCTATAATAAAATTAAGCAGACTAACCTACTCTTGTCTCAACATTATTATATTTAATTTTGTCCATGATGTGATTAATTTTTTGTACATCAGCATCACGAACGCACATATTTTCACTTAGATATCTTTTCCAATAACTAGCACCAGTTTGTTCATGAAATAATCCTAATGTGTGCCTCATTATTTGATTTAGACGTGTTCCTTTTTTAATTTCCTCCTTTATGTAAGGAATTAAATTTTCTATTACTTCTTTTCTACTCAACACATCATTATTTGCAAAAATTTTATTTTCTATTTCCGCTAAAAAATAAGGAGTATGATAGGCAGCTCTTCCAATCATAACACCATCTGTTTTATTTAGATGTGTTTTAATTTCATTAATTGAAGTAATACCTCCATTAATTATTATTTCCTCATCAGGGAAATCTTTTTTTAATCTATATACATAATCATATTTTAAGGGTGGAATATTCAAATTTTGTTTTGGTGTATATTTACCAAGCATAGCTTTTCTAGCATGAATAATAAAAGTTTTAACTCCAGTAGATTTTAAAATTGAAATGAAATTATAAAAATTCTCATAATCTTCAACATTATCATACCCAATCCTTGTTTTAATCGTAATTGGTAACTTTGTGGTTGATCGCATCTTGCTTAAACAATCAGCAACAAGGTTTGGTTCTTTCATTAAACATGCACCAAACTTATTTTTTTCAACTTTTTTACTTGGACAACCTAGATTTAAATTTATTTCATCATATCCAAAATCTTCACCTATTTTAGATGCTAGTGATAAAAGTTTTGGAGAAGAGCCCCCTAATTGAAGAGCTACAGGTTTTTCGTTTATATTAAATTCTAATAATTTCTTTTTATTTCCTCTGTTGATTGCCTCATCAACAATCATTTCAGTATATAAAAGTACATTTTTAGAAATTAATCTTAAAAAATACCGCTCATGACGATCGGTACAATCCATCATTGGAGCAACGGATACTTTCCTATTCATTCTGTAACTTTATATTATTTTTTTATGAGTTTGAAGACTCAGAATCTTCAACACTAACGTCCGCTTCTTGGTTTTCGTTTTCTGAAATTTCATCTAATGAAACATCACCTGTGTCTGACTCTGTCTCCTCTACTGATTGACTGTCAACATCTGGTTTAGCAGTTTGTGATAATTCTGCTAAATCTTCTTTCGACACTTGAATTTTTTCTGGAGATTTTCTTGCTCTTTTAGAAGGTAAGATTGGTGTTCCACTTTTTGAAATTTCACCTTTATATAAATTTTCAAAATCATCACCTATATCTTCGTCAGCATCATCACCATCATCAACTTGCTCAACATGTTTTCTTAATTTGTAAACTGCACTTTCGGTTAAATCTTGAACTTTAATATTTTCTTCTGCAATTTCTCTTAAAGCAATTACAGTGTTTTTATCGTTATCTCTTTCTAAAGTTGGTTCGGTACCTGAATTTAGTTGTGTTGCTCTTTCTTTAGCTACTAAAACTAGTTCGTAGGGACTATCAACTTTATCAATGCAATCTTCAACAGTTACTCTAGCCATGCGGAGTATCTATACAGTGAGTTAAAAAAAATCAAGGAGATTTTTTAAATATATTCTGGATTTAGCTTATTTCTCACAAAAAATAGTAATATTAAAGATACAGCAATATAAAGAAATGAGATAAGACCTATTTCCTCAATCGAAAAACCTTTATCAATCAATAAGCCAAATAAAGCTGTACCAATTGCAGTTGAAAA
>CACGIZ010000009.1 GCA_902573235.1 uncultured Pelagibacteraceae bacterium | reverse complement strand
TATGTTTAAAGGTTCAAATGTAGCTTTAGTCACTCCGTTTAAAAATGATAAACTTGATGAGGAAACTTATATCAAGTTAATTCATTTTCATATCGAAAATGGTACCAATGGCTTAGTTCCGGCTGGAACAACAGGTGAATCTCCTACACTGAGCCATGACGAACATGAAAAAGTTATAGAATTATGTGTTAAAGAAAGTGGGGGTAAATTACCAGTTTTTGCAGGAACAGGCTCAAATTCTACTGAAGAGGCTATTTCATTAACTACTCATGCAGAAAAAATAGGATCAAATGGAGCACTTGTAGTTACACCATATTATAATAAACCAACTCAGGAAGGATTATATCAACACTATAAAGCTATAAATGACAAGTGTGGTATTCCTATTATAATTTATAATATTCCTGGTCGATCAGTAATAGACATGTCTGTTGATACAATGGCAAGATTATATGAATTAAAGAATATAGTTGGTGTTAAAGATGCGACAGGAGATCTGAATAGAGTAAAGGAAACTTCAAAAAAATTGGGAAAAGATTTTATTCAACTTACAGGAAATGATGATAACGCATTAGAGTTTAATAGAAGAGGAGGCGTGGGCGCTATAAGTGTTACAGCAAATATTGCTCCAAAACTTTGTTCAGATTTTCAAAAATTATCAATATCTGAAAATGAAAGCGAAAAAAAAGAGGCTGAACGATTAAACGAAGTCCTACAACCAATTCATCATGCTATGTTTGTTGAGAGCAATCCAAGTCCAGTAAAATATGCGGCAAAACTATTAGATTTATGTGATGATCATGTCAGATTACCATTAGTCAAAGTGACTGATGATACAAAGAATATTGTAAAAAAAGCACTCGTATCTGCAAAATTAATTTGATGATTAAAAAAACCATTTCTGGTTTGAAGATAATTTGTATAAATAGAAAAGCTAGTTTTAATTATTTTTTTGAGGATTTATTGGAAGCTGGAATAGTTCTCAAAGGTTCAGAAATAAAATCAATACGAGACGGAAAAATTAATATTGCTGACTCTTATGCTGTTGAAAAAAATGGTGAAATAATTTTGATAAACTCTCATATAGCATCCTATAAACAAGCTAGTTATTCAAATCATAATCCAATGGATCAAAGAAAACTTTTACTAAAAAAAAGGGAAATAAACAAAATAATTGGAAAGATACAACGCGAAGGATTTACTATTGTTCCTACAAAAATGTATTTTAAAAAAGGTAAAGCTAAAATTGAATTAGCTATAGCTAAAGGAAAAAAACAATATGATAAAAGACAAACAAAAAAAAATAGAGATTGGAACCGTGATAAGGCAAGATACATTAGAAAATCAAGCTAAATCTATTTTCCTAGGAATCGGCTCTAATTTAGGAAATAAAAGAAATAATATAGAAAAAGCCAAATTTCTTTTAATTGAAAATCATGTTGAGATATTAAAATCATCTAATTATTATGAGAGTTTATCGTGGCCTGATCCAAAAAAACCAAAATTTCTTAATATTGTTTCAATGGTATCTACAAAATTAACTCCATTTGAATTACTTAAAGTGTGTAAAAAAATTGAAATTAATTTAGGAAGAAAAAAAAGATCCAAAAATGCCCCACGTGAATGTGATATTGATGTATTAGATTATCAAAAAAAGTACTCAAATTCAGGTATATTTTTACCTCATCCAAGAATGCATAACCGTAATTTTGTTCTTCTTCCCTTATTTGAATTAAATAAAGCTTGGAAACATCCAATATCAAAAATTGATATTAAAAGACTGATATTATCGCTACCAAATAGAGACATTACATCTATTAAACAAATTTAAATTTAGTGGTATAGTAATCATCATGTTAAATTCAGAAGAATTAATTAATAAAGTTAAGGTATATAATAAGTTTTTAAATCCTGAAAAATTAAATAAAGCATATCATTTTGCTGTTAAAGCCCACAGCAATCAAAAAAGAGCTTCGGGCGATCCTTATTCTGTTCATCCAATTGAAGTTGCAAATATTCTTACAGATTTAAAATTAGACAGCGCAACAATTACGACAGGATTATTACATGATACAATTGAAGACACATTTGCTACTTATGAAACTATAAAAGGTGAATTCGGTGATGAAGTTGCTGATTTAGTTGATGGTGTAACAAAAATCTCAGTATTTGAAAACACCGCAACTTCTAATTCTAAAGCAGAAAATTTTAGAAAATTAATTTTAGCAACTTCAAAAGATATAAGAGTTTTGTTAGTTAAAATTGCTGATCGCTTACACAATATGAGAACAATAAAAGCAATTTCTAAAGAAGATAAAAGAAAAAGAATTGCGCAAGAAACAATGGAAATTTATGCACCTTTAGCTGATAGAATGGGAATGCATAGAATTAGAGATGAACTTGAAGATCTTTCATTTGAGGTTCTCAACTATGACGCAAGAAAGTTGATACAAAAAAGATTAGACGAAATAAAGTTAGATAAAAAAGATATATTTCGGACTTTATCAGTTGAGTTAAAAAGTTTTTTAAAAGAAAATAATATTAACTCACAAATCTATGGAAGGGAAAAGACACCATTTTCAATATGGAGAAAAGTCCAAAAAAAAAGAGTTTCACTTGAACAAATAACAGACATTATAGGTTTTAGAATTATTGTAGAAAGCATAGATGATTGTTACAAAACTCTAGGAATATTACATAAACAATGGAATTGTATACCTGGTAAATTTAAAGACTATATTTCATCACCTAAAATAAATGGTTATAAATCAATTCACACATCAGTTATTGGTTCATATAAAAAACCTATAGAGATTCAAATTAGAACAAGAGAAATGCATGATTTTGCTGAAAGAGGTATCGCTTCTCATTGGCAGTATAAATCATCTGAAAAGATTAACTCACTTACATGGAAAGAATATGATTGGTTAAAAGATCTTGTCGAAATTATAGAAAAAAATGAAAACCCAGAACATTCATACGAGTATACAAAATTACAAATGTTTCAAGAAAATGTTTTTTGTTTCACTCCTAAGGGATCAGTTATTAAACTTCCAAAAGATGCTACTCCAATTGATTTTGCCTATGCTGTCCATACCAAAATTGGTGATACGGCTATAGGATGTGAAATAAACGGAAATAAAAGTGAGTTACAAAGTATTTTAAGAAATGGTGATACTGTAAAAATAATTACATCAAAAAATAATTCTCCTTCTTTGCATTGGATCCCTATAACTAAAACAGGTAAAGCCAGATCAGCTATAAGAAAATATTGGCATGACAAAGGTGAAAAAAAAGAGGAAAGAATAAAAAAATATAATACCACATTATGGATTTCATTGCCTGATAAACCTGGTCAATTAGGAAATGTAAGTTCATTAATAGGAGAACATAAATTGAATATTTCAAATTTAGAAATGGTGGGAAAAAACCCAAATTATATCAATTTCAAATTTCAATTGATAATACGAGACCTTAAAAATTTTACTAATTTTATTGCAGAGCTCAAACAAAAAGGTATAAAATTTAAGATAATCAGACACGAAGATAAAAGAAATGCTTTCACACAAAAAATCCTTAGATATTTTAAGAAAGACTGACGCTTTGTTAGAAGGCCATTTTGTTTTATCTTCAGGATTACACTCTTCAAAATATATTCAGTGTGCAAAACTCTTAAGTTTCCCTTATAAGGCTGAAGAAATATGCAAATCATTAGCAACAAAGATTAAAAAAAAATTCAAAAAAATAGATCTTATACTTGCTCCAGCTATAGGTGGTATAATTATCGGATATGAAATAGGTAAACTCTTAAAAAAGGAGACTATTTTTTGTGAAAGGGTAAAAGGGAAATTTACTCTTAGAAGAGGATTTAAGATAAAAAAAGGATCAAGAGTTTTAATTATTGAAGATGTTATCACCACAGGAAAATCAAGTTTGGAATGTGTAAAATTAATTAAAAAGGCAAAAGCATCTCTTCTAGGGTTCGCAACTATAATTGATCGATCATCTAAAAAATCTCTAAAGATTAAAAAATCTATTGTTTCACACCTAAAAATTGATGTACCTACATATACACAAAATCAATTACCCAAAGATTTAAAATCAATTCCAATTACAATTCCTGGAAGTAGATATATTAAGTGAAACGTTTGGGAATCAATATCGATCATGTTGCAACTTTAAGAAATGCTCGTGGTGAATTTCATCCAGATCCTATTTATGCAGCAAAATTTGTCAAAAAAATTGGAGCAGACTCAGTAACAATTCATTTAAGAGAAGATAGAAGACATATAAATGATATAGATGCTAAAAAGATATGTTCAATAAAAAGATTATTGGTAAATTTAGAAATTTCTACTAATAAATATATAGTCAATAAAGCCCTGAGTATAAAACCTGACTTTATTTGTATTGTCCCAGAAAATAGAAAAGAAATAACTACAGAAGGTGGATTAAATCTAAAAAAAAATAAGAAAAATTTAAAAAGAATTATTTCAAAATTTAAGAAAAAAAAAATTAGAACTAGTTTGTTCGTTAATCCAAATATTAATGATATTAGAATTGCTAGAGAGTTAAATACAGACTGTATTGAAATACATACAGGCCATTTGTCTAACCTGATAAAACATAAAAAAAAATACTCAAATGAATTAAAAAGAATTATTAGATGTTCAATTTTAGCCAAAAATTTCGGCATAGAAGTTCACGCTGGTCATGGTTTAGATTATAAAACAACAAAAATATTAAATAAGATTAAAGAAATAGAAGAATTTAATATTGGTCATTTTATCATAGGAGAGTCAGTTTTTTTTGGTTTACAAAAGGTTGTTCAAAAATTTAAAAAGATCTTAAAAAATTGATATGAAAATTTTAGGTATTGGAATTGACATAATACAAAATATTAGAATTAGAAAATTAATAAAAGATAAAGATTTTATTAACAGAACTTTTGGTAAAGAGGAAATAAGATTATCTCAAAAATTATCAAATAAATCTAATTTTTTTAGCAAAAGATTTGCAGCTAAAGAAGCATTTGCTAAATCATTGGGTACCGGATTTCGGAACAATTTGAATTTAAAAGATATTGAAATTTTAAATGATAAAATGGGAAAACCTTTTTATATTAAATCAAAAAAAATTGACAAAATAATTAATAAAATTTTTAAAATCAAAAAATATAATTTGTTTCTTTCAATTTCTGATGAAAAAGATTATTCAATAGCATTTACAATAATACAAACTAGATAATGTTTAATAAAAATTTTATATATGAAAATATAAAGACACTTTTTTATGCACTAATAATTGCTGTGGTTATAAGATCATTATTTATTCAGCCATTTTATATACCATCTTCATCTATGGAACCAAATTTGTTAATAGGTGATAGACTTTTTGTAACAAAATATTCATATGGTTACAGCAAACATTCTTTTCCTTTCAGTCCTCCTTTATTTAAAGGAAGATTATTTTTTTCAGAGCCAGAAAGAGGTGATGTCGTTGTATTCAAAACACCTGCAGATAATAGGACAGATTATATCAAACGTTTAATTGGAATTCCTGGAGATCAAATTCAGTTTATTGATGCAAACTTATATTTAAATAAAAGTGAAATTATTAAATCAAAATTGTCAAAAACTAAAAAAGTTTTTTGTGGTAAAAAAAGCATGGATGTATTTACATTCGAAGAGATATTGCCTAATAAAAGAAAATATATTTCAGTTTACTCAAAAGAATTTCCCTTTCAAAATTCTAATATTTTTACTGTTCCTAAAAATCATTATTTTTTTTTAGGAGATAACAGAGATTGTTCAAAGGATAGTAGATTTTTATCTAGTGTAGGTTATGTACATAAAGATAATTTAGTTGGAAAAGCACAATTTATCTTTTTTTCATCAGATAGATCTGAAGGAAGTATTTTTTATTTTTGGAAATGGAATAAGTCTTTAAGAATTGATAGATTTTTTAAGAGAATAAGATAATGAAAATTGATTATCAAACATTGGAAAAAAAAATTAAGATAGATTTTAAAAATAAAGATTTATTAATTAGATCATTAACTCATAAAAGCTTTGATAAAGAAAAAAATAACGAGAAAATCGAGTTTCTTGGAGATCGTGTTTTAGGATTAGTAATAGCCAAAAAACTCCTTGAAATATATCCACATGAAAAAGAGGGAATATTAGACAAGAAATTCGCATCCTTAGTCAATAAAAAAACATGCTTAGATGTTGCAAAAGATATTGGTCTACAAAATTATATATTAACATTTGCATCTAAAAGAAAAAAAAATTTTATTGAAGATAAAGTTTTAGCTGACAGTTGCGAAGCATTAATTGGATCTATTTATCTTGATAAAGGTTTTAATATTGCTGAAAAAATTATATTAGATCTTTGGTCAGACCATATAAAAAAAAGTGAAATTACACAGATAGATGCTAAAACCAAACTACAAGAATTTTCTTTAAAAAGATTTAAAAAATTACCTATATATAAACTAATTTCTAATACAGGTCCAAGACATAAACCTTTGATTAAAGTAAGTGTTAAGTTAGTTGACTCTAAATCGTATTTAGGAGAAGGAAAATCGAAAAAAGACGCTGAGCAAAATGCTGCAATATTATGTTTAAAAAATATTAAAAAGTTATGAATTGGGATGATATAGGGTTTTTGCTTTCAAAAAATAAGTATAATGAAAATTCATTAATTGTTGAAATATTTACAGAAAAACACGGAAAAGTTTCGGGTATAATTTTTGGTGGTACTTCAAAAAAGATTAAAAATTATCTTCAAATAGGTAATAAAATATTTGTAAATTACACCGCAAAATCAAGAGAGAAACTTGGCTATTTCAAAATTGAAATATATCAGGCACTATCTCCATTTTATTTTGATAACCATCAAAAATTATCATGTATTTCATGTGCCATGAATCTTATCAAACTATTAACTGCTGAGTCACAACAAAACCTTTCTATTTATTTATTGATAGATGATTTTTTCAATTTATTAAAAAAAGATGATTGGATTAAAGATTATATTTTTTGGGAATTAGAATTATTTAAAGCTTTAGGTTATGATCTACAATTTAAAGATTTAGTAGATAAAAGAGAAACTGGAAATAAATATCAATATGTAGCTAAATCTTCCATACAAAAGAAAATAATTCCAAATTTTTTAGTCGAAAAGACACAATCCACTGAAGATATAGAAACTTTAAAAAATGGATTGAAATTAGTTAGTGATTATTTGGAAAAATCTATTTTGAAACCAAATAATTTAAATCAACCTGTTAGTAGAATACAATTTATCAATACTCTAAAATAGTTACTTTAATATCTCATCAAGTTTGTCAGCATAATAACTAACTATAGCATTTGCGCCTGATCGTTTAAATGAGATTAGACTTTCTAATATGATACTTTTATCAAAGAGTCCTTTTTTTATCCCATGAGATAATAAGCTATATTCACCCGAAACTTGATAAGCCAATACAGGTATTTTAAAATTTTCTTTTATTAATTTGATAATGTCTAGATATGGTAAACCAGGCTTTACCATAACCATATCTGCGCCTTCTTTTATATCTAAAGCGACTTCTCTCAGAGCTTCATTGCTATTTCTAAAATCCATTTGATAGTTTTTTTTATCTGTTTTTAATAAACCTTTAGTACCAACAGCTTCTCTGAAAGGTCCATAGAAACTAGATGCATATTTAACTGCATAAGATAAAATTTGTGTCATTTTAAAACCATTTTTATCAAGACTTTTTCTGATTTCTCCAATTCTACCATCCATCATATCAGATGGAGCTAAAACATCGCAACCCATCTGAGCTTGTAAGAGAGATTGATTAATCAGAATTTTAATTGTTTCATCATTCAACACATATTTTCCTCTCAATAACCCATCATGACCATGTGATGTATAAGGATCTAATGCAACATCACACATAATTCCAATTTCATTTTTATATTTTTTCTTAATTGATCTAAGGGCTTTACAAACTAGATTGTCTTCGTTCAAAGACTCCGTACCTAAATGATTTTTTTTTCTAGGATTTGTGTAAGGAAATAAAGCAACCATCGGCAAACCATTTTTAATAGCTTTATCAACCACAAAGTTTATTTTATCCAATGAATATCTATAAACTCCTGGCATTGATTTGATAGATTGTTTCTTATTTTTCCCTTCAATCAAAAATAATGGTAATACAAAGTCACTTGATGTAAGGTTGTTTTCCTCTATTAATCTTCTAGACCAATTGTTTTTTCTACTTCGTCTTAGTCTTAAACTTGGAAATTTACCTGTAATCATGTTTAAAAATATTTATAATATGCGACAAATGTTATATATAAATATATCTCAAAAAAGATATTAAACAACATCAGGAGACAAATAGTTACATATGAAGCTAAATTTTGACGATTTTCAGAAACAGGATGTAAAGTTCGATATAAATGAACTGCAAAAAGCTTACAAAGAAATTCTAAAGATAAAGGATTTCACTGGACCAGACGGCATCTCTAATTTTGGTGCAATTTCCTTAACACAAATTCCTGGAGATCCAGACTCAATTAAAGGTCACAAAGCTAGAGGTGTATTTTGGACGAAGCCAGATGGTACAGGTAAAGAAGTTGTCAGAGATGAAAAAATTGATGAAGCTGCATATTCTGAGTTTATAGAAGATTATAAAGACACATACTTTAAAGAAGTTTTTGATGTTTTGTCTAAAAAATATAAATTAGGTCGAGTAAGAATTTTATTAAAACAACCAAGATCCACTTTAAGTTGGCATAGAGATCCTGAGCCTAGACTTCACATACCAATTATTACTAATCCTGGATCTATAATGGTAATTGATAATGTTGCAAAACACTTGCCAGCAGATGGCTCTGTATGGATTACAAATAATACGAAGTATCACAATGCATTTAATGGTGGTGAGGAAAATAGAATTCATTTAGTGGCATGCGTTTTAAATCATAAATTTAATTAATTTGAAAAAAATATTTATTTCATCAGATCATGCTGGATATAATCTTAAAGAGCAAATCAAGAAAAGATTTAAAAATAAATATATTTTTCAAGATTTAGGAACAGACACCTCTTCAAAATCAGTGAATTATCCAGATTATGCCCATAAACTTTGTAAAAAAATTAGTAAAAGTAGTAAAAATATGGGTATTTTAGTTTGTGGATCTGGCATGGGGATGTCCATGGCAGCAAATAGACATAAGAAAATAAGAGCTGCTGTGTGTTATTCTGTTAAAAATACAAAATTATCTAGATTGCATAACAATGCAAATATTATAACATTAGGATCTAGATTAACAAAAAAAAATACTGCCTTTAAATGTATTGATGTTTTTATGAAAACAAAATTTGAGGGAGGGCGACACAATAAAAGGATAAAAAAAATTTAAAGTAATTATGTCTAGTGAAAAAAAATATTTAAATGGAAATTATCATGATTTTTTTGAAAAAAGTCTTTCTCAATCTGATCCAGATTTATTTAAAGCTATTAATGATGAATTAGTTAGACAGCAAAATCATATTGAGCTTATAGCATCAGAAAATATTGTATCTCAAGCTGTTCTAGAAGCTCAAGGTTCTGTGCTAACAAACAAATATGCTGAAGGTTATCCAGGCAAGAGATATTACAATGGATGTGAACATGTAGATGTAGCAGAAAAATTAGCGTTGGAAAGAATAAAAAAACTTTTTAATTGTGAATATGCAAATGTACAACCTCATTCAGGAGCACAAGCAAATGGAGCTGTATTTTTAGCTTTATTAAAACCTAATGATACTTTTATGGGTATGAGTTTAAATTCAGGTGGTCATATTACACACGGATTGAAAATCTCTATGTCCGGAAAATGGTTTAATGCAATAAGTTATGATGTAGATAAAAAATCTGAACTTATTGATTATGATAATGTTGAGAAACTTGCACTAGAACACAAACCAAAACTTATTATAGCTGGAGGAAGTGCTTATTCTAGAGTGATTGATTTCAAGAGATTTAGAGAAATAGCCGATAAAGTTGGTGCTTATTTAATGGTGGACATGGCCCATTTTTCTGGTTTAGTAGCTGGAAAGGGCTATCCAAATCCATGTGATTATGCACATGTTGTAACTTCAACAACCCATAAAGTTTTTAGAAGCGCAAGGGGTGGAATAATTTTATCTAATGATCTTGATCTTGGAAAGAAATTTGATACCGCTGTATTTCCCGGTTATCAAGGTGGACCTCTGATGCATATCATAGCTGCAAAAGCTGCAGGATTTTTTGAAGCTTTAAAACCTGAGTTTCAAACTTATATAAAAAATGTTTTAGCTAATGCAAAAATTTTAGCAGAGACATTAAAAAACAATGGTTTTAAAATTTATTCCGGTGGTACTGATACTCATTTAATGTTAGTTGACTTAAGACCATTTAATGTAAAAGGAAATTTAGCCTCTGAAAGTTTATGCAGAGCTAATATTACTTGTAATAAAAATGGAATTCCTTTTGATACTGAAAAACCAATGATTACATCAGGTATAAGGTTAGGCTCTCAAGCAGCAACAACAAGAGGTTTTGGTCTTAAAGAATTTGAAAAAGTAGGGGAGCTAATCACAAAAGTTATAAAAGGTTTATCTCAAAATCCTGAGGATAATAGTAAAGTGGAAAATGAAGTTAGAAAAGAAGTTATAAGTTTATGCTCGAATTTTCCAATTTATAAGAATCTTTATAAATGATTTGTCCCTGCCCAAAGAAAGGAGAGACTTCAGTTGTAGACTCACGTCCAACTGAAGATGGTACAGCTATTCGTAGACGTAGGCTTTGCTCTTGTGGTGAAAGATTCACTACCTTTGAAAGAATTCAATATAGGGAATTAATGGTTGTTAAAAAAAATGGTAGAAAATCTGCTTTTGATAGAGATAAATTATCTAAATCAATTTACATAGCTTTAAAAAAGAGACCTTTAGATACAGAAACAGTTGAAAAATTCATTAGTAAAATTTCAAGAAATTTAGAAGAATTAGGTCAAAATGAAATTTCTACAAATACAATAGGAACAATGGTAATGGAGGGTCTTAAAGAATTAGACCCTGTTGCTTATGTCAGATTTGCGTCAGTATACCGAAATTTTAGAGAAGAAAAGGATTTTATTCAATTTGTGGACAAACTAGATGTCTACAAAAAAAGATAAATTTTCATTAAAAGATAAAAATTACATGAAACTTGCTATCAATTTAGCAAGATCTAGGAGAGGTTTGACTGGAGAAAATCCTTCAGTAGGGTGTTTAATAGTAAGAGATGATAAGATAATATCTATAGGACAAACAGGTTTTAATGGAAGACCACACGCAGAGACTAATGCGATAAATAATTCATTTCAAAATTTAACTGGTGCAAAAATGTATATAACACTTGAACCATGTAATCATTATGGCAAAACACCACCATGCACTAAAAGTATAATTAAAAGTGGTATAAATGAGGTAATTTATCCAATAAACGACATAGATAATAAGGTAAAGGGTAAGAGTTTTAAAATATTAAGAAAAAAAAAGATAAAAGTAAGAACAGGTCTTTTAAAAGATGAGGCTAAAAGTCTTTATGACTCTTATATTATTAATAGAAAACATAAATTACCTTTTGTTACAGCAAAAATTGCAATATCTAAAAATAAAATCATCTATAGCAAAGGGACAAAAAGAATAACAAATATGTTGACTGATAAATTAACACATTATTTGAGATTTAAAAATGATGCTATTATGATTTCTAGTAAAACATTAAATATTGATAATCCAAAATTAGATTGTCGTTTAAAAGGTTATGAAAATTTTTCACCTAAAAGAGTTATCTTAGATAGAAATTTAGAGATTGATATGAAATCTAATATTTTTAAGTCTGTCAAAAAGGACAATACAATAATTTTTCATAATTCAATTGATAATGATAAAATAAAGATTTTAAAACAAAAGGGAATTTATCTAGTTAAATTAGTATTGAAAAATAAAAAACAATTTAATTTAAAAATTGTATTCAAAAAATTATTTTCCATGGGTATTAGAAATTTATTAGTGGAAGGTGGAAATAAGATAACAAAAAATTTGCTTCAAAATAAATTAGCTAATAAATTTTATTTATTTGAAAGCTTAAAAAAGCTTCCTATTGATAAAGAAATCATTTATTTTACATCTAATAATTTATTAAATAGAAATTATAGATTAATATCAAAAATAAGTTCTAAACTAGCTAAAGATAATATTACAATTTATAAAAGATAAGATGTTTAACGGAATCATATTTAATAAAGGGATAATTGATAAGATTATTAATAGACCTAAAGGTATAAATATATTCATTAAAAGTGATATGCGGTTAAAAAAAAAGGATATAGGTATGTCAATATCTTGTGATGGTGTTTGTTTAACTTTGATAACGATTGTCAGAAAAAAAATGGAATTTTATCTTTCTAATGAAACAATTAATAGATCGAAATTTAAGAATATAAGAATAAATGAGGAAATTAATTTAGAACAACCTCTTAAATATGGTCAAAAAATATCAGGTCATATATGTCAAGGACATGTAGATACTGTTGGAAAAGTAAGATCTATTAAGAAAATAGATAAATCGTATCTTTTTGATTTTGAAATTAATTCTAAAGAAAGAAAAAATATCATTGAAAAAGCATCAATTTGTATTAATGGAATTTCATTAACTATATCAAAAGTTACAAAAAGAGGTTTTCAAATTTGGGTAATACCGCATACATTCAATCTAACTAATCTATCAAAACTTAAAAAGAATAGTTTGGTAAATGTTGAGATAGATATACTCTCAAAATACGTTAGGAATTATTTATAATGAGAGAAAAAAATTATTCATCAATAGAAACAATAATCAATATTGCAAAAAAAGGAGGTATGTTCATTTTAGTTGATGATGAAAAAAGAGAAAATGAGGGTGATCTTGTTATTTCAACATCAGATACAAGTCCCAAAAATATAAATTTTATGGCCAAATATGGTCGAGGATTAATTTGTTTAGCATTAGACAGTTTGCAAGCTAAACGACTTAACTTATCTTTGATGTCACCTGTTAATCAATCAAGAAATAAGACAGCCTTTACTGTCTCTATTGAGGCAAAAAAAGGTATTACAACAGGTATATCTGCAAGGGATAGAGCTCGAACAATAAAAATTGCTTCCAAAAAAAATGTTAACAAAAAAGATGTAGTTTCTCCTGGTCATGTTTTTCCTATTATAGCAAAAGACGGTGGTGTTCTTGTTAGAGCGGGCCACACAGAAGCTTCTGTAGATATTTCAAAAATTGCAAAAAAAAATAATTCCGCAGTAATTTGTGAAATTATGAACGAAGATGGAACCATGGCTAAAGGTCAAAATTTACTTAATTTCGCAAAAAAACATAATTTGAAAATCGGTAAAATTGAAGATTTAATTTCTTATAGACTGAAGAAAGAAAAATTAATTAAATTGAAAAAAACATCCGACATTAAGGTAAAAAAACAAAAGTTTAAAATTAAAATTTATGAAAATTTATTAGACGGATCAGAACATTTTGCTTTAGTAAAAGGAACAATAAAAAGAGGCACAATACCTAGAGTAAGAGTGATTTCATCTAATGTAGTTCAAAATTACTTAATTAATCAAAAATTACCAAATTCATTTAATAAAACTTTAAATTACTTCAGAAAATATAACAATTGTGTTTTAGTATTTATTAAAGATTCTAATTTAAAATCTGTTACACAAACTCTCAAAGACTTTAAAAATAGAAAAATTAAACAAAGTGAAAACAACAAACAAATAAGAAATTATGGAATTGGAGCTCAAATTATTAAAGATCTAAAGATAAAAAAAATGATACTTATTACCAAAACACCAAAAAAGATTATTGGATTAGAAGGATATGATATAAAGATAACAAAACAAGAGTTAATTTGATGAAAAAAAAAATTTTAATTGTATGTGCAAATTACTATAAAGATATATCAATAGGTTTGATTACAAGTGCCACAAAGGTTCTACCAAAAAACTTTAATATAAGTAAGATTAATGTCCCAGGTGTTTTCGAAATACCAGTAACTATATCAAAAAATTTGAAAAAATTTGATGCATTTATTGCTCTTGGTTGCGTTATTAAAGGTGAAACACCACACTTTGATTTCATTTCTCAAGCTGCAACTAATGCAATTATGAAATTGACCATTCAATCAAAAAAACCAATAGGAAATGGAATAATAACTTGTTTAAATATGAAACAAGCTAAAGCTAGAAAAAGAAAAGGAGCTGAGGCTTCTAAAGCTATTATATCAATTTTGTCACAAAAATGAAAACATCATTTAGTCCTAAAAATAATCCTAGAGTAATAATAATCCAAAAATTATACGGTAAATTTTTTAATAAAGATGAGCAAATTATATTTCCAAAGCACAGATTTAAAAAATTTATAAAAGATATAGTATCAGGCACAATAGAACGTGATGATTTATTGATAGAAGAATTAGATAAAAAGTTAGGAAACGATTTCAATTTTATAAATTTAGATAAATTATTCCAAGTTATTTTGAAATCAGCTACTTATGAACTGTTATATAAACCAAATATTTCAATAAATATAATTATAAAAGAATATCTAAATGCTTCAAATTTTTTCATTGATAACTCTCAAACTAAATACTTAAATGCATTACTAGATACTTTGGCAAAGAAAATTAGATCTCATAATGCATGAATTTGAAATTATAAAAAAATATTTTTCTAAATTATCAATAAATAATAGAAGTTCTCTAAATCTAAATGATGACGTTTTTTTTGATAAATTAAAGAATTTAGTTATATCTGTAGACACTTATATTGAAGGAACTCATTTTATAGATTTTAAAAAGCCAGATCTAGTAGTTAAGAAAATTCTAAGATCCTCTATATCAGATTTGATATGTAAAGGTGTCAATCCAAAATATTATTTTATTTCTGGATCTGGAAATGAAAGATCTTTGACTAAAAAAAATTTAAAAAAAATTTCTCAATCGCTTAAAGAAGAACAAAAAAAATATTCGATCTATTTATCAGGCGGTGACACTGTTAATTCAAAAAAACTAAGTTTTACAATAACAACTATCGGTTTTTCAAATAAAATAATCTTTAGAAATAAAGCAAAAATTAACGATGATATCTATGTAACAGGTAACCTAGGAGATAGCTTTATTGGTTTGAAAATCTTAAAAAAGAAAATTAACTTAAATAAAGAATTAAATGATTATTTTAAAAAAAAATATTTTTTACCGGATTTAAAGTTTAATTTAACTAATAAATTATTTTCATTTGCAAATACTTCTATTGATATATCAGATGGCTTGATCGCTGATTTGAATAAACTTATAAACAAACAAAATCTTTCATATAAGTTATATTTAAATGATATTCCTGTATCTAAAAATCTTAGAAAACTGATTAATATGAATATTGTTAAAAAAAAATCTTGTGTTTCAAAAGGGGATGATTATCAAATACTATTTACTTCCTCTAAATCTAAATCAAGAATCATTAATAAACTAAGTAAATCTTTGGGTATTAAAATTTCAAAAATAGGAAAAATTTGTAATCACAAAGCAAAATCTCAAATTTATGATGAAAAAAATAGGAAAATTAGCCTCAAAAATGATGGTTATTATCATAACTTTTAAAAGTTAATTATTGCCTTTTATTCTTTTTTTTGTATTGTCCGTTTTTTATAACTAACAACCAATAACTTAATTAAGGTTAATATGAACTCATCAGTCGAAACTATTCTTTTATATACAATAGCAGCAGGTTTTTTATCAATTGTTTACGGATTTTTTACTGGAAAAAATATTTTAAATTCTAGTGCCGGTAATTCAACGATGCAAGATATTGCATCGGCAATTCAAATAGGAGCAAAAGCTTACTTAGCAAGACAATATAAAACTATTGCAATTGTTGGTGTTGTTGTCTTAATAATTGTAAGCGTCTCTTTTAGTCCACTTGTAGGATTGGGTTATTTAATTGGTGCAACTTTATCTGGTATAGCCGGATATGTTGGAATGTTAGTTTCCGTCCAAGCTAACGTTAGAACCGCCGAAGCATCCAGAAAAGGACTAGCTAGTGGTCTCTCTGTTGCGTTTAAGTCTGGTGCTGTAACTGGTATGTTAGTTGCTGGTTTGGCACTTTTATCAATAGCTGTTTACTATTATTTATTATTGAAATTTAATATTGATGAGAGAGAAATTGTAAATGCTTTAGTAGCTTTAGGTTTTGGTGCTTCTTTAATTTCAATTTTTGCAAGATTAGGAGGGGGAATCTTTACTAAAGGTGCAGACGTTGGTGCTGACTTAGTAGGAAAAGTTGAAGCTGGTATACCAGAGGATGATCCTAGAAATCCCGCTGTGATTGCTGACAATGTGGGTGATAATGTTGGAGATTGTGCTGGTATGGCTGCAGATTTATTTGAAACCTATGCTGTTACGATAGTTGCAACGATGGTTTTATCTTCAATATTTTTTCCAGGCGATATGTCTATGATGATTTATCCATTAACAATTGGTGGTGCATGTATTTTAACATCAATTATTGGAACTTTTTTTGTTAAACTTGGTGGTGGCAAAAATGTAATGGGTGCTTTATATAAAGGATTTGTAGTATCAGCTTTAGCATCCTTAATTGTTTTATATCCAGTAACTGATTATGTACTAGGTTTGGAAAATACTTATAGTTTAAATAATAATTCATTTTCTGGTAAAGATTTATATTATTGTGGAGTAATTGGTTTAGTAATTACTGGTTTGCTTATATGGGTTACAGAATATTATACAGGCACAAATTATAGACCAGTAAAAAGTGTTGCAAGTTCATCTACTACAGGACATGGAACTAACGTAATTCAAGGTTTAGCAATTTCTTTAGAAGCAACAGCTATACCAGCAATCATAATTGTGGCTGGTATTTTACTAACAAATCAAATTGCAGGTTTATATGGAATAGCTATAGCTGTAACAACAATGTTAGCTTTAGCGGGAATGGTCGTAGCACTTGATGCTTACGGACCAGTTACTGATAATGCAGGTGGTATTGCAGAGATGTCAAAATTACCTAATAATGTAAGAAAAACTACAGACGCACTAGACGCTGTTGGTAATACAACAAAGGCAGTAACCAAAGGATACGCTATTGGATCTGCAGGTTTAGGTGCATTAGTTCTATTCGCTGCTTATACTGAAGATATTAAACATTTTTCAAAAGTTGCTGGGTCCAAATTAGAGGGAATTGTTGTAACTTTTGATTTATCAAATCCATATGTTGTAGTTGGTTTATTAATTGGTGGTATGTTGCCCTATTTATTTGGTTCAATGGGAATGCAAGCTGTAGGAAGAGCAGGTGGCGCTGTTGTAATCGAGGTTAGAAGACAATTTAAAAAATATCCTGGTATTATGAAAAGAAAACAAAAACCTGATTATGCTAAGTTGGTAGACTTATTAACAGTTGCAGCTATTAAAGAAATGATTATTCCATCTTTATTACCTGTTCTCTCACCAATTGTTTTATATTTCATAATTTTATTTATCGGTGGTCAGGTTGCTGCATTAGCTTCGGTTGGAGCTATGTTATTAGGAGTTATTATTACTGGATTATTTGTGGCTGTATCAATGACTGCTGGTGGTGGAGCATGGGATAACGCAAAAAAGTATATAGAAGATGGTAATCATGGAGGAAAAGGGTCAGAAGCACACAAAGCAGCTGTCACTGGTGATACAGTGGGTGATCCATACAAAGATACAGCTGGTCCAGCAGTGAACCCAATGATTAAGATTACTAATATTGTAGCTTTATTACTTTTGGCTGTGATTGCAGGTTAGATATTAATTTTTTATGGTTTTTTTCTTTTACCAAGAGGATCATTAATTTTTTGTCTCATACTTGATAAAAAATCGTATACAAAAGATTTTTTACCAAATTTATTTTCAGTTTTTAGTGAACTAAGTTTAATTTCATTCATATCATTCATGTCAAAAAATTGTTTATCAATTAATTGTCCTTGAGAACTTATCTCAATTATAAGAACATTATTAGTTAATAGTTTTTCCTTGCCTAATTTGATTAATTTTTCATGAGTAATTTCTCTTTCAATATAGATCCATATATCACTATCAAAAGTACTTTTAGTTGATGGAGGTCCCAATAATTGTTGAATATCATTTTTATTTGTTTTTTGTATTATCAATTTTGCTTGTTTTTCCTCTAAATTTCTCACTCCGTGTTTTTTTATAACTTTATTAAATGAGCAACTTGTTATAAGAAAAAAAAATAAAATTAAATTAATATAAAATTTCATGACTATAAAATTCTTAAATGTTTACAATAATTTAGTTAATTTAACTACAAATAAAAAACTTTATATTTCACTTAAATCACAAGATACTTTTTCAGATCGATTAACCATTTTTTTAACTCATTTTGCTTTTTTTCTTAAAGCGTACAAAACTGAAGATAATAAGAAAATTTTACAAGAGATTTATGATTTTAATTTCAGACAAATGGAATTAAGTATAAGAGAAATTGGGTATGGTGATCAATCAATTAATAAAAAAATGAAAGATTACATTAATGTATTTCACGCTATATTAAGTGATATTCATTTTTGGGACACAATGAACAACGAAGACAAAAGAAAAAAATTATCTAAGTTTTTTAGTAATTATGATAAAATTGATCATTTGATTGACTATTTTAATGATTTTAACGATATTTTATCAAAAAAAACTTTAAATTCTTTCTTAAAAAGTGTAAGTAACCAATAATTATGGCTGTACCTAAACGAAAACAAACACCATCAAGAACAGGTATGAGAAGGTCTCAAAATATGAAATTCTCAACTAAAAATGTTATTGAGGATAAAAAATCAGGTGAATATAGATTGTCCCATCATTTAGACTTAAAAACTGGTATGTATAAAGGCCGACAAGTTCTGGACCCAAAAGATTAATTAATTTAAAATCATTAAATGTCAGATCTGATTAAGATTGCCGTTGATGCAATGGGTGGGGATGGATCACCAAAAAAAGTCATTGATGGTATAATATATAACCATAAATCAAATCAAGAAAATTACTTCAAGATTTTTGGTGATGAAAATCAGATTTCAAAATTAATTAACAATAAAATAGATAAAGGTTTTTACGAAATTATACATACTGAGAATGCAGTCAAAAGCACCGACAGTCCACTTGAGGCTGCTAAAAAAGGTAAAAATACAAGTATGTGGCTTTCCATTGAAAGTGTTAAAAAAAAAGAGAGTGATATAGTTATATCGGCAGGGAACACTGGTGCATTATTAGTAATAGCTAAATTAAATCTAAAAATGATAGAAAATATTGATAAGCCAGCTTTATCTGCTCTATGGCCAAATAAAAAAGGGATGAGCGTAGTTTTAGATCTTGGAGCCAATATTGAATGTAGTTCAAAAAATTTAGTTGATTTTTCTATAATGGGTTCAGCTTTATACAAATCTCTTTATCCAAAAGAAAATCCCAACGTTGCGTTGTTAAATATAGGTTCTGAAGAGCTCAAAGGTAATGAAACAATTAAAGAAACATTTCAAAAATTAAATGAAAAAAAATCAAAGAATCTAAATTTTTCTGGTTATATTGAGGGTAATCAATTAATGGACGGTGACGTAAATGTAATTGTTTCTGATGGTTTCACTGGAAACGTTGCTTTAAAGACTGCTGAAGGAACGGCCAACTTTATTACAAATGAACTTAAACAAGCTTTAAGTGGGAATTTGCTAGGGAAAATTTCTTCATTATTGAATATTGCAAATTTAAGAAAATTTAAAAAAAGATTAGATCCTAGATTATATAATGGTGCAATTTTTATAGGATTAGATACACCTGTAGTTAAAAGTCATGGAGGCACTGATTATATAGGTTTTTCTAATTCTCTTGATGTTTGTAATAAAATAATTAAAGGTAATTTGATAGATAAAATTAATGAAAATATTTAATTCATGAGAATAAACTTAACTAAAAAAGATTTAGTTAATTTAGTCTATATGCAATTAGGATTTTCAAAACAAATATCGGAAAACCTGATAGAGGAATTTTTCTCACTAATTTCCCTAAACTTAAAAGATCAAAAAAAAATAAAGATTTCAAAATTTGGGACTTTTTCTTTAAGAGAAAAAAAACAAAGAATTGGTAGAAATCCAAAAACAAAAGAAGAAAAAAAAATTTCAAAAAGGAATGTTGTATTATTTAAAGCTTCGAAAGAATTTAAAGAACTTGTAAATAAGAAAAAAGATGAATAAAGATACTAATGCATATAAAACAATAGGTGAAGTTGCTAAAATCCTATGTCTTAATTCTCAAAAAAGAAAAATGATACAAACTCATACAATAAGATATTGGGAAAAAGAATTTAAACAAATCAAACCAAAAATTCTAAATGGGAAAAGAAGATATTACGATACAAAAAACATTGAATTACTCAAAAAGGTACATTTTCTATTAAAAGAACAAGGTATGACTATCAATGGTGTAAAAAAGATACTAAATAATAAAGAACCATTAAAACTTGACGAAAGTTTAAATCATTCTATAAAAGCAAAAAATTTAAAAAATAAATTAAAGAAAATTTCTAATATTATAAAAGAAATAAAAGAAATTAAATAATATGGCAAAAAAAACACATGTTAAAGTTAGATTGGTTCCAGAGGCTAAACCAGACAGCCCATTCTTCTATTATGTTAAAAAACCTGCTGGTGGTGAAAAAGCAAAAATTAAGTTAAAAGCTAAGAAATACAATCCGGCTACTCGTAAGCATGAAGTGTTTATTGAAAAGAAGCTTCCACCACATAGTAAATAATTATTTTTTTTTAAAATTTCTTCTTTCGTAATCAATGTAAGCTGAAATCATATTAATCCAGATTTTTCTTGTTACTTTAGGATCTATATTATTTCTTAAAGATTTTTTTTTGATATTTTTTAAGATGATATTTATTCTTTTCTTGTCAACAATTTGACTTTTTTTTTCTTTGAGAGCTAGAACTTTTTTTACAAGGTTTGATCTCTTTTTAATAATCTTTATAAGTGAATTGTCGACTTTATCCAATTCTAATCTAATTTTATTAAGTTGTTTTCTTTTTAATGGCGACATTTATATATTTGGATAATAAAATAATTATTATATTTATTCACTTATGTACACAACAAATAAGAATATTAATAATCAATTATCTATTTGGTTAATTGCAATGTTTTTTATCATTTCAGTAATGATAGTTGTTGGTGGATTGACAAGATTAACCGACTCAGGTCTTTCAATCACTAAATGGCAATTATTTTCAGGACTTATTCCACCTTTAAATCAAGAAGACTGGTTAATGTATTTCAATCTTTACAAACAAATTCCAGAATTTAAATTACAAAATTTCAATATGACCATAAGTGAATTCAAAATAATTTTTTGGTGGGAGTGGGCTCATAGATTTCTTGGAAGATTAATTGGTATTTGTTTTTTGTTTCCACTAATATATTTCTCATTTAAGATTAAATTTTCAAAACTGTTAAATTTTTATTTTATTTTTTTTCTTATATGCTTTCAAGGTTTTCTAGGTTGGTATATGGTGAGTAGTGGTTTAGTTAATAGAGTAGACGTTAGCCATTATAGACTATCAGTTCATTTAGTTTTGGCCTTTTTGATTCTATCATTAATCTTTTGGAGTTATTTAAAGATTACTGTTCTTAATAATAATCAATCTTTTAGAATAAATCGATTTATTCCATTTTGTTTTTTAATTTTAATATTTGTGCAGATTGCTATAGGAGCATTTGTATCAGGTATGGATGCTGGAAAAATATATAATTCTTGGCCATTAATGGGGAGTACATATTTTCCTAATGATAATGATATTTCGAATTTGTTTAAATTATCAGCATTTGATGACCCATCTCTTGTTCAATTTATTCACAGAAATTTAGCCTATGTAATTAGTGTTTTTTATCTTTTAATACTTTTTAAAATATATAGAAATAAAATTTATGATTTATATAGATCTGTAAATCTTTTAGGCATTATAATTATCATACAAGTTTTTTTAGGTGTTTTTACAATATTATATGGTGCACAAATTTTAATAGCATCTATGCACCAATTAAGTTCAATTTTTTTGGTTAGTTCTTGTATTTATTTTATTTATGTAAATACAAAATTTAACTAACAGCTTTTAAATTCCCTTTAGAAGATTTATTAAGTGCTTGATCTAAATCTTCTAAAATATCATCTATGTGTTCCAATCCTATACACAATCTCACGTAACTTTGAGTAACTCCCGAAGCTGCTAATTCTTTTTCATTTAGTTGACTGTGAGTTGTACTAGCTGGATGTATAGCTAAGCTTCTAGCATCACCTATATTTGCAACATGATAAAACATTTTTAAAGATTCAATGAATTTTTTACCAGCTTCAATTCCTCCTTTTAGCTCAATACCAACCATAGGGCCATTTCCGCCGCTTAAATATTTTTTTGCTCTATCAGATATCTTTTTATCATGTTCTGTTGAGTATATAACTTTTGTTATTTCTTTATGTTTTTTTAAAAAATTAACTACTTTTTCAGCATTCTCACAATGTTGTTTCATTCTTAAAGCAACAGTCTCAAGTCCTTGAATAATAGCAAAAGCATTATCAGGCGCTAAAGTAGAACCTAAATCTCTTAACAAACATACTCTTGCTCTTACAGCAAAAGGCACATTAGCACCTGTTAGTTCTGGCACTGCTTTACCCCAAATTACATCTCCGTAACTCGCATCTGGTTCATTAAATAATGGTTGTCTTTTTGGATCAGCAGTCCAATCAAAATTTCCACTATCAACTATACTACCAGCTACTGCTGTACCATGTCCTCCTATATACTTTGTAAGAGAGTGAATAACTACTGCAGCACCATGTTCAATTGGTTTACAAATAACCGGTGCCGCTGTGTTGTCCATTATCAAAGGTATATTATATTTTCTACCAATATCTGAAACTTCTTTGATAGGAAAAACTCGCAAATAAGGATTTGGTAGTGTTTCTCCGTAAAAAGCTCTGGTTTTGTTATCAATCAATTTTTCAAAATTCAATGGATCTGAAGGATCTGCATATTTAATTTCTATACCGAGTTTACTTAAAGTGTGAGTAAATAAAGATACAGTCCCTCCGTAAAGATCAGTTGAACTAACAATATTATCTCCAGATTGAGCAACGTTAAGGACAGCAAAAGTGGATGCTGTTTGACCAGAGGACACCGTCACACATGACAGACCACCTTCTAAAGCTGCAATCCTTTTTTCAAGAACATCATTTGTAGGATTCATGATCCTTGTATAAATATTTCCAAATTCTTTTAAGGCAAAAAGATTTGCAGCATGTTCAGTGCTTTGAAATTGATAAGATGTTGTCCTATAAATAGGAACTGCCACCGCATTTGTTGCAGGGTCACTTCTATAGTCACCGCCATGTATGGCTATAGTTTCTGGATTGTTTCTTTTTTTTTTCATTTTACTCCTTTTTTAGTACTTTAGCATTATGCAAGGTGTACAATATAGTTCAAATACCCACCGATTATTTTGGAAATCCTTTTTAGCATTTAAGCCTGCAATAAGGTACAAATCGGCTAAGATCTTTATATCAAATAATCCTTTTAATTCAATATAATTAACAATTTGACTTTATAATTTTAATTAGTATTAATCCTGGCATCATGTCTAAATTCTTAAAAAAAGATCAAATAAGCTCTTCTTGGTATGAAATTGATGCTCAAAATGCTGTTGTTGGAAGACTAGCAACAATTATTTCTAAAATTATTAGAGGAAAAAACAAAACAACCTATACACCACATATGGATGATGGTGATTTCATTGTGGTAAAGAATATTGAAAAAGCTAAGTTTACAGGTAAAAAATTTCAGAATAAAAAATATTATAGACACACAGGTCATCCAGGTGGAATTAAAGAAACAACTCCAGAAAAACTTATGAGTAAAAGGCCCGGTGAGGTTTTAAAATTAGCCGTGAAAAGAATGTTACCTGGTGGCGTGTTAGGAAGAAAACAATTAACTAAATTAAAGATCTACGCTGGAAATGATCATCCACATTCTTCGCAAAATCCAAAAGTTATAGAATTAGATAAATTAAATAATAAGAATATAATAAGAAATTAATATGGAAACTACACAATCAAATTTAAAAACTCCTAAGATAAAACTAGATTTCAAAGACAGCAAATATGCTACAGGCAGAAGAAAAACTTCAATTGCTAAAGTTTGGTTGAAAAAGGGTTCTGGAAAAATTTACGTTAATGGTAAACTTTATAGTGATTATTTTGCTAGTGATAATCATAAAATGCAAATTGTTAGACCTTTTGAAATAATAAATCAACCAACAAATTATGATGTTAGATGTCAAGTTAAGGGCGGAGGTCCAACAGGTCAAGCGGGTGCTATGGTTCATGGTATTTCAAAAGCTCTTGTAATGTTTGATGAAAGTTTTAAATCTACTCTTAAATTTGAAAAATTGACCACCAGAGATTCTAGGGCGGTTGAAAGAAAAAAACCTGGTAGAAAAAAAGCAAGAAGAAGCTTTCAATTCTCTAAAAGATAATTTTTTTTTAATATTTAACTGTTATAATATAAAATGCTCAAGCTAAATGCTTTAATTGCTGGATCTACTGGATACATTGGTGTTCAATTAATTAAATTATTGGTTAAACACAAAAATATTAAAATTAAATATTTATGTGGAAGTAGTTCAGTTGGTAAAAATATCTCTTTCTTTGATAAATCACTTAAATCAAAAAAATTACCAAATATAACAAGATTTGATAAAAAATATCTAAAAGATATAGATATAATTTTTACAGCATTACCTAATGGTGAGGCTCAGAAGATATCTAAATATTTACTAAAAAGAAATACACTAATAGATTTAGCAGCAGACTTTCGATTAAAAAAAAGTTCAGAATATCTTAAATGGTATAAACAAAAACATAATGCAATTAATAATATAAAAAAAAGTATTTATTCATTACCTGAAATATCTGGAAATAAAATAAAAAAATATAACATTATTGGATGTCCAGGTTGTTATCCAACATCAGTATTGTTACCGCTAATACCTTTAATTAAAAATAAATCTATCCAAACTAAAAATATTATTATTGACTCGAAGTCTGGATATTCTGGTGCAGGAAGAAGCGTTCATAAAAAATACAAAAATAAGAATTTATACGAGTCTTTAAGTGCATATGGTGTTGGTTTCCATAGACATAATTCTGAAATAGAACAGGAGCTAAAAAATTATACAAATTCTGTTTTAAAATTTATATTTACACCTCATTTAGTACCTATGTTTAGAGGAATTCTCAGTACAATCTATATTGATTTAAAGCCAGGTTTTTCAATCAAAAAGATTTTTAAGATTATGCAAAAATTTCATAAAAAAAATACTTTTGTTAAAGTTTTAAAAATTAACTCATTAATTAGCACAAATGACGTAATTAATACTAATTATTGCTATATATCAATCTGTGAAACTAAATATAAAAACAAGTTAATCATATTATCTGCATTAGATAATTTAATAAAAGGAGGAGCAGGGCAAGCAATACAAAATATGAATTTAAAATTTGGTTTTAAGTTTAATGAGGGTGTAAAATGAACAAATTATTGATTCTACTAATGATTTTATTATATTCATGTTCTTCAACTGTTTCTAGAACTGATATTGAATTCTCAGATGACATTACTTTTGAAGAGTTTAAATTACAACTTGAGGAATATTCTAGAAACAATCCCTATCCAAATATAGATTACTAAAATGAATATAGAAAAAAATATAGCTATAGTAGGCTTAGGTCAAGTTGGTCTTTATTTATACAACGAACTTAATTCAAAAAAAAAAGAAATTGAAATAAAAACAGGAAAAAAAATTAAAATTGTAGCTATTTCCGCAAAGAATAAAAATAAAAAGAGACGTTTCAAGATAGATAAAAAAATTTTTTTTACAAACCCAATTAAGATTTTTAAACAAAAAAAAATTGATATTTTATTTGAATGTATTGGACAATCAGATGGTATGTCAAAAAAAATTGTTGAATATGCTCTTAAGAATAAGATTAATGTTATTACACCAAATAAAGCATTAATTGCAAAACATGGAGATGCATTATCAAAAATTGCAGAAAAAAATAATGTAAATTTAGAATTTGAAGCTTCAGTGGCTGGTGGAATACCTATATTGAGAACAATCAAGGAAGGCTTAGCTACAAATAAGATTAGTAAAGTTTATGGAATTCTTAATGGCACAACTAATTATATTTTGTCAGAAATGGAAAATAGCAATGAAACATTTGATTTAGTTTTAAAAAAAGCACAAAAACTTGGTTATGCTGAACCTGGCAATCCGAAATTAGATCTGAATGGTTTTGATGCCTTTGCTAAGATAAGAATATTATCTGCACTTTCTTTCAATACAAAAATTTCAAAAAGCAATTGTATTATGGAAGGAATTCAAAATATAAAATTAGAAGATATAAAAACTGCTAGTAAACTTGGGCTTAGAGTAAAATTACTTGGAATTTCAGAAATTATAAATGGTCGATTATTTGAAACTGTACATCCATGTTTGGTGAGTAAAAATACATACATTGGAAATGTAAATGGTGTTATGAACGCTGTTATAACAGAAGGAAAACCTGTAGGAGAAAGTTTACTACAAGGGGAGGGTGCAGGTCCTGGACCTACATCATCCTCGTTACTTTCAGATTTACTATCTATTTTAAGAGGAAATATTAAATATCCTTTTGGTATTTCTTATAAAAAAAGAAAGTCTATTAAAACTTTTAATAACGATAACTATGCAAATTCTTTATATCTCAGATTTGAAGTTAAAGACAAACAGGGTGTTCTTTCATTAATAACAAATCGATTATCTAAATTTAGAATTTCTGTAAAAAGAATTATTCAAACACCAGATAAAAAGAATAATAAAGCAACAATCGTTATTATTACTCACAAAACAACAGAGATTAATATAAGAAAATGTTTATCTTTGTTTAAGAAAAATAAAAATATCCTTAAACACCCAACTCTAATTAGACTATATAATTAATGTCAATTTATATAAAACTCTTTGAAGTTTTGTTCCCAGTTTTTTTTGTAGTGGGAATTGGATATTATTTGGGTAAAAAAAATCCAAAAATAGACACTAAATTTATTACTAACTTTGCAGCGAATGTGGGAACACCTGCAATGATTATTTATGCTTTAAATCCAGTAAATATATCATTTAATATTTTTATTAATTATTTTTGGTACTATGCAATAGCGATTTGTGGTTTTATATTTACTGGTATAATTATATTATATCTCTTAAACACTAAAGATATCATCAGAGAATTACCACCACTGACTATGCCAAATACTGGCAATATGGGACTGCCAATATGTTTGTTTGCATATGGATCCCAGGGACTAGGTGTTTCAGCAGCTATTTCCGCCCTAATTATTTTGTGCCATTTTACACTAGGTGTGTTCTTGGCAGATAGAAAATTCAGTTTTGATGTTATACTTAAAAGCCCACCTTTTTATGCAATCATAGTTGCAGTAATTTTACTTTATTATGATTTAGAACTACCTGGATTTGTTGAAAATACCACTTTTTTACTTATGTATGCAACGATATTTCTTATCTTAATGTCTCTGGGAATTGCATTAACAAGATTAAAAGTTTTTTCGCTTAATAAAGCTATATTTTCATCAGTAGGCAGAGTAATAATCGGTCCGATTATTGGATACTTATTGATTTTATATTTTGATTTAGAGGGATTTGCTGCAGGTGTTCTATTGATACAATGTTCAATGCCAAGTGCTGTTCTCAACTATCTTGTGGCATCCATGTACTCTCCAAAAAAAATAGTTGATAGTGTTGCTAGTACTATAGTCGTATCAACATTAATGTCATTTATAACTATTCCACTAGTTGTGTTTTTTGCACTAAAATATTTTTCATGATGTATTTAATTGATAAATCAATTGAGAGAGTAAGTAGATTTTTTAGGTTTCTTTTATCGAAAGATTTTATTCTTAATCATAAATTTCAAAATAAAAATCAAGTTACTAACGCAAATTTTATAATAAATTCATTAAAGAAAAAAGATTTTGTTCCATCTTATATATTTGATATTGGGTGTGGTCATGGAGAATGGACTAAAAAACTTTTAAAATATTATCCAAATTCAAATTTTTTCTTATTTGATGCTGACAATACTAATTTAAAAAAATTAGAAAATTTAAAAAAAAAATATCAAAATATAAATTATAAGATTTGTCTTTTATCTGATAATGAAAATTTTTATACATTTTACAATATGGGGTATGGTTCATCTATTTTCGAGGAACAAACTTTACATACAAGAAAACAACAGAAAATTAAATCATCCAAACTAAAAGATGAAATTCCAAATGAATTTAAAAATTATTCCAACAATCTTATTAAAATTGATGTTCAGGGCGCTGAATTAAAAGTTCTTGAAGGTTTAGATGAGTCTATTAATAATTTTGAAGTAATTATCTTAGAGGTTTCAATTCACCAATACAATAAAGATGCTCCATTATTTGATCAGGTTCTTAATTTTATGATGAAAAAAAATTTTAAGTTATATGATATTTTTGATTTAAAAAGATTGGGTAATGATAAATCTTTTCTTCTTCAGTTTGATTGTATTTTTGTTAGAAATGATTCTAAATTATTAAAAGTAAATTTTTAAATTTTAATGTCTTTCAAAGCATTATTTTTGAATAAATTAGCTTCCTGTATATATCTTCTAACCATCTGTGTCGTTTTATGACCTGTCATCGCCATTATATTTCTTTCCTCAGCTCCAAATTCTGCGGCTGTTGTAGCAAAACCAGATCTTAGACTATGTCCTGCATATTTTGATGAATCTAAACCTGCTTTTTCTGCATATCTTTTAATTATTAAAGCAACAGATTTGTCTGTAATTTCAAAAATTTTTAAATCTTTTTTGCTTTTATCTGAGTTTGAGAATTTTTTATTTAAATAATCTTTTAATGCAATTACTGGACAGAACTCTTGATTTTCAAAATAGGGGATAGCCTTGATTGATCCTTCGCCTGATTGATCAGTTTTAGATCTTCTGATAAGGATTTTTACACCCTCAGGAACAAAATCAATATCTTGAAAATAGATATTAACCAACTCTGATCTTCTAAAGCCTCCTGCAAACCCCACTAATATCAGTGCTTTATCTCTTATTTTATCTTCATCTATTGCTTTAATAATTAATTTTAAATCATTGATTAATATAGGTTTTTTAGCTTTTTGTCTTGATCCTAAAGTTCTTTTTATTCCAAGCAAATTTTCCATAATTATAGGATGTTTCATATCAAGATAATGACCTTTTAGTTTATGAATTACACTTATTGAGGCAATTCTACGTTTAAGAGTACTAAATTTGCAGGATTTTGAGAGATGAGTTAAGTATAACGCTATAATTTTAGGTTGAGTTGGCATGAATGAAAATCCATTCTTAGTGCAAAAAATTGAAAAATCGTTAAAATCTGACTGGTAAGCTCTTAGCGTGTTGTTTGCTTTTGAATTTTTTAAATTCTTTAATGTTTCAATTTCTAAGCTTTTAAGATCAGTTATTAAATTACTCATATATATTTCCGATAACCATTAATTATCGGAATTTATATAATAGGTGATTTTTAATGTCAATAGTTTAAATTGGAAATTTATGGGTTCAATTGATGGAGAAATTCCAGCATTATGGTTTTTAATAAGCTCAATAGGTTTTTTTATTTTAACATTAATTCAATATCGAAATACTGGTAAAAGCTTTAACACAATATTTTTATCTACGATGGCAATCATTTTTTTAGCTAGTTACTTAATATTATTGACTAAATAAAAAGTTATCACCATAATCCACAAAAAATATCTGATTTTTAAAAAAACAACTATTTAGTGTTACCCTATTTTATCTTATTTTGATAAGTTAAATATGAATTAAGAGGCAACTCTTAACTGGCCGATTGGAGAAAAGCCGAGAGGTACAATTCCAGGGGGCAGAAAGCTTCACAAAGCATCGCTGAACATGTGGAGCGGGAGGCATGGCGGTAGCGCATCAACGACGTGCCAAAACAACTGTTCTTTGCACCTTTAAAAGTGCAAGGAAACAGGGGTTTTTCATATAAATGATACTAAAAGGTACGAAATTTCAATTAAAAGTTTGGAAATACCTCAAGACTATTCCTAAAGGTAAGGTTAAAACTTATAAACAGGTGGCTATGGGTATTAAAAGCCCTAAATCTGCACGTGCTGTGGCTAATGCTTGTGCTAAAAATCCATATGCACCTAAAATACCCTGTCATAGAGTGATTAGATCTGATGGAAGTCTTGGAGGCTACTCTGGTAGAGGTGGAATTCAGCAAAAGCTCAAATTACTAAGATCTGAGAAGGTAGCAATTTAGCTTTATTTTAACCTTTTTTTTTGTTAAAATAGTTAGTAAAATCAACACTTTTTAGCCTTTTTACCAGGTTTCTCCTTAAATAACATAATTCACCCTTCAGTTGTACTATATTTAAATCTATTCTTAAAATAGACCCCTCTATGGGCGTTTAAATGGTATATTCAATTAGTGCATCGCTCTACTATTCAACTATATCAATACTTTTGGACTACCCTATTTTCTGTAGTTTTTAATGACTACAATCGCAAAAAAGCCTCTATTTTAAAAGGTTATTTGATGTTCTTAATAATTTGTCATAATTTCTAAATTTTTAACATCATATTAAGGTAATTTAATATTAAATAATTGAATATCTTATATTTATTTGATTATTTATTAAATATAAAAAACTTAATAAATACAATATTTTAATGACTATACTTAATGTAATACTTTAAATATTGGTAAATAAATAAGACCTATTATTTAAGTTTTTTAACTAAATTCTCTCTTCTTGAGATGTAGATACCACTCAATACAATAATGAATAATCCTAAGAAAGTCCAATTATCGGGGAAATCACTAAAGAAATAATAGCCTATAATTATGTTAGTAATGATCTCAAAATAGCTAAATGGTGCTAATTTAGAGGCATCTGCATATTTAAGGGACAATATTAAAAATAAATGCCCTATACAGGCAAATATTCCTATGGCTGCCATCATCGACCACTGATTTAAACTAGGTTTGACCCATACAAATGGCATTATCGTTGATATTATAATAGCCCCCACTACACCAGTTAATAGTAAAGTTAACAGAGGATTGTCTGAAGTGCTTAATTTACGAGTAATAATTAAATAAAAACCATACATAATTCCTGTTCCAAGAGCTGCAATACTTGCAAGATTAATTTCTAAAAAACCAGGTCTTATAACAACTAAAGAACCTATAAACCCAATAATCACAGCAGACCATCTTCTAAAACCAACTTTCTCACCTAAAAAAATTGGAGAAAAAGCAGTAACAATTAAAGGAGCAACAAAAGCCAAAGTTAATGCTTTAGCCAAGGAAATTACAGAAATTGCATAAAAAAAACAAATATTTGCTGTCAAAAGGATTAAACCTCTTATGAATTGTAATTTAGGTTTATCAGTCCATACAAGATTTTGTCGAAAAAATAAGAACATAATTGGAAATGTAAATGCAACGGTAAAAAAGTATCTCGCCCAAGTTATTTGCAACACAGGAAGTTCTGAACTTAAGTATTTTGCAAATCCATCCATTATTGGAAGCATTACCCAAGCCAAAAGATTAAAAATTATAGCTTTCATTGAATAAGTAGAGATAAATTATACTTTTTTCCAACAAAAGAAAGTAATTAAAAAATTTATCTGAATTAAGATAAAATAATTCCAAGATACAATATTTTTAAAATTTGGGTAATCTATAATTTTATAGATCACTAACGGTAAAAGAATTAAGCCAAAAGTAGAAAGAACTAGATTAAAATAATATTTAAAGTTTATAATTTTATCATTTTTAAATAGATATGAGTTTTTTTTATATGAAATTGAAAGTAATAATTCGGATATAACTGTAAAAAAAATGTATATGAAAATACCTATACGCCTAAAGAATCTATAATAATCCCCCTCTCCAAGAAAAGTAATATATAATGCAAAGAAAATAACTGAAAAAATACCTAATAAAAATGTGATTTTATATAATAATAAGGAATTGTTATATGATAATAAGGTATAATTAGATTTCCAATACAAGAAAATTACAAAAATAGAAATAAACATAAAAGTTTTAAAGAAATAATTTATAGGCGGATACCTTCCTACTTGAGATATAGACGTACATCCATCTATATTTGGAATACAAAATTGAACAAAATTGAATTTAATAGAGAGATAGTATGAAATTAATACAGTCAGTATAGGTAAAATAAAAGCAATTAAAGGACTAACTCTTATTATTAGTTTCATATTTAATTAAATATTTCTTAAAATTTTTTGGACTGATTTTTTTATATCTTTATTTAAAAATGAAAATTTAAAATTCATATTTTTATACCATTCTGAATAGCTGATTTTTTGGTGGTGATAATCATCTTTAGATTTAATATCAAAATTGAATAAATTATGACATCTTCTATTGAAAAAATAAGATATATGGCTGAAAATACCATGCTTAGCTAAATTAATTTCTGATTCTTTTAGAAGATAGAACAAATTTTGAGAATTTATATTTTCTAAATAAAAAATTTTGTTATTATTTTCGTTAATTTTTGTGATGTAATTATTGGTGTCTATAATTGAAAAATTATCTTTAAAATAATCATTAAAATGTCTCGAAAATCTATTATTTTCTATATCGGATGAGAATAAAATGTACTCATATTTATCTTTTATACGTGACATCAAATAGTTAAATTCATCAATTTCCCAATTCAATTCTTTAAAAAAAAGATATCTGAATTGAAAAAGAATAAATCTTTTTGGTAATAAATTTTTAAGTTTTTGATCAATTATTGGAATATTCAAAGCATAATGATTGATATCTAGATTAATATCGTCATCAATTAATTCTAATTGAAGTTCTCTATAACTTTTTAAATTTATCTTATTTCTAAAAACTATTTTGTATTTGTATAAATATTTTCTTAGAAAAGGAGACGGGCGAAAACTTTTCTTATTATCATAAACTATTGCATAAAACTTTATGTTTCTAAATAATAGCGGCAAAATAAAATAAAAACTTTTTGGAGTTAAAATATAAATTTTATCATATTTGTTAAACAGAATATCAATAAAAACTAAAATCTTATTAACAATGGTTAAATTAAATTTAATTTTTTTTATTAAAGCTTTATTAAAAAAAAAAGAAAATCCTTCATTTAA
This sequence comes from uncultured Pelagibacteraceae bacterium, assembly GCA_902573235.1. Lineage (GTDB taxonomy): Bacteria > Pseudomonadota > Alphaproteobacteria > Pelagibacterales > Pelagibacteraceae > Pelagibacter. Next base: position 8,070 of record CACGIZ010000009.1, on the reverse strand, counting down.
TTCAGATAAATAAACAGTTACATTTTGATAATGAGAAATTAATGATGATATTAATGTAATTGATGTAAATAAATCGCCTGCTCTATCATTTTTTAAGATAAGAATTTTCTTATTTATCATTACTAATTATTTTAAAAAAACTTTTTGCAGCTTTTGTCCAAGAGTTTTGCCCTCTTCTAGATATTAAATTATTTCTTATTTCATTCCACATATCATCATTTCGATACATTTCTAAGATATCTTTAGCAAAATCATTTTTACTTTTTGAAATTAAGCCTGTTATTTTATGTTCAACTCTTTCCGAAAGTGATCCAATTCCCATTGTAACTACTGGTATACATAGCTCAGCTGCTTCAAGAGCTGATAAGCAATACAATTCAGCTTTATGTCCTGGTAAAATTATCATTCTGGATTTTAAAATCTGATCAATAAAAGATTCTCTATTTAACATTTTGCGATTAAATATATTAAATTGTTCCAAATTTTTTTCTATAGGTGTGATCAATAATTTGTAGTTTGAGTCTTCTTTAACAATTTTTTTTTTCCAAACTTCAATTAGAATATCAAGGTTTCTATCCTGTCTTGATGTAAAAAAAGCTAAATTATTGTCTTTATCATTTGAAATTTTTTTAGTCTCAAAAAGCTCATCTACTCCGTACTCAATAATTTTTGTATCATAAATTGAAAATATTTTTGACATTTGAGATTTATGATAATTTCCTAATAAAAGATATTTAGGTTTGTTTCTAAAATATGAAAACAATTGTTTTTTTCTTAAAGCTTTTTCAATTGATTGTATTGAATGTGAAATAACAAATTTTTTTTTACAATTAAATTTGTCAAGGATTTGTGTATCATTATTGGAAATAACAATATCAAAATTATTTTTAAATTCATCAATTCTATTTAAACTTAACCATGAATAATTTTTTAGTGATTTTTCTTTTTTACAATTAGTGAAAACCATTATATCTAATCCTATAGAGCTTAATTTTTGAGAAAGATTTATTAAAATTGATTCAGCGCCTCTAATTTTTTGACTATTTATATCTTCAAAAGAATATTGAAGTTTAGTTGTATCAACAAAACATATTTTCATGTTTTTTTATTAACTAAATTTATATCGTTAATAACCATTTCAATTACAAGAGATTTAAAATTTATTTTTGGTTTCCAATTTAATATCCTGTTTGCTTTATTTATATTAGCTCTCAAAATATATTTGTCATTTTTTCTATAAAACTTTTTGTCTATAATAATAAACTTTTTATAATCTAGACCAAAGTATCCAAAAGCAATTTTTAGAAAGTCTTTTACAGAATGCAATTTTCCAGTTCCAATAACAAAGTCTTGTGGTTTATTTTGCTGAAGCATTTTCCACATTGCTAAAACATAATCTTTTGCATGACCCCAATCACGTTTTGAATTAATATTCCCTAAAAAAATTTTATGTTTTTTATTTTTATGAATTTTCGCTAAATTATGAGTTATTTTTCTTGTAACAAAATTTTTATTTCTCCTTGGAGATTCATGATTATACAATATTCCTGAACAAGCAAAAATACCATAAGCCTCTCTATAATTTTTCGTCAAATGATATCCTGTTACTTTAGATATTCCATATGCAGATCTAGGGTTAAATTTTGTATTTTCATCTTGTTTTTTTTTTGAGGAATTACCAAAAATTTCTGATGAGGCTGCAAAATAAAATCTGGTTTTTGAGGAAAAATTTTTAATTGCAGATAATAAGTAATGTGTTCCATTAATATTTGGATTTAATTTAAAAAATTCATCTTCAAATTTGTAGTTAATAAAACTTTGAGCTGCAAGGTGGTATACCTCAGCAGGTTTTAGATTTTTGATTATTTTTTTTATTTTTGAATAATTGTTAATATCAATTTTTTTAATAACTATCTTTTTTCTTATATTTTTAAGATTTTTAAAATTTACTTTTTTGTATGGCGAACAAATACCATAAACTTTATATTTTTTTTTTATCAACAATTCGGCTAAATATGATCCATCTTGACCACTTATTCCTGTTATTAATGCTATCTTTCCCATATAAAAGATTGAGAACTTCTCAAATCTAGAGTTTTATTGATTATATAGTCTGCAACTAAAGTTGAATTAAAATATTTAAAATAAAATTTTCTACCACTTCTAGCAATTTTTTTTCTATTGTTTTTATCTTTTTTGTATTTATTCATTTTATAACTTAAGTCGTTTAAATCTTTGTAAAAAACTACTTCTTTATTACTAAAAAAATCAGATAAATAAGTTTTTTCATCAACAAATGTTAGTAAACCATTTCCTATTAATTGAGCAATTCTATCACTGCTATAATATTTTACAGGTTTTCCTCTACTTAGATTTAGAGCCATTGATGATTTGGACAAACACTCTAGAAATTTGTCAGACCATACAGGTTGAATATTGTTCATCCCATATACATCAAACTTAATATCCTGATTTTTTTTGATTAATTGATTAAGAAATATTTCTCTATTATCTTTTTTCCCTCTTTTTAATTGACCTCTATGTACACCGTGACTCATTGCAAAAAATAAATCATTTTCACAATCATGTTTATAATTTTCTAAAGTTTCAAATGATTGATCGCATGGATTAGGAATATAAAAAGGATTTTTGAGATTAAAATCTAAAGATTTAGGATCTGTAGTAAGAAATGTAGCGTCAATTAATTTATCTTTTTGGGTAATTCTTTTTTTATTATTCTCAAAATCAGGACCAAGTTTGCTAACAGGGTCTAGAAACCACTGAGCGATTTTGACGTCATTATTCTTTAAAAAACTTAAAGTATCATCTTTTACTGCATCAGCATGACCTAATATGACTAGGTCAGGTCTAAAGTTTTTAAAATTTTCCTCAATATTTAATTGTAAAGATTTAATACCTGAGAAATCTTTAATACTCTTATTTTCATGTATCATATCCCTATCGCTTACAGCTAAAACATTATGACCTAATCTTAATAAACCATTATTTATCCTTTTACCCGTATTGTAATGCAGCCTACCATTAAATCTGTAATTAAAATTAGTTATATGCATAACCTTTAAAATTGGATTTTTTTTAAGATTAATATTGAACCTTTTTAGAAAAGGATTTCTTACGTTGTCAATCAGACGAGTGACAAAATCATGAGTTAAAAAAAAATATTTTAAATTTAATTTTTGAGATTTAATTAAAGAATTCTTATTTTTAATTAATTTTTCTAATTCAAAAAATAATGATTTATCGTTAATCTTTTTTAAGATAGTAGCACCTTTGGATGTTTCAGGTAATCCACCTTTGTTACTTATAATTACAGCGCATCCTCTACTCGCGGCTTCTAAGCTAGTTCTACCAAATGGTTCGTCCCATTTGGATGGAACGACTGAAATACTTACTTTTTTTAGGTAGTTCAAAATAAACTTATTATCTTTAAAACCATATATTTTCAAATTATTGTGTTTAAAAATAATATTTTCACGTCTTTCATCTCCTATAACAATCGCTTTCCAATCTTTATATTTATTAAGAATCTTAATTACAGCTTTACCGAAAACATCATATCCCTTAGCCGAATTAAGTTTACCAACAAAAGAAATTAATTTTTTCTTCTTTTTGAAATCTATTTTTATTTTATTTGTAGACTGATAACAAACAACTGTTTTATGTATATATAATTTTGGATTTTTGAAATTAAGAAAAAATCTTTTTTGTGACCATTTACTATTAAAAAAAATTTTGTCTATGTTGTTAATCAAATACAACCGTTCTTTTAAAGTTTTAGAACCTTCCATTGACAAAGGATCATTATGAAAATAAAAAAAAATTTTATTTACAAATTGATCTTTGATATATTTTATGTATGCAGGTCGATTGTGTACTTCTATAATTCTTGTTTTTTCTTTATCGATTATCTTCAGAAATTGCTTAACGTAAGAAATATTGGAACTTTTAAAATAATTTTTTTTAATTTCTATATTAATATAATTTGCAGATAAAAATTTTTTTAAGTTAGTAGATCCATATATCTTTGTTTGATTTTTAAATAAACTTTTTCTATTTATATCATTGATAAAAAGTGAAACGGCACCAGCTTGTTTACTAGAGTAGTTTTCTTTAAAAGGGAGTAGAATTGCTATACTCATAAAGATTTATTATAAATAATATCTCTTTTTTTTCTATCATGTTTAAGTTTATATTCATAAGACATTGCTTCTTTTTTATTAGAAAATTTTTTTTTATATATAATTTTCCATTTGAATCCTTTGGTAGACTTTGCTCCTTTATTTATATTATGCAAGTTAATCCTTTTTTTTAAATCTTTTGTATATCCTACGTAAGTTTTTCTTTTGTTAGATGAAATATTACTAATCATATATACGAAATATGTCATTATAGTGAATAATGGCGGTCCCTAGGGGAATCGAACCCCTCTTTCGAGGATGAAAACCACGTGTCCTAACCGATAGACGAAGGGACCAAATTTGGATCTTTTATTGTAAAAAATTATATTTATCAAGTTTTTATAGTGTCTTCTCTTATAACAATTTTACACATATTTGTGCTTTTATGTGTAACTAAAGTTTCAGTGATATACTTATTATCTTTTATATTAATGCCCTTAACCAAATCTCCGTCCGTAATACCGGTTGCACAAAATATTGAATCACCTTTTATAATTTCATGTAAATCATATTTCTTTTCCAAATCTTTTATGCCCATCTTCTTTGCTCTTAAAATGTCTTTATCATTTTCAAAAATAAATCTTCCTTGAAATTTACATCCATATGCATCAATAGCTGAAGCTGCTAAAACACCCTCTGGTCCGCCGCCTATTCCTAAAAAAATATCTACATTATATTTATCATCTGTTACCATTAAAGCTCCCGAAACATCTCCGTCAGAAATTAACTTCATTTTTACATTCATTTTTTTCAAATTATCTATCATTTCATAATGTCTTGGTCGATTTAATAAACATGCTGTTATATCACTAATATCTTTATTCAATGAGTCTGCTAAATTTTTGATATTTTTTTCGAGAGAAAAATCTAAATCAGTAGCATCGTGTGGTACTTTATTTGAAACTGCAAGTTTATTCATATAAGTTTCAGGTGCATTAAAAAGATTTCCTTTTTCTGCAATAGATATAACAGATAATGCACCTGGTAAATTTTTAGCTACAAAATTTGTACCCTCAAGAGGGTCAACAGCAATATCAATATCTAAATTTCCTCCGGAACCTAATTTTTCACCAATATATAGCATTGGTGCTTCATCTAATTCACCTTCACCTATTACGACTTCACCATTAAATTCAAGTTTATTAATTTCATTTCTCATAGTATCTGTTGCAGCCTTATCAGCATTTTTCTTATCATTTTTACCAACAAACTGATTGCAAGAAATCGCTGCTTTAGAGGTAACCGTTATTATCTTATCAATTAATTCTTTATTTAAAGCCACTAAATTTTTTCTTTAGATATTTTTTCTGTATTAATTTTAAGTTTATTTTCAAACTCATTTAGTCTTTTCCATACAGATATCAATTCTACGATTATTGGCCAACTTCTCACTAAATATTGCAATGAAGTTTCTACCCTGCCAAAAGCTCTGATAATTTGTTGAACAAAACCTAAAGTGATAGCACCAGTTACTATAGTTGGTGCTAAAGCTAAATAAGGCACAATAACCATTCCTTGTAGGTAACTCCATTTTACTGCATTAAAATATAAGTAATGAAAATACATCTTGTAATGAATTTTTCTTACCCCGCCATATAATTGATCAATTCTTATTGGTTGCGCATTTTCCTTAAAATCTTCACCAAGAACTAATTCTTTTCTGTACGCTGCTTCTTCTTTTTGAATATCGTATTCTATGCCAGGTAATTTAATTCCTACTGCTGCAAGAACAAAGGTACCACCTAAAGCAGAAATAATTGCTACCCATACTAATGCGTGGTTAACCTCACCTATCCATGGAAGCACAGTTATACTTTTTGATAGTCCCCATAAAATTGGAGTGAAAGCAATAAGTGTCATAACACTTCTCAAAAGTTCAGCTCCTAAGCCTTCCATTATTCTCGCAAACTTAAGCGTATCTTCTTGTACTCTCTGCGAAGCTCCTTCAATAGATGAGGCAAAATTCCATTTATCGTGGTAGAAATCAGCCATTGCAGTTCTCCATCTAAAGGTCCAATGGCTTGTAAAATAGTCGCTAAATATAACAACCAATATATAAACAGCCGCAATTTTTGCAAAAGTAAAAAGATAAGCTATGAATTCTTTTTCAGTAACAGCACCAGGCTCAGCTAAAGCTTTCTGTAAAGTATCATAAAATTCACCAAACCATTCATTAATTCTTACATCTAATTGAACTTGATACCAAGTAGCAGCCAGAATAAGTATTGTTCCTCCAATACTCCATAAATGCCACCTTTTATCTGTAAAAAATTTAAACATAATTTTAATTTAAAAAGTTATCAGCATATGATTTTTTAACTATTTTTCTTTTTTTGGGTTCGATAATTTCAAAATTAATTTTCTTTTTTTTTGCATAATTAATAGCGAGTTCTTTAGATGAAAATTCTAACTTTAGTTCAGTATAAGTATCAGATGAACTCTCCCAACCCATTAAAGGATTTTTAGTTGGATCTTTTGTTTCAAATTCTAGAATCCATTTATTAGTTTTACCTAAACCAGATTGCATTGCACTTTTATTCGGACTATAAATTTTTGCTCTTTTCATAATAGATGGTCGGAGTGGCAGGATTCGAACCTGCGACCCTCTGGTCCCAAACCAGATGCGCTACCAGGCTGCGCTACACTCCGAGTGATGTACTAATACAGCACTTATCAAATATTTAAAAGTATAAAGATTGTTAAATTAAAGGTAATTTTATATGAATCTGATATAAAAATATTATGATTATTGAGTGCGTTAATTGTTCTAAAAAATTTGATGTAAATTCAGATTTGATACCCTCAGCTGGAAGAACTATACAATGTGGATCTTGTAATCATGTATGGTTTTATAAAAAAGATCAAGAAAATCAATACTTACAAACTAAGTTAAAACCAAAAAAAGATAAGTTATCTTCTAAAGTCATTAAAAAAACTAAACCAGTAATAAAAGATATAGAAGAAAAACAAAAATTTTCAAGTAATCAAAAAATTTCATTACCAAAAACTGAAATAGTTAAATACGAACCAAAATCGAGTTTTTCAGTTGGAAAACTTTTATCTTATATTTTGGTAGTAATAATATCCTTTATTGCACTTATTTTAATCTTAGATACTTTTAAGATCCAACTATATAATATTTTTCCAAGATTAGAAGTTTTTCTATTTAACCTATATGAGACATTGAAAGATATTCAATTATTCATTAAAGACTTGATTTAGATATGATTAATTATTTGTCAAAACCCTTTAAATGGTTTTTTAAACTTGAAGCAGCTAGTGGATTAGTTTTATTATTTGCAGCTATAATTGCTTTAATAATAAGTAATTCTGATTTCTCGGAGTTATATTTTTCAACTTTAAATAAATACTTATTTATAGGAATTAATAATTTTGGTTTAAAATTATCCGTTATTCATTGGATAAACGATGCATTGATGGCAATATTCTTTTTTTTCGTTACACTAGAAATTAAAAGAGAGTTTTTACAAGGTGAACTTTCAAACATAAAACAAGCTCTACTTCCGATTATTGCAGCAGTTGGTGGTATGTTAGTTCCTGCTCTATTTTATGTTTTTATAAATTTTGGTGATAGTGAAACTTTAAATGGTTGGGCAATCCCTTCAGCAACGGATATAGCATTTTCTTTAGGTGTTTTATCTTTACTTGGAAAAAGAGTTCCATTATCATTAAAAGTCTTTTTAACTGCACTTGCAATAATTGATGACTTAGGAGCGATAGTAATCATTGCACTGTTTTATTCTGGAGATTTAAGTATTAAATATCTTAGTTTAATGTTGTTAGCATTTATCTTATTATTAGTTATAAATAAATTTAATATAAAAAAATTTTTACCCTATCTAGTTGTTGG
>CACGIZ010000008.1 GCA_902573235.1 uncultured Pelagibacteraceae bacterium | reverse complement strand
AATTTTTTTTCGTATGCTTCATCAATCGCCTTTTGTAGTTTTTGTCCATCTATAAAATATTCTCCCCTAATATAAATATAACAAACATGAGCTTGGATCGCATAAGAAGCTATTAAACAACCTTCAATTAATTTATGAGGTTCAAATCTTAAAATATCTCTATCTTTACAAGTGCCTGGTTCTGACTCATCTCCATTAATTACTAAGTAGTGAGGTCGAGATCCAATTTCTTTAGGTGCAAATGACCATTTTAGACCTGTTGGAAAACCTGCTCCACCTCTTCCTCTAAGTTGTGAGTTTTTTATTTCATTAATAATCCAATCTCTACCTTTTTCAGTTATTTCTTTAGTATTTACCCAGTCACCTCTTTTTTGAGATGAGGTTAAATCAGGTCCTAAATCATTATATAAATTTTGAAAAATTCTATCTTGATCTTTAAGCATTTTTTAAATCCATTAATGTTTTTCTATTATTTTCAGGTTCATTATTGACTCTTCCTCTATAAGAACCAGGTATAGGTTTTTCTCCGTTTAAAACTTTATCTAATATTTTTTGGGTTTTTTCTTTATCAAGATCTTCATAGTAATCATCGTTAATTTGCATCATCGGAGCATTAACACATGCACCTAGACATTCTACTTCCATCCAAGAACAATTCTTATTTTTAGAAAGTTCCAACTCTTTTTCTGAAATTTTTTCTTTACATGCTTCCACTAACTTATTCGCACCTCTTATCATACATGGAGTTGTAGTGCACACTTGAACAAAATATTTACCTACTGGAGACAAATTATACATGCTATAGAAAGTAGCAACTTCATAAACTTTTATATAAGGCATATCTAAAAATTTTGCGATGTACTTCATTGCTGCTAGTGGTATCCAGTTATTGTTTTGTTTTTGAGCTATATAAAGTAATGCCATTACAGCACTTTGTTGTTTTCCCTCTGGATAATTAGCTATAATACTTTTTGCTGCTTCTAATGAAGAAGAATTAAATTCAAAATTTTCAGGTTGATTTTTTGCGGGTCGTCTCAAACTCATCTATCAACCTCTCCAAAGACTATATCGAGAGAACCTAATACCGCAGGGACATCTGCCAACATATGACCTTTAATTAAATAATCCATTGACTGTAAATGTGAAAACCCTGGTGCTCTGATTTTGCATTTATATGGCTTACTTGATCCATCTGAAATTAAATAAACACCAAATTCTCCTTTAGGTGCCTCAACAGCTGTGTAAATTTCATCCTCAGGTACACGGTATCCTTCTGTAAATAATTTAAAATGATGAATTAAAGCTTCCATTGATTGCTTTATCTCTTTTTTAGAGGGAGGAGAAATTTTTCCATCAAAAGCTTTAATTGGACCTTTTTCCATTCTTGCTAAACATTGTTTTATGATTGAAACACTTTCTTTCATTTCTTCAATTCTACATAAATACCGATCATAACAATCGCCATTTTTACCTACAGGAATTTTAAATTCTAATTGATCATAGCAATCATAGGGTTGTGATTTTCTAAGATCCCAAGGGACACCTGAACCTCTAATCATTACGCCACTAAATGAGTAATCTAGCGCATCGTCTTTAGTAACAATACCTATATCAACGTTTCGTTGTTTAAATATTCTATTATCAGTTAGAAGGTTTTCAAGATCATTTATTATTTTTGGAAAAGTTTCACAAAATTTTCCAATATCATTTTCCAATCCTGCAGGTAGATCTTGGTGAACTCCACCCGCCCTAAAATAATTTGCATGTAATCTTGATCCAGATGCACGTTCATAAAAAGTCATTAATGTTTCTCTCTCTTCAAATCCCCATAAAGACGGAGTTAAAGCACCTACGTCAAGTGCTTGAGTAGTAACATTTAATATATGACTTAATATTCTTCCAATTTCACAAAACATGACACGTATATATTGTGCTCTAATTGGCACATCAATTTTTAAAATCTTTTCAATAGCCAAAGCAAATGCATGTTCTTGATTCATGGGTGCAACATAATCAAGACGATCAAAATATGGGACTGCTTGCATATAGGTTTTGTTTTCAATTAATTTTTCTGTTCCTCGATGCAATAAACCAATATGTGGATCAGCTTTTTCCACAACTTCACCATCTAACTCTAGTATCAACCTTAGAACACCATGAGCCGCTGGATGTTGAGGTCCAAAATTTAAATTTAAATTTTTAATTTTTTTTGTCATTAGTTTCCGAAATCTCTTTAATATATTTTGTTCCTTCCCAAGGACTTTCATAATCAAAATTTCTATAATTTTGCTCTAATTTGACTGGTTCATTAATGACTTTTTTTTTCTCTTCATTGTATCTAACCTCAACATGGCCAGTTAAGGGAAAATCTTTTCTTAACGGATGGCCCTCAAAACCGTAGTCTGTGAGTATCCTTCTCAAGTCTGGATGATCTTTAAAATTTACACCATACATATCAAAAACTTCTCTCTCCATCCAATTAGCTGAGGGAAATATACTCGTTAAAGAAGGTATAACTTCATTCTCATTAATAAAATAGCTTAGTATCATTCTTTGATTAAACTCATGACTTAAAAATAAATATACAATTTTAAATCTTTGTGTTTCCTCAGGATAATCTACAACTGTGATATCAATTAATTGTCTAAATTTAAAATCTTTGTTAGTTTTCAAAAACAAAACGACATCAATTAAATCTTCTTTATCAATTTGAACATAAATTTGACTATGTTTAATTGAAGTCTTATTTATTTTAGTAGTAAGCTCTGAATTTATTTTTTTTTCTAAATCAATTAAATTTTCCATATCACCTACTAAAAGAACCTTTGTTTCTAATTTTTTTTTGTAATTGCATTATTCCATAAAGTAAGGCTTCGGCTGATGGTGGACAACCAGGCACATAAACATCAACTGGTACAATACGATCACATCCTCTTACAACAGAATAAGAATAATGATAATAACCACCGCCATTAGCACAACTTCCCATTGATATTACATATCTTGGCTCTGGCATTTGATCATAAACTTTTCTTAAAGCTGGAGCCATTTTATTTGTTAAAGTTCCTGCAACAATCATTACATCTGATTGTCTTGGAGACCCTCTCGGGGCAGCACCAAATCTTTCAAGATCATATCTTGGCATTGCTGTTTGCATCATTTCTACAGCACAACATGCAAGACCAAAAGTCATCCAGTGTAAAGATCCAGATCTTGACCAATTTACCAAGTTTTCTAATGAGGTCGTTATGAATCCATTCTTACTGAAATCTTCAGCAATTTGTTTAAATTCATTAGGTACTTGATTTAACTTGTTATTCATTTAAATAAATTTTATTCCCAGTCTAATGCACCTTTTTTCCATTCATATACAAATCCTATAGTAAGTATGAATAAGAAAATCATCATTGACGTAAAACCTAAAATACCGATATTTCCTAAAGAGATTGCCCAAGGAAACAAGAATGCAATCTCAAGATCAAAAATAATAAATAATATTGCTACAAGATAAAATCTTACATCAAATTCCATTCTCGAGTCTTGAAAAGGCTCAAATCCACACTCATAAGCAGATAATTTCTCTGGGTCTGGATTTTTTGGAGATAATATAAAATTTATAACTATAAATGCACAACTCAATCCTAATGCGATAATTAGGAATAATATTATAGGTAAGTAATCTTTTAAAAAATCCGCAGTCATGGTGGAATATATATCATTTTTTAAAGCCAGATGAAGTGGTGTTAGGTCACATTATTCAAAATATACAGAACAATTGATAACAATTATCAATGTTTTATTGGAAAGTGGCGGGAGTGAAGGGACTCGAACCCTCGACCTATCGCGTGACAGGCGATCGCTCTAACCAACTGAGCTACACCCCCACTTTTGACTCATTTTTGGTGGGCAGTAAAGGACTCGAACCTTTGACCCCCTCGGTGTAAACGAGATGCTCTACCAACTGAGCTAACCGCCCAAAAAATAAAAACCTACTAATACATCAAGGTTTGAAAAATGTAAATTAATAATTATTGAATACTAGCTTGAGATTTGTCATCTTTTTTTGAGATATCAACCTCAACCCATTCTGTCTTTTTAAGTTCTTTAGTTAATGCAATTTTTAAAACTTCATCAGCATATTCAACTGGAGTAATTTTAATTTCATCAATAATCTTCTTTGGCATATCAACTAAATCTTTCTCATTTTCTTTAGGAATTAATACTTGTTTAATTCCAGCCCTATGAGCTGCAATTAATTTTTCTTTTAATCCACCTATTGGCAGTACTTGCCCTGTTAAAGTTACCTCACCTGTCATAGCTACATCTCTTTTGACCGGAATGTTTGTGATTGATGAAACTATTGAAGTTACCATTCCAATTCCTGCTGATGGTCCATCTTTTGGAGTTGCACCTTCTGGAACATGAATATGAAAATCTTTTTTTTCAAATAATGGTGGAATAATGCCATATTCCAGGCATTTTGATCTAACGAAAGATTTTGCAGCTTTAACTGACTCTTGCATAACATCCCCAAGTTTACCAGTTATTTGCATTCTACCTTTACCGGGCATTGTTGCTGTTTCAATTTTTAGAATTTCACCTCCATACTCTGTCCATGCTAAACCAGTTACAATTCCAATTCTGTTTTCAGATTCAAGTTCACCAGACTTAAATTTTGGAACACCTAAGAAATCAGATAAATTTTCTTTATTAATTTTTACCTCTTTTTCTTCTCCAGAAACTACTTTCTTAACAACTTTTCTAGCAACTTTTGAGATCTCTCTTTCTAAATTTCTAACCCCAGACTCTTTTGTATAACTTCTGATAATTTCTTGAATAATGTTATCCTGTAAATTCATTTCTTTCTCTTTAACACCATTATCTTTAATTTGTTTTGGTAATAGATATTTATTAGCAATGTTTATTTTTTCATCTTCTGTGTAACCAGCTAATCTAATGACTTCCATTCTATCTAATAAAGGTGGAAGTATGTTTAAAGTATTTGCTGTAGTCACAAACATTACATCTGATAAATCATAATCAACTTCTAAATAATGATCGTTGAATGTCGTATTTTGCTCAGGATCTAAAGCTTCTAATAAAGCTGAAGAAGGATCTCCTCTATAATCATTGCCAATTTTATCTATTTCGTCTAATAAAATTAATGGATTTTTAGTTCCAGCTTTTTTCATCATTTGAATTATTTTTCCTGGTAATGATCCTATGTAAGTTCTTCTATGTCCTCTAATTTCAGCTTCATCTCTCATACCTCCGACAGACATTCTTACAAATTCTCTATTGGTTGCTTTTGCAATAGATTTTCCCAATGAAGTTTTTCCAACACCTGGTGGACCAACTAAACATAGAATAGGTCCTTTAATTTTTTCCATTCTTTTTTGAACTGCTAAAAATTCAATAATTCTCTCTTTTACTTTCTCTAATCCAAAATGATCCTTATCTAAAATCTCTAATGCTTTTTTTAAATCAATATCAACCTCACTTTTTTTATGCCAAGGAAGCTCTATCATCCAATCTAAATAATTTCTAACCACTGTGGCTTCAGCAGACATTGGGCTCATATTTTTTAATTTTTTAAGTTCTTGAAGACACTTTTTCTCAACTTCTTTTGGCATTTTAGATTTAAGTATAGCTTTATTGAGACTTGTGCTTTCATCTTTACCGTCTTCAATTTCACCTAACTCTTTTTGAATAGCTTTTAATTGTTCATTTAAATAATATTCTCTTTGAGTTTTTTCCATTTGAGTCTTAACTCTTCCTCTAATTCTTTTTTCAACACCTATAATGCTAGTTTCATTCTCCATTATTTTTATAATCGCGTTTAATCTTTTTTTGACATCTGCTGTTTCAAAAATTTGTTGTTTTTCTGAAATAGTAGCACTTATATGTGATGCAATATTATCTGCTATTTGCGATGGATCTTTTAGTTGTTTAATAGAATTAATAGTTTCACTTGAAATTTTTTTATTAATTGAAGTTAATTTCTCCAATCTGCGTACAGCAGTCGCTGCTAATGGATATAAATCCTCCTCGTTGTTTATAACATCATTATAAACAGCATAATCACACATAATAAATTTATCATTATCTTTAAAATCCAAAATTTTTACTCGTCTTACGCCTTCTACTAAAACTTTTACTGTTCCATCTGGTAATTTTAATAATTGCAGGATACTTCCTTCACAACCATAAATAAAAATATCTGTTTTTTTTGGATCATCAATTTCTGAATTTTTTTGTGTTACTAAAATTATCTTTTTATCTTTTTTCATTACTTCGTTTAAAGCAGATATTGATTTATCTCTTCCGACAAAAAGAGGAATTACCATACTTGGAAAGACAACTATGTCTCTTAGAGGTAATAATGGTGATGAAATTTTAACGTCCATATCCCTAAATATGGATATTATAATCTATAATGCAATACCTTTTTGTCAGTTATTAGGGATATTAAGCCGCTGATGTCTTATTTGATTTTGATTTATTCTCAGTTTTGGAGTGAACTAATATTGGTTGAGATTGTCCTTTTACCGCAGCTGCATCAATAATAACTTCTTCAATATCATCTTGACTTGGAAGGTCATACATCGTTTTAAGTAAAATGTTTTCAAGGATAGATCTTAAGCCTCTTGCGCCAGTTTTTTTACTTATCGCTTTTTGAGCTATTTCTTTTAATGCATTTTCTTTAAATACTAATTTTGCCCCATCTAATTTAAATAATTCTTGATACTGTTTTGTTAATGAATTTTTAGGCTCTTGTAAAATTTTAATTAAAGATTTTTCATCTAAATCTTCTAATGTTGCTATCATTGGTAATCTTCCAATAAATTCTGGGATTAAACCATATTTCAACAAATCTTCCGGCTCTAAACCTTTCATCCACTCTCCTGTTTTTTTATCTAAAGTGTTTTTAACGTCAGCTCCGAAACCAATAGATGTTCCTTTATCTCTTTGAGAAATTATTTTATCTAAACCAGCAAAAGCTCCACCACATATAAATAATATATTTGTTGTATCTACCTGTAAAAATTCTTGTTGAGGATGCTTCCTTCCTCCTTGTGGAGGAACACTAGCGATAGTTCCTTCCATAATTTTAAGTAAAGCTTGCTGAACTCCTTCGCCCGATACATCTCTTGTTATAGATGGATTTTCTGATTTTCTAGAAATCTTATCTACCTCATCTATGTAAACTATACCTCTTTGTGCTTTTTCAACATTATAGTCTGCCGATTGTAATAATTTTAAAATAATATTTTCAACATCTTCACCAACATACCCTGCTTCTGTGAGAGTTGTTGCATCTGCCATCGTAAATGGTACATCTAATATTCTAGCGAGTGTTTGGGCTAATAAAGTTTTTCCACAACCTGTTGGTCCTACCAATAAAATATTTGATTTAGCCAATTCGACATTTTTACTAGTTTTATTTTCATAATTGAGTCTTTTGTAATGATTGTGAACTGCAACTGAAAGTACTTTTTTTGCATGTGTTTGACCAATTACATAATCATCTAAAACTGTACAAATTTCCTTTGGCGAGGGTAAACCGTCTTGATGTTTTACAAATGTGTCTTTACTCTCTTCTTTTATAATGTCCATGCATAGCTCAACACATTCGTCGCAAATAAAAACTGTTGGACCAGCAATTAATTTTCTTACTTCGTGTTGACTTTTTCCACAAAAGGAACAATAGAGAATATTTTTATTATTTGTACTCATAAATTTTAAAACGAATCAATCCAACTACCTTATTATAAAAGAGTGATGATTATCAAGTTTTGAATATTCAGTTATCAATATATAGTATTTTAAGATCTTTTTTCTACTACTTGATCAATTAATCCAAAAGATTTAGCTGAATCTGCTGTCATAAAATTATCTCTTTCTAAAGCAGATTTAATTTCATCAACTGACTTACCAGTATGTTTGGAGTAAATTTCATTTAATCTTTTTTTTAAAGATAATACTTCGTTAGCATGAATTTCTATATCTGTGGCTTGACCTTGGAAACCTGCCGAGGGTTGATGCACCATTATTCTTGAATTTGGTAATGAAAATCTTTTCCCTTTAGTTCCAGCAGCTAATAAAAAAGATCCCATTGATGCTGCTTGACCGATACACAAAGTCGAAATATCTGGCTTTACATATTGCATTGTATCATAAATTCCTAATCCAGCTGTTACTAAACCACCTGGGCTATTTATATACAAATATATTTCTTTTTTTGGATCTTCTGCCTCTAAAAAAAGAAGTTGTGCAGTTACCAATGAAGCTACATTATCGTTTATTTGACCAGTTAAAAAAATTATTCTTTCTTTTAAAAGTCTTGAATAAATGTCATAAGCTCTTTCGCCTTTACTAGATTGCTCAACAACCATTGGCACTAAATTACTCATATGTTCAAATATATTATTAGTCATAAGTTGATTCGTTCTACTTATACAACTTGTGATTACTTTTTGCTAACTTTTTTTGTTTTTTTTATAGTAGATTTTGATTTTGCTTTTTTATCTGTTGGTTTTTTAGCTGCCACCTTTTTTGATGACTTTTTTTCCTCTTTGTTCTCGATATTATTTTTATTATCAAATTCTTGATTTTGAGATTGCTTCAAAATTTTTTCAGCTTCATCTTTAGTTATTTCTTTTTTATTTGATTTTGCTTTGTCTTTTATAAGGTTAATAATTTTTTCCTCATAAACAGTTCCTCTTAAACTTGCCAATCCAGATGGATTTTTTTGATAAAAATCCATTACCATTTTTTCCTGTCCAGGCATCATTCTTATTTGCTTTTGAATTTCTGTTTGCAGTTCTTGTTCAGAAACTTTTATTTTATTTTGTTCTCCGAATTCATTTAATACTAAACCAACTTTAATTCTCTTTTTTGCAACTTCCTCAAAATTTTTTCTACTTTTTTTAGCATCCTCTTCTGACATTCCTTGTGATAAAATTTTAACTTCTTCTTCAATTAAGTTTTCAGGTATTTCATTGATTTTAAACTTTTCTATTTCTTTTAAAATTTGATTTTTTGCAAGTCTATCTAAAGAGTTTTTATACTCATCATTAATTTGTTTCGTTATTAAGGATTTTAAATCATTTAAATCTTTAGCTCCTAAATTTTTAGCAAAGTCATCATTAATTTTAACTTCCTCTGGATTTTTAACTGCTGTAACTTTACAATTAAATTTTGCTTTTTTATTGACTAGTTCCTTTTCTGGAAAATTTTCAGGTAATATTGCTTCAACTATTTTTTCATCACCTTTTTTTACTCCAATTAATTGTTTATCAAATCCCTTTAAGAATAAATCTTTACCAAGAGTGAGTTGGGTATTTTTTCCTTCTCCACCTTTAAAAGTTTTTTCATCTACAGTTGCTGTATAATCAAAAACAACAAGGTCACCATTTTTAGCTTTAGCTTGAGGATCTTCTTTGAAATTTGGTTGATTTTTTGCAATATCATTTATTCTTTTATCTGTTTCCTTTTCATCGATCTTAACTGTGTATTGATCAAATTTAATATTTTCGATAGATTTTACCTCAACTTTAGGTAATTCAGTAACTGATAGTACATATTCTAAATCTTTATCTTCGCCATAAGTTTTTAAATCTAATTTAGGTTGACCTGCCGGTTTAATCTTATTTTCCTCTAATGCTTTTGTTGAGGTATCTTTTAAAACTTTATCCAATACTTCACTAAAAACTGCTTTTCCAAATTGTCTTTTTAAAATTTCTTTTGGAACTTTTCCTGGTCTGAAACCTTTAAGGTTAACAGTGCTTTTTATTTCTTCATACTTTTTATCCATATAAGAATTTATTGTTTTCTTATCGATGAATATTTTTAGGTCTTTGTTCAAACCTTTTTTATTTTCTACTGTTACTTTCATATCTTAAGTGTGGTAGGGCGAAAAGGACTCGAACCTTCACAGATTGCTCTATCGGTTCCTAAGACCGACGCGTCTACCAATTCCGCCATCGCCCCACGAATTTAATGGTTTTATATATGATTGAACCTATTTGTCCAACGACAATTATTGTGAATTATATTAATTTTCATATAATAAAAATATGATTATTTCACCTTGTATTAGTATTTGTAAAACTGATCCTGCTACAGGTTATTGCTATGGTTGTGGTAGAACTAATGAAGAAAAAAAAATTTGGAAACTAGAGAATACTACTGAAGAGTGGAAAACTAAAAATATTGAAATTATTAAAAAAAGATTATCTGGATGGCAACTTGAAAGCTTCGAAGAATCCTATACATACAAAATTGAAAATGGTATTTCTTTATTTAAAAAAAATTTAAAAAATGAGTAAAACATCAATAGTAATTATCATTTATATAATTGGGCTTATTTTTGGTGCACTAGTTCTTAACATCTGGAGTGCAGACACTAGTGTTTACAAAGGTCTTTTAGGTCTAGGTTGGACAGCTTTACTTTTGATAGGTTTATTTTTTGCTGAAAAACATGAAAGAAATTAAATTTTTAATTTCTTTATTGCTGATTATCTTGCCCTTTCAAAATCTTCAATCTGAAATAATTATTTTAAGTAAGTGTGACGACAAACAAGATGAATTTCTTAAAAATGAATACATTTTTAATCTAAATGAATTAATTATGACAAGAAATTATGTTTACAAGGAAAAAACTTATCAAAAGTACAGGTTAACTGATTTAAGTGTAAAAAAGTCAAACTCTTATGTGAGAAATATCTATGAAGAAAACGGAAAAATATTGACCCACAAACATGGTTATCCTCAATTTTACACTCAAATTCTAGTCGAAAAAGATAAACAGGAAATTTTTATGAAAACTGTTTTGAATGATGAGGAAGGATTAACAAAAATTTCAACTTGTAAAAAAGTCGAAAAGTTTGAAAAAGAAAGTTAATTTTTTTTCTTATTTTTAGCAAAAAATTTTTTTTTTGAATTAAATCTATTATTAGTAATATTACTTCTGTGTTTAGCATAAGCTTGTTTTTGTGCTTGTTTCATTGCTCTCTTTGATGACATCTTTTAATAATCTATTTTTATATTGCCAATCTTTTCTAAACTTTTGTTTGCAATTACAATCTCTCCCGAATTGGGAGCATAACCTAATGCTTCAGATATTACAACATAGTGAGTAACTAAAACTAAGTTTTCACTCTCATTCCAATTATCAATATACTTTTTGAGATTTTTCATTTGTAATTTCTTATTTTTAGAAAATTTTTCACTGTAAAATGAATTTAAAAAATTTTTAGTTTTAAAATCTTTAAATGCAATCCGAGCGGTTTCTTTACATCTGCACCATTTACTCGAAATTACTAAAGATATTGGAATATTGTTTTTTACAAAAAAATTTCCTATTTTTTTTGATTGCTCTCTACCTGAGTCACTTAGATTTCTTTGTGTTGAACAATCATTAATATCAAAATTATCAGGGTCTCCCCCACCTGGCGCATACGCATGTCTTATAAAAATAAGATTACCCCCTTTTTTGAGAATTTCTAAAGTTTGATTATTTTGATCGGCTTTAATTTGATTTGTTATAATAAAAAATATAACTAATATAATATTCAATAATCTCATTAATGAATATTAAATTTAAAAAATTAAATAAAACAATAGTTAAATGTAAAAAGTGTCCACGTTTAACTGATTTTATAAAAAAAATATCATTAGAAAAAAGAAAACAAAATATGAATGAAAAATATTGGGGTAAACCTGTAACTGGATTTGGAGATATTAAAGCTAAATTAATGATTATTGGTTTAGCACCTGCTGCTCATGGTGGTACTAGAACAGGAAGAGCTTTTACTGGAGATAAATCTGGAGATTTTTTATTTAAAAGTCTTTACTCAACAAAAATATCAAATCAAAATTTCTCAGAAAAAGCTGGTGATGGATTAAAATTGAAATCAACTTATATCACGAATATTCTAAAATGTGTCCCACCTGGTGACAAGCCAATAAATGAAGAGATAATCAAATGTTCTAATTATTTTTCAAAAGAATTAGAATATTTAAAAGACCTAAAGGTAATTGTAGCTTTGGGAAAAGTTTCATTTGATAGTTGTTTAAAAATTTATAAAAAAAAATTTAAAATTAATCAAAAGTTTGAATTTAAACATGGAAAAAAATATGTTTTACCAGATAATAGAATTTTAATTGCTTGTTATCATCCAAGTCCAAGGAATGTGAATACAAAAGTTTTAACACTTCCAATGATTAATCAGTTATTTAAAAAGGCAAAAATAATTTCTAAACTTTAATAGTATCACAAAAATAAGGTTTAAATTTAGAGTAAATTTCTACAGGTATTTTAACTGGTTTTCCTTCATTGTTGACAAAAACTAAATGAACTTGTGCTTCAACAATAACATCTTCTTCTTTTGTTATAATTTGATTCATAAAAAAAGAAGTTTTACTAATTGATTTTACAAAAGATCTTACTTTTAATTCATCCTCTAAATATGCTGATTTTTTATATTCTATATTGCAAGATTTAACTATTATTAATGAGTTAAATATATCTTGAATTTTTTTATTACTATATCCTATTGAAAATAATGCCTCTGTTCTTGCTCTCTCTAAAAATTTTAAATAATTTGCATAATAGACTACTCCACCAGAGTCCGTATCTTCATAATAAACTTTGAGTTTATGAAAGAAATTTTCGTGCATTTTAAAATTATATCAAAAAATTTATTATTTTACAGAAACTAAGGTATAATTTAATAAAATGAATGTATTTGTTATTTGGTTTGTTATGGTTGTAGCTTGGAACTTCGGTTATCCTGAAGCCAACCCTTTAGAAGATGTTGTTGTGGCTGTAATTTTATCTTTCTTCAGCACTATGCTAAAAAAATTACTTAAGTTTTGATTACTGGGCAGAAAAATAAATATTTTGATAATAAGCCACTGCTTTCATTTTTGAATTATCAGTATCTGACATTATGGCTAATCCATCTAATTCATTAACATCAAGGTCATGAAATCTCTTAAAATCCTCTTTAACATTAGCTTTTACTGTAATCCATTTATTAAGATTACCTTTGGTGGTTGCCAAAACATTATCAATTGACTTTTTGGTATACGGGCTTGGGGAATTAAACCCAATCTCGCTATTGCTTGAAAAAACATAATTAATTGCTCTATTTGAGAGTGGGGTTGCTCCTGTCTTCTTCACAGCAAAAACCCTTGCTGCAAAATCGTGTCCTTTTTTTGTACTTTCTTTAATACCTGGCAAATCTTTTTCTATTTTCCAGGTAATATTGATAATTGGAGTTTTATTTAGATCTATTTTAATCTCTTTTCCTAGTCCAGAGGCAGCATTATCAGCAATAGCTTTATAATAGTTACCTTTTTCGTTAGAACCTATTGTGTAAATTGTTTTGTTATCTGCACCTCGTACTTTTCTTACTTGTAGTTCTGAAAGCTCTTTCTCCGTGAATTCAAATACTTTAACCTCATTTGAATAGCTATAGCTAGACATAAACAAGATAAAGATTGAAAGTTTGAGAATAATTTTCATTAAATAATTTTTAAAAAAATCTTTAATACATTATTTTGACAAAATTTAAACATCCAAAAATCAATTTTTGTTCGTATGTATTAATTATGAAGACAATTTCAATTTTTATCCTATTAATTTATTGGTCAATAATGATTTTTGCACCAGTTATGTCTAAAGATATCAAATTTAGTAGAGCTAAGATAAATCAGACCAAGAGTATAGAGCAAAAACCTCGTAGTTAATAAGTAGACCGACCACCACTAATATCAAACACTGCTGCAGTTGAAAAGGTATTCTCTTCTGATGAAAGCCAACAAATTAAAGAAGTAAACTCCTCAACTTCCAAAAATCTTCCTCTCGGAACTTTAGACAACATTCTTTGTACATGCTCTTTTGTCATTTGATCTAAAATACGTGTTTTTGCGCCTGCAGGAGTGACAGCATTTACAGCTATATTTTTATCAGCAAGCTCTTTACCTAGGGATTTAGTCAATCCAATGGCTCCTGCTTTTCCAACGCTATAAGCACTTGCGTTAGCATTTCCATCTTTTCCTGCAACTGATGCAACATTAACAATTCTACCATAATTGTTTTTAATCATGTTGGGTACTATTGCTCTACAACAATTAAAAGTTCCCATTAGATTTATTTCAACGACTTTTTTCCACATATCAATATCATATTCCCAAAGAGTGGCAGTAGGTCCTGTTATTCCTGCATTGTTTATTAATATATCGATATTAGTATTTTTGGTGATTTCACTAACACTTTTTTCAACCTCGTTATAATTTGAGACATCAACAATATTTGAGCTTAAATTTGGACTGTTTAATTGATTAGAAGCTTTTTCTATCATTTTCTTATCTATATCCCAAATGATTACTTTACCTCCTGAGTCTAAAAAACGCTTTGCGATATCTAAGCCAAATCCTTGTGCACCACCAGTTACAATGGCAGTTCTATTTTTAAAATCATAATTAATTTTGTTCATTTATTTATTTCCTTGCTAGTAAAAAATATGAGAGTGAAGCTATAAAAGCACCTATTATCCAAGAATAAGATTGAAGAAACATTAAATTAAAATTCCAAATGGTAGAGGCAGAAAAAATAAATCCTAAAATCAATGAGTAAACACCTTTAATATGCCAACCACCAGAATAAAAATAAGCACCATTAGTTTCAAGTGAGTAAATGTCTTTATTAATTAAACTTCCTTTTTTAATCAAATAAAAATCAACAATCATTATTCCAAAAAGAGGACCAAAGAATGCTCCTAAAGTATCTATAATTGATAAAATTCCTATTTGACTTAAAAAAGCCAACCAAAATATACTTATAACGAAACCCAAAATTCCTATTAAAACACTTGAACTTTTTACTGTTAGTGTTGAGGGTAAAAAATTAATTAATGAATATTGTGAGGGGATAAAATTAGCTATTAAATTAGTCGATAAAGAAGCAACTATTACAAAAATTAAAACTAAGTTGGTTATAAGTAAATTATCAAGCTTTCCAATTATATCCATCGGATTTGTTAGTATTTTTTCTAACTCTGTATTATTTTTACTCAATATTCCCTCAACACCAGCAACAATAAAAACTGCAAGAAATGAAAAAATGATTAAATTAAGTAATAAACTTAAATTTCCTTTTTTAAGTTCTGTCTCATTTTTTACATACCTAGAAAAATCACCAAAACTCAAAATAACTATTGAAAAATAAGCAAACATTGTACCTGCAACAGTAATGACAGGCATTAAATTACTCAATTCAACAAAATTTGAAAAATCTAAAATATTAACAAATACTTTGATTGAAAATTTCACATCAGACAAAAGAACTGCAAAGAAAAAAAGAAGCATGCCTAAATAAACTATAACTGCTGAAAATTTTATTAATCTTTTGTTAAAATTCATTCCTGCACTAAATAAAAATACTTGTATAAGAATTGCAAATATAATTGAACTCCAATCAATTATATTTAAACTTAAAAGAAAAATTAAAAAAATTTCTTTGTCTAAAAAACTTGCATCAAAAGAAAAGAATATTATTCTAATCAAATAACCAATCGCTTTCGACAAAAAGTATGTTTGAATACCAAACATAAAAATTCCAACTAATCCTCTAAACAGCCCAAAAAATTTTGCACCTCTTACTCCTAATGAAGATCTTAAAATTACAACAAATGGTAAACCAAATTTTTGAGAAGGTTTGCCTATTAAATTAGAAAATAAAAAAACTAGTAATGCTCCTAAAACTGTTCCAAAAAGAACAACAAAAGAATTAAGACTATAAACAACATAGAGTGAGGCAATAAGAGAAAATCCAATAATACTTTGAATATTTATTCCCCAAAAAAAGAACAAATCTTTCCAATTCCAGTTCTTGTTATTTGGATTAACTGTCACTAAATCCCAATTAATTAGAGAATTTTTTGTTTTTTGCTGACTCACTTAATCAATATAAAACTTTAACTTTCTACTGTCCATATAAGAGAGTTGGAAGCCATAGTGCAATTTTAGGAAAAATGATAATAAGTATTAATCCAAAGACTTGGAGTACCATAAATTGCATCATTCCATAATAGATATCTTTTAAATCCCATTCAGGTACAACACCTTTTAAAAAATAAGCAGAAAGTGCTACAGGGGGAGAAAGCCAGGCGGTTTGCAAATTAACAGCTACTAAAATTGCAAACCAAGTAAGATTAAAACCTAAAGCCTCTACCAATGGTAAAATAATTGGAATTATAATCATCACAATTGGTACCCATTCTAATGGCCATCCTAATAAGAATATCATCACCATTATCATTGCTAAAATCAAATATTTATTCATTTCTAAACCAAGTAAAAACTCTGTTAATAGTGTTGGGGTTCCTAATCGTGCAAAAACTGCTCCAAAGAAATTTGAGGCTGCAACTAAAACCATTATCAATGCTGTAATTTCTAAAGTCTTAACTAATGCTTCTTGTAATTTTGAAAGTGTTAATTTTTTATATGCTAATGATAAAAGAAGAGCACCCATCGCACCACACCCAGCGGCTTCTGTAGGTGTTGCAAATCCAAATAAGATACTTCCAAGTGCTGCAAATACTAAAGCTGCTGGTGGAACTAATCCAAGGAAAAATTCTATCCAAACTTCTTTCATACTTGCTGCTCTCATGTCATCAGGTAAAACTGGGCCTAACTTTGGATTAATCATACATCTAATTGTAGTGTAAGCAGCGTACAAACTCGCAAGAAGAATTCCAGGAAGTATTGCGGCTGCAAATAAATCAATAACTGGGATCTCCATTATTGGCCCCATTACAACAAGCATAATGCTTGGTGGAATTAATATTCCTAATGTTCCTCCTGCAGTAATGGTTCCAGCAGCAAGTTTGACATCATAACCCGATCTATTCATTGATTTTGCTGCCATAATTCCAAGAATTGTTACTGACGCTCCAACGATCCCAGTAGCTGCAGCAAAAATTACAGATACAAATAAAACCGCATAATATAAAGAACCCTTAACTTTAGCTAACATCATTTGAAAAGCTGAGAATAATCTTTCCATAAGTCCGGCTTGTTCCATCATGATTCCCATAAAAACAAAGAGCGGAACGGCGGCGAGTGTCTGTTCAGTCATTACCATGGAAAATTGAAGGGTCATTAAATAAAAGACTAATTTTCCAAAACCTAGATAACCAAAAACAAAACCTAAAAATATTAGAGTAAATGAAATTGGAAATCCTACGAAAATTGCAAAAAGCATAACGCCAACAAGAATAAAACCTAAAATTGCCGGATCGATCAACTCTGCAATCATTTATTTTCCCCTGGCCACTCTCCTTTTTTTGCGGCCCAGTAGCTTTTAAATAATTCTGAAATACCTTGAATAAGTAAAAATACTATACCAATAAGTAAACACGTTTTAATTGGCCACATGTATGGCATCCAAGTAGTATCCATACCTCTTTCACCTCTTTGAATGGATTCTCCAACATATCCTATTGTCATATATAGAAAAACAATCAAACCAGGAAAGTAAAATAATAGATATAACCAAAAATCAATTAGACCTTGATTTTTAGTTTTAAAATTTCTGTATAAAAAATCTGCTCTTATATGAACACCTCTTGAAAGAGCATAACCCGCACCCAACATAAAAAGTGCTCCATATAAAAAACGACTGATATCGTATGCCCAAATAGTTGGTGCTAAAAAAAGTTTCCTTGCTAAAACCTCATAAGTCATAGCAAAAATAAGTGGCATCAATATCCAACAAACAATATTTCCAATCCACTTACTAAATTTATCAATATTTACAATTGATTTTGCCATCCATGATGGCATATCATTGGGCATTTTTCCTGAACCACCCCGCCTTTCGGCAATCATTTCATCAGATATATCAAGTTTAGTTGGTTCGTCTGCCATAAAATTCTAGTAAAAAAAATTAGAGCGGACTGTAAAAAGTCCGCTCTAATAAATTTAAATTAATTACTAATTACTTTAATGTTGCTGCGTGAGCCATTCCTAGCTTCGCATTAGACATTTGAGCACCACTCCAGAATGGAACAGCTATATCAGCAAATTTTTTCATTGAAGTATAAACTTCGTTGAAAAATTTATTTTCTGCAGCGTTCTTGTTTAAAGAAGCTTTTGCAGCAGCCATATATTCTGTGAAATAATCAGAAGGTGTGTCTTCTAAAATTACCCCATGTTTAGTAGTCAGCTCTTGTAAAGCTTTTCCGTTCTCATAGATTCTGTAACTTAAAGATTTAGCTAATGAAGCATTAGCAGCTACTTCAAGAGACTTCTTCTCATGATCACTCATAGAATTATAAGTTTTTCCAGTAATGTAAAAGTCAGCATTTACCACTACTTGGTGTAAACCTTGTAGGTAGTAGTGCTTTAAAACTTTTTGGAAACCAAATGTTAAATCTGGTTTTGGACAACACCACTCAGCAGCATCGATAGTTCCTGCTTCTAAAGCTGGTAGAATATCTCCACCACCCATAGCAACAGATGCTATACCGATGTCTTTGTAAGTTTGTCCTGGAATTCCTGGAGGAGTTCTGAATTTATATTTTCTAAAGTCAGCCATATCTTTAATCGGTTTTGGAAACCAACCTAAAGCCTCAGGTCCAACTGGTTGAATCATAAATCCTTTAATATCTCTTCCCATCTCTTTCCATAGTCGGTCGTATAATTCTTTACCACCACCATATTGAAACCAAGATAAAAATGCGATGTTATCAATACCAACTCCACCACCAGCTACTGGCGAACCAAATAGCATAGCTGCAGGATGGTCTCCTGACCAATAGTGAGTCCATGCGAATCCACAATCAATCAGACCTTTGTCAACAGCATCTAAAGTTTCTTTTACTCCAACAACTGCACCTGCAGGTAAGATTTCAAATTTAAGAGATCCACCTGTTAGTGTTGTTACAGTATCAGTAAAATCTTTTAACATCTTAACTTCATCAGCTTTTGTGTTAAGTACTGTCTGACATTTTAGTGTTTTTGCAGCATTAGCACTTGAAGTAAATCCAATTACTAAAATCGTTGCAAATAACATTGAAATGATTTTTTTCATTATTTTTCCTCTGTTAGTTAATTAAGAAGAGCACATACAATCAGAAAAACTAAGCTGACACAAGTGACAATTGAGTGTAAAAGCAATAAAAACTTAAACTAAAAAACGATTCAACTATTAATGGAAAATTTTGATTACATAATTTTAGGAGCTGGTTCTGCGGGATGTGTTTTAGCTAATAGATTATCTGAGAATTCAAAAAATAAAGTTTTGTTAATAGAAGCTGGTGGCAAAGACAATTATCCCTGGATACACATACCTGTTGGATATTTTAAGACTATGCACAATCCATCAGTTGATTGGTGTTATAAAACAGAGAAAGACGCCTCAATGAATAATAGATCTATTCGTTATCCTAGAGGTAAAACCTTAGGAGGTAGTTCCTCTATAAATGGTTTACTTTATATAAGAGGGCAAAGTAGAGACTATGATGTTTGGCGACAATTAGGTAATGCTGGTTGGGGTTGGGATGATGTTCTTCCCTATTTTATTAAAGCTGAAAATCAAGAAAGAGGAAAAGACGATTTTCATGGTGTTGGTGGCCCCTTATCAGTATCTGACCAAAGAATTCAATTACCTTTATTGAATGAATTTCAAAATGCTGCTGAAGAATTTGGTATCCCTAAAACAAAAGATTTTAATACTGGAGATAACCACGGTTGTGGCTATTTCCAAGTGACAGAAAAAGATGGATTTAGATGTAGCACAGCAGTTGGATATCTAAATCCAGCTAAAAGTAGAAAAAATTTACACATTGTTACTAATGCTCATGTAAAAAAGATTAATTTTGAAAATAAAATTGCAAAAGAAGTTGAATATTGGCAGGGCGATGAATTAAAAAAAGTAAGCTCATCTAAAGAAATAATCTTATCTTCTGGTTCTATAGGTTCTCCACAAATTCTTCAGACATCTGGTATTGGGAATTCTCAAAAATTAAAAGAATTAGGAATTAATATAGTTCATGAATTAAAAGGTGTTGGTGAAAATTTACAAGACCATCTGATGTTTAGACCTATATATAAAGTTCAGGGACTTAAATCACTTAATAAAAAGATAAATAGTTTGTTTGGAAACTTGATGATTGGCTTAGAATATATCTTTAAACGAAGTGGTCCTATGACTATGGGTGCAAGTCAAATGTGTATGTTCGCTAAAAGTGATCCTTCTATGGAATTACCTGACCTTCAATGGCATGTTCAACCAATGAGTATGGATACATTGGGTGCAACCAAAAATCACGACTTTCATGCTTTCACACCAACGGTTTCCAATATAAGACCAACTAGTAGAGGAAATATAAGTATAGTTGATAAAGACTCTCGAACTTACGCAAAAATAAAAATGAATTATTTATCAACGGAGCATGATCGAATGGTAGCTGCAAAAGGATTAAAATTAACTAGAAAAATTGTAATGGAGTCTGAAACATTTAAGAAATATAAGCCAGAAGAATACAGACCAGGAATAGACATTAATGATGATGAGGAATTAGTCAAAGCAGGTTCAGATTATACTCAAACAATTTTTCATCCTGTCGGCACGTGTAAAATGGGACAAGATGATATGGCTGTAGTTGACGATAAACTTAAAGTAAAAGGTATCAAAAATTTAAGAGTAATTGATGCTTCAATCATGCCAAATATCACCTCTGGAAATACGAATGCACCTACAATAATGATTGCAGAAAAAGGTGCCGATATGATACTAAGAAATTAATGTTCGCTGATTTATTTACTCCAGAACAAATAACTATTCTTACTCAAATTATCCTGATTGATTTGGTCCTAGCTGGGGATAATGCAATTATTATTGGAATGGTTGCATCAAAGTTTCCATTGGAACAAAGAAAAAAAATTATTTTTTGGGGTATAGGTGGTGCTGTAATTTTAAGAATTATTTTAACTTTACTTACTGCCTATTTACTTCAAATCACTGGTTTAAGATTGCTTGGTGGATTACTTTTACTTTATATTGTTTACAAACTTTATGTAGATGTAATTAAAGGCTCAAGTCATGAGGAAAACATAAAAGTTGATAATTCTAGCTTTCTAAAAGCTATTTGGACAATTTTATTAGCTGATTTTACTATGAGCTTAGACAATGTTTTAGGAGTTGCTGGAGCAGCTGGTGATCATTATAAATTGTTAGTCTTTGGTTTGGTTTTATCTATAGTGTTGATGGCTTTTGCGGCTACATTGATTTCTAATTGGATAAAAAAATATAAATGGATAGCTTGGGCTGGTTTATTAGCAATATTAATTGTTGCTATTGAATTGATTTACACAGATATTAAAATATTATTTTTATAATGTACTTAAAAAATTATAACTTAAAAAACAAAACCGCTATAGTTACAGGAGCTGGAAAAGGTCTGGGTAGAGCATGTGCAATAGGTCTTGCAGAAGCTGGTGCAAATTTAATAATAATTAGTAGAACAAAAAATGATTTAGACGAAGTTTCAAAAAAAATAAAAAAATTTAAATCAAAATGTAAATCATATGTATGTGATATTACTAATTATAATGAAATTAAGGAAATCGTAAACAAACAGCCTAAAATAGATATTCTAATCAATAATGCTGGAAACAATATTCCTGAGCACTTTACTAAAGTAAAAAAAAGTGACATGGAATATCTTGTCAGGATAAACACTATGGCAACTTTTAATCTAGCTCAATTATGTGCTTTAAAAATGATTAAATCAAAAAATAGAAAAAAAATTGGAGGTTCCATTGTAAATATGTCTTCACAGATGGGCCATGTAGGAGGACCAATTAGAAGTGTATACAATATGACTAAGTTTGGTTTAGAAGGTCTTACGAAAGGTATGTCTCTGGATTTAGCCAAATATAACATCAGAGTAAATACAGTTTGTCCAACTTTCGTTGTAACACCAATGACAAAAAATTTTCTTAAAGATAAAAAATTCAAAAGAGATATGTTGAATAACATTCCTCTTGGAAGATTTGCAGAATTATCAGAGGTAGCTTCAGCTGCCGTTTTTCTTGCGTCTGATGCTGCATCTATGATTACTGGAACTTC
Organism: uncultured Pelagibacteraceae bacterium; assembly: GCA_902573235.1. Taxonomy (GTDB): domain Bacteria; phylum Pseudomonadota; class Alphaproteobacteria; order Pelagibacterales; family Pelagibacteraceae; genus Pelagibacter. The sequence goes on along the minus strand of CACGIZ010000008.1, from coordinate 23,987 downwards.
ATTATTGGTTGATGGTGGATGGACTGCAAGATAATTTCTAGATTAATCTTCTTAGTATTTTTTTTTTCTACAACAAATTTAAATGCAATTGAGTTTAAAGGAAAATTTTTACAAGGTCATTACATTATTGGAATTACAGATCCATTTGCTGAAATAATAATAGATAAAAAAAAAGTAAAAGTATCTAAAGATGGATTTTTCGTTTTTGGGATAGATCGTGATAGAAAATTTGATGTGACAATAACAAAAATTCTCAATGGTAATAAAGAAAAAATAACGAAAAAAGTTCTTAAACGTAAGTATAATATACAAAGGATAGATGGATTAGAAGAAAGTAAAGTTACTCCCCCTGAGTCAGTTTACAAAAGAATTAAGGAAGAAAATAATAAAATTGGAGAAGCAAGAGCAATTAATTCTGACTTACCTTTTTTTAAAAATCAATTCATAATGCCAGTAAAAGGTATCATTAGTGGTGTTTATGGAAGTCAAAGAATTTTAAATGGGAAACCTAAATGGCCTCATTATGGAATTGATATTGCAGCAAAAAAAGGAACGAAAATTAAATCATCAGCTACTGGTGTAGTCACAATGGCAGAGACTGATTTATATTATACAGGTGGCACCATTATTATGGATCATGGCCATGGTATTTCAACAATCTATTCACATTTAGCAACATTAAATGTCCAAGTAGGAGATGAGGTCTTGCAAGGTGATATAATTGGTACAGTTGGCTCGACTGGAAGATCGACTGGTCCGCATTTGGACTTTAGAGTAAATTGGTTTCAGACTAGACTTGATCCTATGTCGGTATTAAAATAAATAAAAAGATAATTGACTAACTAAAATCAAATTGTTTTCAAATATAAAAATAAAAAATTTATTTCAAATTAAAAATTTAATTATTTTTTCTGTGATTTTAGGAATAGTTAAATTTATTGAACAATTCACTAAAGGAAAATATTTTCATGATTTTAATGTTTATTTAAATGCTATCAAAGTCTTAGACAACTCAAGCAATCCGTACTTCAATATAATCGAATTACCTTACTTATACCCACCTATCATCTCAAAATTATTGGAAACATCTCATCAAAGTATATTCAGTTTTTTTTATTTAGTTATTTATATAAGTATAATTTTTCTTGTTTATATCATTTCTGAAAAAAACTTTAAAACATCATTGCTTATCTCGTTAGGTGTAGGTGGAATATTAGTTAAATCTTTATTGACTGGAAATATATCAAATATTTTTTATTTTTTAATAATTTTTTCAATCTTTCTTTACTATAAAAAAAATAATTTTTTTTATTATTACATCACTGTTTTTTTTATGAGTGTGATTAAGTTTAATTTTATAGTCTTATTTTTGTTACCGATTATAATTAATCAAAATAAAGTAAAAGAGTTTTTAAAGTTATCTATTTTCACATTTTTTTTAATATCAGTTTATGTTTATCAATATGTTTTTATGAATGAACAATTTTTAGATTTTGTGAGCACTTTACAATCTTATAATCAACTTGATGGAGGAAGTTCAATTTTTGCTTTTTTAAGTTATAAAATAAAATTGAATTTTTTAATAAGTGCAATGATTCATTTTAGTATTTTTACCTTGTTATTATTCATTTTGAACAATCAAAGGAAAAATATTGACCCAAAGGTTTTTCTAATTTCTATACTTATTTTACTAATTTTTGTAAATCCTAGATTAAAACTTTATGATGTTGCGTTTGGGATAGTGTTTTTAAACCTAGCAATATTATATCTTGATAAAAAAACTATTATAAATTTTTTTATTTTTAATATATTTGCTATTTTCTTAGTCAAAGAAATTACAAAATTTTTTGATTTAAGTCTTGGAAATCCAAAAATGTTAGGGTGGTATATATTTACATTCTTCTTTTATATTATTTTTAAAAAGTATCGAATAGCTAATTTTGATAAACTTAATTAGTTTCTTTTCTTAGTTGCTCCAGTTTAATCTTTTTTTGTAAACTTCTATTTTTATCGTAAAGTAAATTGAATTTAATCTTTTTATTTGTTTTAACATTAATAACTTTTGCATTTCTGACTTCAATGTTATCAGCTACGGCACTAATTGGTCTTTTTGTTGGATTTAAGTTTTTGATTGTAATTGCTGATTTATCATTCACTATTTTTCCTTTCCATCTTCTTGGTCTAAAAGGACTTATTGGAGATATTGATAACTTTTTTGAGTTCAAACTTAATATTGGCCCATGAACAGATAAATTATATGCTGTACTTCCAGCAGGTGTGCAAACTAACACTCCATCTGAAACTAATTCTTTAATTACTTTTTTTGAACCATAATTAATTGATATAGATGCAGCTTGTCTGCTTTGTCTTAAAATTGATACCTCATTAATTGCAATATTTTTTCTAATTTTATTTTTGTTATTTTTAACAATCATTTCTAATGGTGAAATTGAAATCATATTTGATTTATTGATATTATTTATTGTATTTTTTACTGAAAATTTATTCATTAAGAAGCCATAATTACCTGAGTTCACTCCATAAAATAATTTTTTTGAGTTTCTGTTTTTCTTTAATGTTTGAAGCATAAAGCCATCGCCACCTATAACAATGATCACATTAGATTTTTTAATTTTACTTTTATCTAAGTTTTTAATCAGCGAAGATCTAATTCTTTGTGAATTTTTATTTTTATCTGAAATAATTTGAATTTTAGACATTAATGATGGTGCCCTCGGCCAGACTCGAACTGGCACTCCGCAAGCGGCAAGGATTTTAAGTCCTTTGTGTCTACCAATTTCACCACGAGGGCAATAATGAATTTCATGAGTGTTTATGCTAATATTTATAATTGAACAAGATGAATAAGTAAATTTTTTTTATTTTATCTCTCCAGGTTCTAGTCTAGTTCTAGTTATCCCATATTATCTTATAGAGTTTTGGTTAAATTTACTAAAATGTATTTACAATTTCTAGGGTTGCACCATATTCAGGTATTTGACTCATCAAGCTATAATTCGAACTCATTCTGATATCAAAACCATTTAAATCTCTCTTGTAACTTAAGGATGCTTTGTCATTATCTAAAGTCATAGCATATTCAATATTGTCTGTTGGTACGTAACCAAATCCTAAATATAAAGTATCGCTATGAGCATTATCACTTTGATTTCTCTCATAAATAGTCATTATAGAAAAACCATTATCAGTTACTAAATCAAATCCAATATTTGCTCTTAAATTTTTAGAATCTTTATCAATTGATTTTGTATATTCTGTAGTTTCCGATAGATAGCGATAAGTAGCATCTGAAGACGGACTAAAATCTATTCCAAGCTCTAATCCACCATTTGGTTTAAACGTGAAAGAATTAAAATTTAAAATATCACTGATGGTAAAACCAGTAGATATCATTCCAGTTTCAATTGTTTGAGCTTTGTAAACTAAGGCTGCAGGACCTTTTTCTCTATATTTGGACAATTCTGTATAGCTTAAATCAATTCTTAAATTAGGAGTAATATTAAAATCTTCTTTTTTATATGTTGTTAAGTAGTTAAGTGAACCAAATATTTGTGCACCATCTCTCTCTCCTGTTCTGGTACTTCCTCCCCCTTTCCTAACATGATCAGTCTTTAAAGTGCTCACTCCAATGATACCTTCAGTAAATTTTTCATCATCATGAGGAAAAGTTCCATAAACAGATAAACTAAAAGACTCAGTATCTAAATTAGTCCCAGATGCACCGACATCAACATCATCATTACCAAATCTAAGAGCATAACCATATAATCTATTTTTGCTTATCTTTTTATCCATGCCAAGTGTAATACCTTTGGTATTAATTTTTTTAGATGATGAAGTAGATGTATCTCCAGCTCTACCAATACTTACACTACCCTCACTCCAAAATGACCAATCATCTGATAATTTGTCTAGAACTTCATTTGTTTTATTTGATATAGGAATAATGTTAGAAAGCGATGCCACCATTGAATTAGAAAAGTTTAATCTAATATTTTGGTTACTTAATTGATCATTGGTTCTATGTCTTCTTAACCAATACATACGGTTAAGAACTGGGGTACTTGCTTGAATAGCAATTTGCTTTGCTGTTGCAGTTTGAGACTCAATTGAGCTTAAAATATCTTTACCCTCATCAGAAGTAGTTATTGGGTCATCACAAGCACCAACGATTATGCTCCAATTACAAGTTAAATCAAATTCATAAACTTCTCCATCCTGATCAATTACAAACATTTTACTTCCATCAGAATTAAATGCTGTTTCTCTTGCATTTCCTAAGCCGCTGTAGTTAGATAAATCAAGAGTTCCCTCAAGTGATAGAGTGGAGGTATCAAAAGCTGTTGTTAGTTTATATTGATTAATTAAATTATCTTCATCGTCAGTTGTATACATTTTAGTGCCGTCGTAATTAAAGACAATTCCGTCTATATAACTGTGATCAGAACTTAGGTCTTCAGTATTAATATGAGTAACTCCTGATGTAATGACAAATGGGGTATCAAGTGTGTATTCATTCACTTCACCAGGATTGGCATTACTTTTTTCATTTCCAGCAACATACATTTTAGTTCCATCATTATTAAACGCAACTGAGGTCGGTCTTTTTTCTTGACCGCCTGTATCAAAACTTTGACCTAAATTAAAAGTAGTACTTGCAGTATCAATGTCATATGGTGTAGTTAACGTCCATTCAATAATAGTTCTATTATGATCAGCAATAAACATTTTTGTACCGTCATTATTAAATACAACTTGCATAGCTCCATGATTACCAGTGTTTGAAGGTCCTGGTTCGGGATATGAACCTACATCTATACTGGTTCGTAAGGTTGCAGTAGAAATATTGTAAGCTGTTGTTAAATCATACTCGTAAACCTTATCTCCTGTTTGCGATGCTTTCATCGATGATGTATACATTTTGGTTCCATCGTTATTAAAAGTTAATGCGTGTGTGTTGAAGCTACTTACATTTTCAACTGCCTTACTACGTACAAGAGTTGGCTCCGCTATAGCTTTTGAAATAAACAAAATTAAAGGAATTAAAAATATAAAAGATTTTAAACAACTCTTTAATTTCATAGCACTTAAAATTACTCTTTTACACTGCCAGCAGTTAGACCACTGACTAAATATTTTTCAAAATATATGAAAATAAAAAGTACAGGTAAAGTAACAATTACTGAACCTGCCATTAAGTATTGACGTGGTGTCTCTGCATCCCCACTTAGATATTGAATAGCTCTTGATAAAGTGAAAGATTTGGGACTATCTAAGAACATTAGTGAAAAAAGGAATTCATTCCAAGCAATCATAAAGACATAGAGTGCAACGGATGCAATAGCTGGCAAACTTAAAGGAATAATAATCTTTAAAATTATTCCAAACCAATTTTGACCATCCATGATACCAGCATCCTCAATTTCTTTGGGAATACTTTTGAAATATCCTTGCAGCATATAGATAGCAACCGGCAAGGTTGTGGCTGTATAAACAATCAATAAACCAAAGATTGAATTTCTCAATCCCAATTGACTAAACACTGTATATAAAGGGATCACTAAAACTATAGCTGGAAACATATAAATAATTAAAATCGAGGTTGACAAAAAGTTTTTGCCAAAGAAATTTAATCTAGCAACAGCATAAGCCGCTGGTATTGCAAATAATAATGTGACAATAACAGTTCCAATTGAAACAGCAGAGCTTATTAAAATATATCTTCCAAAATTATAAGTTTCAAAAATTACAAAATAAGATTTAAATAATTCGGTTAAGCTTTTAGAAAAATCTAGACTAAAGTCTAAAGGATTAACTAATAAAGCGATCTGAGTTTTAAAACTAGTAACTAGCATAATGTAAAATGGGAATAAGATTACAAATGCAAAGAAAACAATGCCAAATAAAGTGATAAAATCAAAAATAATTTTTTCAGATATGAAATCTTCCTTTAAAGATTGCGTGCTATATTTTTTGAGTTTATTTGTAAAAAATAAAGTGATTAAGAAAACTCCAAAAATATACCAGTATGGAGATGCTTCATTTAAGTGAAAATATAAAATTGAAAATAAAAATGATAATGAGAAAATCTTTATCAAATGATTAATCTTATTGCCGATTAAAACAAATGCTAAAGATACCAGGATACCAATTAAAAAAACATGTGTAGTGTTTAAATTATTGAAATTTAAACCTTGTAATGTAGCCATGATCTTCCAAATTGACAAAATACATGTCAGAAAAAAAGACGATATGATTAAAAATATTGAAAGAGATTTAAGATTCATTAGCCCTCTTTCCAATTAATTTAAAATAAATGATCATAAAAGAAATTAGTAACATCACTATGACTATTGAAACTGCGGACCCCATTCCAATATCTGATACCGCAAAACCTTGCTGATAGACATTTATCGGTAATGTTCTTGTACCAGACGCTCCACCCGTTAATAAAAAGATATCCTCAAATTTGTTAAAATTCCAAATAAACCTAATCATAAATAAAATAGAAATTATTGCTGTAATTTGAGGCAGCGTTATATGAATAAATTTTTGTATTGGACTTGCACCATCTACATCAGCTGCTTCATACAAACTTTGGGGAATGGCTTGTAATCTAGCTAAGATAAAGAGAAAAGCTAATGGAAAATAACGCCAAATTTCAAAAAATATTACGGTGGTTAAAGCCAACCTTAATTTAAATTCAAAACCTAAAATACTCATGTTTATATATTTTTGGCCTAATAAATTTATTGGTTGCTCTATGATATTAAAATTAACCAATAATGCATTTAAAGTTCCGCTATTAGGGTCTAACAATAAAGTCCAAGTATAAGCTAAAGCAACCACAGGACCAACATATGGGAAAAGTAGAATGCCACGCATATAAGTTCGACCTTGAATATTTTGATTAACTAATTGAGCTGCTAAAATTCCAAAAACTATTGCTCCAACAGTGCCAAAGAAAGTGAAGTAGAAGGTCGTTAAAAGTAACTCAACAAAATTATTTTCATAAAAAACTTTTTTAAAATTGACTAATGTGAAATTTGTTGTGAGCAGTGGATTATCTGCTCTTCCACTTAGAATTGGTTTTTGTAATTTAATTGTTTTTTTATCAATTATTTCACCATTGTTATTCTGTATGGTTATCTCAAAATTTTCTCTATATTTTGCCTGCCAATTTCCAAAATTACAAATAACCTTTTTAGATTTAAAATTACATCTTGGATCTAGATTAATTGGTGAAATATTTGTTGGAAATTTATCTTGAAACTGAACATTTCTGATTTCCTGAATTAACGAACTGTTTCTTAATTTATAAATAATTTTTAATTCTGATTGATTTTCTGAAATTGATTTTACAATTTTCTTTGCTCTTGGCTCTGGAATTCTTATATCTTTTAATTCAATATCTTTAAAACTAATCCACACATTTGCAAAAATAGGAAATAATACAATGGCAAAAACTAATAGGACTGCAGGTAAAACTAAAGTGTAAGCAGTTCTTTTTTCTAATTTTGATAATGAATCACTCATAATAAAAAGCGGATAATAAAATATTATCCGCTCTTTATAAATTTATTATTTAAAACTTAGCTAATTCAGCGTTAATTTTCTTAACCGCTTCATCAACCGAGATTTGATCATCAATATATTCTCTAGTGATTCTATTTAAGAATTGAGAATTAATGATTTTTGATGCTCTAGAAAGTTCACCCTCTTTAACACCCCATCTGTTTGCAGTATCTAAACCTGCAACAATGTTATCAATAACATCTGCAGAATAAAGATCTGTTAAAGGAGCTTTTCTATCAACACCTACTGGTAATTTACTCCAAGCTTTAGTGTAAGCACTAGGATCACTCTTGTTTCCTCTTCTTACTGGAAATTTTCCCTCCGGAGCAATTCCTAATGTCGCTGTATAACCTTCACTCATAGAGTACTCTATGAATTTTTTAGCTTCATCAGTATCTGCATCCGCAGTAATACCAAAGTATCTTACATCAGCCCAAGCAGCACCTTTTTTATTGTTTGGTCCACTAAAGTTTGTAATGAAACCAGTTTTAGAAGCTAACTCTGGTGATGTTGGATCACTATTTATTGTTGGAGGAGCAGAGTCTCTTAAACCTGCTAATTCATCCATAATAAAAGGTGACCATATGATCATTGGAGTTTTCCCAGCAAAATATAAAGCTCTAGATTGTTTCCAGAACAATTCTCCTGGAGGACTTGCTTTTGCAATTACTTTATAAAATTCTAAAGAATTCTTTAAAGCTTTACCTTGTTTTTTAGTTCCACCTTTTTTAACAAAATTAACTCCGTTAGCTAAAAGCACATGCTCGAGTACTTGGCTCATGAAGTTTTCATCTGTTTTAGTGGCAGCTACAAAGCCAAACATGTCATTGCTTGATAATGCGTTAACAGCTTTAACAATATTTGCGTATGAAGTTGGTGGCTCTAAACCAGCTGCAGCAAATAGATCTTTTCTGTAAACAACCATTTGTGTCCAGCCATCAACTGGAACAGCAGCAATTTTTCCACCTTTCTTAGCCATATTTAATGCGCCAGGTGCAAAAGTTTTTTTACCTAACGATTTTACTACAGCGTTATTTGCATCGACATCTAATATGCCTGCCTCAGCCCATGGTAAAACATATTGCAAAGTGTGATATATCACATCTGGAAGATTTCCTGCTGCTGCAGCAGCAGTTGCTCTGGTTCCAAGGTCTTTTTCTTCAATTGGAATAACTTCGACTTTAATTCCAGTTTTTGCTTCAAAAGATTTGGCCATCTCCTCTTGTTTTGCCATTCTTGCTGGTTGGACTTCTGTTGTCCAAAATTTAATATCTGCAAAACTAGTATTAGAAATTAAAAATACTAAAACAGATATATTTATAATGATTTTTTTAATCATTTTCCCCCCTGTTTATTTTTTTCATTTCTCTCTGATTTTTAAGGTTTTGTAACCTTCGCGATTTTTTCATTGCGATAAATCTAACAGTGTAATAAATTTTTAACAACATTTAATGATTATTCAAAATCCTTTAAATCCAATAAATGTCGAAAATTAACATAAAAAATCTTGAAAAATCTTTTGGTGACAACAAGGTAATTAATAATTTTAATATAAACATAAATGATGGAGAATTTATTGTTTTAGTGGGTCCTTCAGGTTGTGGAAAATCAACACTGTTAAGAATGATATCTGGACTAGAAAGTATCGATAAAGGTGAAATTTTTTTAGACACGAAATTAATAAACAACTTAATTCCATCAAAGCGTGAAATAGCGATGGTATTCCAATCTTATGCTCTTTACCCACACATGAACGTTTTTGAAAATATGTCTTTTGGATTAAAAATGGAAAAAATCTCTAAAGATGAAATTCAACAAAAGGTTAATGATGCTGCTAACACATTACAAATTGAAGATCTACTAAAGAGAAAACCCAAACAACTTTCAGGCGGACAAAGACAAAGGGTTGCTATTGGCAGAGCGATTACAAGAAGTCCTAAAGTTTTCTTGTTTGATGAGCCATTATCAAACCTTGATGCTGCTTTAAGATCTGAAATGAGAGTTGAGATATCTAAACTACATAAAAAGATGAATTCAAATATTATTTATGTAACTCATGATCAAATAGAAGCAATGACACTGGCTGATAGAATTGTGGTTCTTAATAAGGGAAATATTGAACAATTCGGAACACCTAATGAGATTTATTCTGACCCAAATAATATTTTTGTTGCAGAATTTATTGGCTCACCAAAAATGAATATCATTAAAATCAACAAAGATCAGATAATTAATTCAAAAACATTGAAATTATTTAATAATGAAGTTGCTGTAGATAATTTTAAATTTGAAGATGAAATATATATAGGTATTAGACCTGAAGATATAAGTATAAATAATAATCAAGAAATTCAATTGGAAGTAAAAGTCGATCTTGTTGAAAATCTAGGATTTGAAAAAATTATTTATACTAAAATCTTAGATCATCAAATTATAATTAAATCTTCAGAAAATGTTACTGAACAATCACTTAAAATATCCTTTTCAAGGAGTAAAATATTATTTTTTGACAAGAATAAAAATAGAATTAGATAAATAAATTTGAATAAAAAATTCTCATTAATTATATTTACCGATTTAGATGGGTCGTTATTACATAGAGATAATTTTAAATTTGACGAGATAAAAGAATATGTCAAAAGTCTGAAAGATGATGGTATAACAATTGTTCCTAATACCAGTAAAACTGAAAAAGAAATTAAGGAATTTACTAAACAGCTAGGTTTAGAACTTCCATTCATATCTGAAAATGGTTCATTAATAAAAGGTTTAGACCTAATAAATGCAAATTTTCCTAACAACATAATTTTAAGTAGAGATAAACAAAAATTGTTTGAAATTTTTAATTCTAAAGTGCCAGAAGAATTAAAAAAAAAATGTAAATTTATTTTAGACATGAATGAAAAACAACAAATGGATATTTTAGGGCTCAAAAATGAAAATTTAAAAAATGCTTTAAATAGAAAATATACAATTCCATTTTTGTTTGAAGGAACCAAATTAGAAAAAAATCAACTAGCTAAGATTTTAAAATCTAATACGTTATCAATGCAAGAAGGTGGTCGTGTCATTAATTTGGGTGATAAGACAGATAAAGTAAAATCAATGAATCAAGTTCTTAAGATATTTAAAAAGATAGAAAAAAATATCAAAGTTATCGCTGTTGGAGATAATTTTAATGATTTAGATATGTTGAGAAATTGCGATATTCCATGTTTGGTCTTTAATGATCATTTTAAGCAAGATCAAATAAATATAGATAACTTAATAGTTTCAAATAAGCCATCACCTGAAGGCTGGGCTGATGTGATTAAAATGGCTCTAGTTAAATTAGATTTTTAGGATTAGATTTTGCAATGAGTGATTTTTCACAAAATGGAGTAATTTCTACTTTGCATGACTTTCATACAAAGTCTACCTCAGTCATAGAAGAAGAGTTACTTAAATTTTCCAAAAAGCGAAAAATGGAATTAATTTTACCATGTTTGTATTCTGAATTAGAAGGTTCAGCATTACCAAAAATAGTTGATGAGATAAGTAAGACTAAATATTTAGATCATATAATTATTGGACTAGACAGAGCAAATGAAACACAAGCGAAAAAAGCTTGGAAATTTTTCAAAAAATTAAAAATGCCTTTTTCAATTCTTTGGAACGACGGGCCTAAGTTAAAAAAACTCGATCAAGAATTAAAAAAAAATAATCTTGCTCCAAGTGAACTCGGCAAAGGACGTAATGTTTGGTATTGTATAGGTATGTGTATTGCAAGAGATAGTGCTCGCTCAGTTGCTTTACATGATTGTGATATTAAAACATACGATAGAAGAATGCTGGCAAAACTCTTTTATCCAGTTGTTAATCCCCTCTTTAATTTTGAATTTTGCAAAGGCTATTATCCAAGAGTGGCAAATGAAAAAATGAATGGAAGAGTTGCTAGACTATTAGTTTTTCCATTATTAACAGCTTTAGAAAAAACTATTGGTAGGAGTGATTATTTGGACTTTATGAAATCATTTAAATATCCACTTGCTGGAGAGTTTTCTTTCAGACGAAATGTTTTGCCTGAATTAAGAATATCTTCTGATTGGGGTATTGAAGTTGGTATCTTGTCAGAGATGCAAAGAAGTTTTTCTCCCCAAAATATTTGTCAGGTTGATTTAGCTGATACATACGACCATAAACATCAAGTTTTATCTATCGATGATGAAACAAAAGGATTATCGAGAATGTCAATCGATATCATTAAAACATTTATTAAAAAACTGGCAACACAGGGAAACACCTTTAGTAGAGAAAAGTTTAGATCATTGAAAGCTACTTATTATCGATCAGCTTTAGATTTGATTGATATATATAGAAGTGATGCAATGATGAATGGACTGAAATTTGACTCTCATAATGAGGAAAAAGCTGTTGAATTGTTTGCAATAAATATAATGAAAGCGGGAGAAGCTTTCATTTTAAATCCAATGGATACTCCGTTTATACCAACATGGAGTAGAGTAAAAAGCGCTATACCCAATTTTCTTGGAAGACTTGAAAAAGTTGTTAATGATGATAATAAAAAATATTATTAATGTTATCTCAAAAAGATCAGAAAAAGATCGGATCAAAACTATCAAATATTTATAAATCATCTCTTTCCAAAAAAGACTTATCTCATTTAAAAGACGAGATTATTCATATAATAAACATTTTTAATAGGAAAAACAAAAAAAAGAAAAAAGATATTTCTGAAAAGACTTCATTAATAATTAGTTACGGAGATAGTGTATACTCGAGTCAAAAAGGCTCTATTAAAGTTTTTCATAGTTTTTTTAAGAAAAATTTAAAGAGTTATTTTGATTCAATTCATTTTTTACCTTTTTACCCATCAAGCAGTGATAGTGGTTTTGCTGTAAAAGATCATTATAAAATTGAAAATAGATTGGGTAATTGGTCTGATATAAAAAAGATTTCTAAATCTAATAACATTATGGCTGACATGGTTGTTAATCACTCATCAGCAAGAGGTTTGTGGTTTAAAAATTTTTTAAAAGATAAGAAACCTGGAAAAGATTATTTTTTAATAGTTAATTCAAAATTTAATGTTTCGAAAGTTGTAAGACCTAGAGATCATAAATTACTTAAAAAAATAAAAATCTTTAAAAAAACTGACTACCTATGGCGAACTTTTAGTCCAGACCAAATAGATCTTAATTTTAAAAACCCCTCAGTTCTTTTAAGATTTATAAAAATCATGATACATCTAATTAATAATGGTGTAACAATTTTTAGATTAGATGCCATTGCATATCTTTGGAAAGAAAGTGGTTCTAGTTGTATTAATTTAAAACAAACACATGAAATTATAAAACTTTTAAGAATTATAACTAATCTTATTAATATAAAAACTATCATTATTACTGAAACAAATTTACCTGAAAAAGAAAATTTAAGTTACTTTGGTAATAATGATGAGGCTAATTGGATTTATAATTTTTCTTTACCACCTTTATTAATACACGGATTTCTATTCGAAAATAGTACTTATCTAAATAAATGGAGCAAAAACCTTCCAACTACAAAAAATGGAAATAGTTATTTAAATTTTATAGCATCACATGATGGAATAGGAATTAGACCCACTGAGGGAATATTTAATAAAAAAATATTAAGTAAATTTATTCAAAGACTAAAAAAAAATGGCTCTAAGTTTTCGTTTAGAAAAATTCAAAATAAATCAAAAAAAATTTATGAAGCAAATATAACAGTTATAAACGCATTAAAAAAATCCGATTATGATCAAAAAGGAGTATTTTTTTTAGAAAGATATATTTCCGCTCATGCTATAATGATGTCTTTTGAGGGCATACCTGCGATATATTTTAATTCATTATTTGGAACTTCGAATGATGAAGCAAAATTTGTAATTACTGGGAATAATAGAGATGTGAATAGATATAAATGGAATTTAGATAATATTTCAAAAAAATTAATAAATAAAAAATCCATACAATCTATTTTTTTTAATAAATTAGTTAATCTTTTAGCAATAAGAAGAAAACAAAAAGCATTTCATCCTAATGCCTTAAGATATAATGTAAGCTTAGGCTCAAAAATTTTTGCATTTAAAAGAATTAGTATTGATAAAAAACAAACTATAATTTGTATTACAAATTTATCATCTAAAATTCAAAAAAAACGATTCAATAAGATATACTATAGCTGGAAAAATATAATTGGTCCGAAAATTAAAATTGAAAAAAATATGCTTATTTTAAAGCCCTTTGAAACTATTTGGTTAAGCAATAAGTAATAATCTCAAAAAAAAATTCAATTTATTAATCCAATAAAACTTCACTAAATATTTTTGGCCAAAATTTTTCTAAATAATATGTATTTGTTGGATGTGAAAATATATCACCTTCTCTAAAATTATAGAAAGCTTTATCCTGATCGAAAAAATTAATAACTTTTATTTTATCTTTTAGTTTATGATTTTTAATAGCAGACAATAATATATTTCTGTTGTCCATAAAATATAATTTTTCCACATGTTTGGTGGTCGGTTGAACCACAAAATATAAATTTTGAAGATTTTTATTTGAAAATGCTAAATCAATATAGTCATTCATAAGTTTAATTAATCTACTAGTTTCGATGGAATCGATTCCATAAACAAGAGGTTCCAATGCTACAGGTAAATTTTTAAAATTTTTTAAATAGATTCTTCTTAATATTCTTTTAAAGGTTTCTATATATGTATGCTTAAATCTATTTTTTTCTCTTAAAAAATAATTTTTTGCTAATAAAATTATCTTTACCGAGTTTAAATTCTTTTTAGAAAAAGAATTCATTAATTTTAAATCGTAAAATTTATATTTTTCATAATGTTCATTATCTAAAAAAATATTGTACCTATATAAATCATCCCCAATATCTGTTTGATCGTAAATTGTTATCTGAATATTTGGATTCAAATTAAATTTATTAAGTAAAATATCTAATTGATAAAAATGTGGTATCATTGCGTAGCTGGAAACAGCAGAATTTATTACTCCAATGTTTTTGTTTTTGAAAAGCTTAGAATACTTATCATAAATATTTTTCAAATTTAGTGACTCTCCTAATGAGTCCCCTTGAATTAAGATATTTAATTTATTATCTTTTGAAAAATTATTTATTTCATTAAAAATAAAGTCTCTATCATTTTTGAGATTTATGTAAGACAATCCATTATATTGATTTTGATCTCTTAAATATGGTAATTTTTTTGAGTATATTTCTCCTATTAGCTTTGTTTTTATATTTTCAGAATTTAACTCGAGATTAAATTTATTTAAGTATCTTGGTTCAATTTTTTTTATAATAAAATAGCAAATAATCTCTAATATTAGAAAATTTATTAATAGAATTATTAAAACGAAAAAAGTCTTTTTAACTGAAAAATTATTCACTGATATTAACCTTTTAATTTTTAACAAATAATTGTAGTAAATTGTTTAATTAAGTTAATAGAAAAATGCTAAGTTACAACAAAAAAAAATATTTCAAAATTATTATTTATTTATTATTAATTTTTAGTTTTGATTTTATAGGATCAAATTTAATTTTTAAAAAGAAGAGTTTTTGGGAATATAAAAGGTTAAATAATCTTTACTGGAGAATTCCCTCAAATATTTACCATCATGACCTTTTGCCTAGTATAGATGTAATCGAACCTTGGGGATTCAGTATGAGTAAAAGATTAATTACAAACTCACTAGGGTTTAGAGATTTTACAACAAAACAAGTAAAAAAAATTCCTTCAAAAAAAAGGTTATTACTAATTGGTGACTCTGCAATTGAGGGAGCTGGTTATGATTATGAATACACGCTTGGTGGAATGTTGCAAAATCATTTACGTGAAAAATATGAGGTATTAAATAGTGCAGTTGGATCTTACTCACCAAGTATATATTTTAAAAAAATAAGTTATTTTATCAATGAAGGTTATCAATTTAATAGAGCAATAATTTTTTTAGATCCTTCGGATATAATCGACGAACTTTTTATCAAATGGGACAAAGATAATATTATTGTAGATAAAGATGATATTAAAGATGAGAAATTTTCTAATTTTTTGGTAAATAATTTTTTAATTTTTCGAACTTTTTTACGAATTTCGGATGCTACAGAAAATATAAAAAATTTTTTAAAATTAAAATATAAAGCATCAAAAAAGTATAAAAAAAGTTTTTTTGAAACTACAAATGAAGACACATTATTTTATAGAATGACACATGTGGATAGATCTGCTTGGACTTTTGATAATCAAATTTTTAAAAATTATGAGAAAGGATTAGTAAAATCAGAAAATTATTTAAATAAACTTGTAAAAATTTTGAGAGAAAATAATATAGAAATCAATTTTGTATTATATCCACATCCATCTCAAATATATTATAAAGATCTTTATCATTACCCTTTTTGGGAAACTTGGGCTGAAAAAAATAAGTTAAATTTAATTTCTCTTTATCCAGATTTTGAGGGTGAAGATAAAAGAGAAATAATTTTAGATACTTTTATTTACGGTGACCTACATTGGAATAAAAATGGAACAAAAATAGTTTTTAACAGCTTAATAAATAAAATAAAATTTTAAATTTTTTACAAATATTTTAAAATATTTTCTCTATTATGTTGTTCACTAAATTTCCATAATTGAGAGTCTAAATAAAAATGGAGCATCTGACCAGTTATAGGGATAAAAATTAAAGTTTTTAAAAACTCTGAGTCATTTTTTCCAAAAATTGAAAGAATTGACATAATTAATGAATAAATAATAATTATAAATAAAAAACTAAATATCTTAGATTTTTTATTTAAATCATTTTCATTATTTCTGTTATTGATTACCTTACTTGTTAAATACAGATATTGTGAATAATGCATTGTAACACCCATTATTATTGCATGGACAGGATTTGCTACAAAACAAACAGGGTAAAAAATTAAAACCCCTGTAATTAAAGTTAAGAAATTTTCAGAAAAACCAAATTTTTTGAATTCAAATAAAAAAACAATTGTCATTGCTGAAATTATTACAAAATTTAAAATCAATAAACTATCTTCCTGAATGATGGGCATGTAAAATCTAAAAAAAGCAATGAAAAAAAACAGTATATTAAAGATATAAATTATATTTGAATAATGATTTTTTTCTAACGGCTCTTTAGTATAAAGATTCATAATTCCATAACTTTGTCTTGTAACATGATACATATTTGCCGCAAAAAAAATTAATAAAAATAAATTTTTGAAGTAAAAAAAACCAATTATACAAAATAATGTAAGTAGTATTGGAATAGTTATTAATTCTATTTTTTTTTGTTTAATATAAGGAACATTGACTTTGTCTAAAAAAAAAGGCCATGTTGCTCCAAAATGAGTTTCAGCTAAAATCAAGATGGTTAAAAAAATTAAATGTGTTTCAAAACTTGGAAAACTATAAAGAACAGTTAAATATACTAACGGAAATAAAATTGGAAATTTAACAAAAAAAACTTCTTTTTTTAATAACAAATTCATATCAGTCTAATTCAAAATTATTTGTATAATTTGATTTTAAATTCAAATCTTGATCAGTTTTAACCAAATAACAATTTCCTACAACCAAAACATCAAGTTCTGTTCCCATAAAGCATTTAAATGCATCTTCTGGAGTGTGAACAATTGGCTCACCCCTTATATTAAACGAAGTGTTTACGAGAACCGGACAATTAGTTTTCTCTTTAAATTTTTCAATCAATTTATAATAAAGTGGGTTAGTTTCTTTTGACACAGTTTGTATTCTAGCAGAGTAATCTACATGAGTTACAGCTGGGATTTCTGATTTTTTGACATTTAATAAATCAATACCAAATAATTTTTTTTGTTCATTAGAAAGCTCCAAAGTTCTACTTTTTTTAACATCTGAAACAAAAAGCATATACGGACTATCAGTATTCATTTCAAACCAATCATTTAAATCCTCTCTTAATATAGAGGGTGCAAATGGTCTAAAGCTTTCTCTATACTTAACTTTTAAATTTAAATTTTTTTGCATAGTATCTGATCTAGGGTCACCTAAAATTGATCTATTACCTAAAGCCCTTGGTCCGAATTCCATCCTGCCCTGAAACCAGCCAACTGCTTTTCCATCAGCTAAATCTCTTGCTGTTTTATTAATTATTTCATTTTGATCAAGTTTTTCGTAATTAGCTCCAATTTCATCTAATTTTTCCAAAATTTCGATCTCTTTAAATTCATTACCTAAATAAGATCCACACATATTATCTTTATGAGTCTCCTCTCTTTCATTATCTAAATCAATATGCCAATAAGCAAGTGCTGCACCTAAAGACCCACCCGCATCCCCTGCTGCAGGCTGTACCCAAATATTTTCAAAAATTTTTTCTTGAAGTATCTTTCCATTTGCCACACAATTTAAAGCTACTCCACCGGCAAGACATAAATTTGGAATTTCATATTCCTTTTTCAAAGATTTAGCTAACAAGAGCATGATTTTTTCAGTAACATTTTGTATAGAGGCAGCGATATCCATATGGAATTGTGTTATTTTTTCAGTTTCTGGTTTCCGCGGTTTTTCCCCAAATAAATCATCAAAATTTTTGTTTGTCATAGTGAGACCAGTAGAATAATTAAAATATTTTTGATCTAAAATAAAAGTACCATCATTTTTAAGATCAATTAGATTACTTAAAATTTTATCAACATACAAAGGTTTGCCATATGGTGCTAGACCCATTAATTTATATTCACCACTATTTACTTTAAAACCAGTGTAGTATGTAAAAGCTGAATATAACAAACCAAGTGAATGTGGAAAATGTAACTCTTTTTTAATTTCTACATTATTTTTTTTTCCAATAGCAACTGTTGTGGTAGCCCATTCTCCAACTCCATCTGCAGTTAGGATGATTGCTTCTTCAAATGGTGATGGATAAAAAGCACTTGCAGCATGACTTAAATGGTGTTCTGAAAATAATAATTTTGTGTCATCTTTGAAAGTATTGTCTATACTTTTTAAATAATCAAAAATAAATTTTTTTTGAAATAGTTTTTCTTTTAGCCATATTGGCATTGCTCTTGAAAATGATTGAAACCCTTTTGGTGCAAAAGCTACATAAGTTTCTAATAGCCTTTCAAATTTTAAGAAAGGTTTTTCATAAAAAACTATATGATCAATTTCATTTAATTTAATATTAGAAAAATTTAAAACAAAATTTATTGCGTTTGTGGGAAAACCTGAGTCATGTTTTTTTCGAGTAAATCTCTCCTCTTGTGCTGCTGAAATAATTTTACCATCTTTGATAAGAGCAGCAGCGCTATCGTGATAGAAAGCAGAAACACCTAAAATATAGGTCATTAAAAAATTGTATAAATAAAAGGGGCTACAGCTGTTCCTTGGGTTACAACAAATAATGCTCCAAAAATTAAAAGAAACAAAAGTATTGGCACAAGCCAAAATTTTTTTCTCTCCATTAAAAATTTAATGAATTCTTTTAAAAAGCTCATATAATTTTATTAAATGTTTTTAAATTATAATCAATACTATTTTTTTCTACCTATCAAAACAAATAAGCCCCCATCAGCACCAAAAGAGTTAAAAATCATTAAAAACTGATTTAGAATTCTAGAAAAAAAAGTTCCTTGCGATTTTTTTTCAAATATATCTTCATAATCATAATCAAAATCTGATGATGGTATAGAGCTTACAAATTCTATATTATGAATTTTAAACCATTTAAGAACTTCATCAAATGTATGAAGACTCTCAAGTGGATGAATATATTGATCTCTTATCCATGCTACCTTTTCATTTTCATCTAATTTAAGATTTCTTAGTGTGGGATCAATTTTTTCTATAATTTTTCTTCCAAAAATTTTAAAAATATATCTTCTTAAAATTGTTCTTATTCTTCCAAATTTATTATAAAGGCCTACAAGAACATATCCATTTTTCTTTAACGATTTAATTAAAATTTCAAAAGCTCCGTAGGGATCTTTGGTATGATGTAAAACACCATTAGTCCAAATAAAATGAAAAGAATCATCATTAAGAACATCATCGAAAATATCAGCATTGACAAATTGAATATTGGTAATTTTATTATTATTTGCAAATTCTTTTGCTAAATTCAAAGAGGCCATTGTTGGATCTAAACCAACAATATTATTATTAGTTCCTATAGCAAAATAATTAGAAAGTTGACCTGTTCCACAACCTACTTCAAGAACATTCTTTTTATAACCAATAAACTTTTTAAATTGATTTGCTAAAATATTTTTGTCTCCTTTATTAAGTATTGTTTGTTTGTTATCATTATCTTTATAATTCGGAAATGGCTTTTCATTATAAAATTCTGTAACTTTTTTTGTTTTTTCATCAATTATATCGAAAGAAAATATGCCATTTTTAAATTCAAATTTTTTTTTTAAAAAATTATTCATCAGAAAATAGCATATATAAAAGGTGAAATAGCTGACCCTTGGCTCAAAATAATTAAGCCTCCAAATAAAACTAAAAAAATAATAATTGGTAAGAGCCAGTACTTTTTTCTCACTCTTAAAAATTTCCAGAATTCCTTTATAAAACTCATACTAAAATTGATTTTTCATTTCAGATTTATCTTTTCTTTCAATCCAATAGCTTCTTTTATTTTTCCTTTTTAATTTAAGTAAATCTTTTTTGAATAGCTTCATTATTAAACCTGTTGGTGTAACTACCCCAAAAAAAACCAAAGCCATGATTACTGGTGAAACTATTCGTCCGAGCAACATGCCGAATTTAAACCATAATAAATTTAAAGGCGTTAGGATTGATGAGTTAATTAATCCCAAAACTAAAAAAATTAATGCAGTTATTAGAGACCATAATCTATAATCTTCTTGATTTAAAAGAGGATAAATAGAAATTGCTAGAAAAACGACAAAAAAAACAATTCCAAAACTTTTATTAGATGGAATTTTAATTTTTTTACTCATAATTGAAAAGTTTATATTTTAAATTTTAAAATATTCTATCTAAATTTCTGATCTAGCTCTTATTCTTTCATAAATTAAACGTGATTTAACTCCCAAATTTAAAAATGGATTTGGAGGTAACCATGTGGGTCTTTTTCTTGATTCTATTATATCAATTTCTTTAGATGTCTCATTACTAGCTTTTATTGCTATTTGTTCTCCAAATAATGTACCAACTCCTATTCCAGAACCATTATAACAACCAGCTACAAATATATTATCATCAAGTTTCTCAAAAATTTGTGAACTATTTCTAGTTCTTGAAACAACTCCAGACCAAGTAGATTCAATTATGTTATCAGATAATTTTGGAAATCTTTTTTTTATACCGATAATTTGCTTAATAGACCTTTTTTTTAATTCTACTTGTGACATTTTATAAGGATTGTATATCTCTGCAGTGTTTCTAATTAAAAATCTTCTATCTTTTGTCATTCTGATCGTTGCTCCCATTGGTCTAACGGGTAAAACACCCCACTCTTTTGGCTTTCCGATTAATTTAAACTCATGATCTTTTAAGGGTCTAGTCATACTTGCGGTAAGCGTTAGTGGAAAATTATAATTACTTTTAATACCAAGTGACTTTAAAAAACCATTCGTAGCAAAAATTATTTTTTTTGTTTTTATTGACCCATTTTTAAAATTACAATAAATTTTACTATTTAATTTTCTCCACTTAATAAGTGTAGAATTTTCATAAAGTTTTATATTTTTAGGTAGTGTAGCAATCATAGCTCTAACTAATTTTCCTGGATGTAATAAAATTCCCCCCTGTGTATAAAGTCCAATATTATAAAAATTAGTGCCTAATTTTTTTTTAAGATCAATATTAGATAACATTTCGTGCTTAAAGCCCAATTTGGATAAGGTTTTCGAGAAATTTTCTAATATTTTTTTGTCTTCAATTTTTGATGATGCAAAATATTTTCCACATTCATTCCAATCACAATCAACCTGATACTCTTTTATAAATCTTTTTACTGACTCAATACCTAATTTGTAAATATCTGATTTTTTTTTGTAGTTTTCTAATTCTTTATTGGAAGAAAAACCATCATTAAGAGTCGTATCAACTAAATATCCTGAATTTCTTGAGCTCGCACCTTCACCTGCCAATTGAGCATCTACTAATATTATTTTTTGATTTGGATAAATTTGACCTAATTTTCTTGCAGCAGATAATCCAGTATATCCAGCTCCAACAATTAGCCATTCACAATCTAAATTTGATGAAAGTTTTTTGATATCATTTCTAAAACTTAAATCTTTAATCCAACTACAATTATTATCATTGATAACTTCCATTATTAAAGATTACGATAATCAAACAGTATTTAAAAGCCTTAAAGCTTATTTGTTTCGGCCTAGACTATATTATAAGTCCGTAATAAACTTACGTATGCAAACATTAATTCTATTAGCTTTAGTTATTGTAATTGGTTGGATATTATTTAGGCCGATTACTAAAAAAGAACTTGATAGATACAATGATAAAGACAACTGGCCTGATATAGACTTACATTAAGAGCATATATGAAAAAAACAATAATTATATTTCTTTTGTTAATAGAAATATTGATTAATGAATTTACATTAACACAATTTTCATCTGATAAGTCAATCGGAATAGAAACTGTAATTAAAATAAGATTTTTTAATTTAATCATTTTTATTTCAGGGATAATTATTTTTTTTTATTATAATGATTTTTTAAAATTAAAAACTTTTACGAAGTTTCTGATCATAGTTATCTATATTTTTTCAATAGATTTTGTCTCTGGAT
The DNA here is from genome assembly GCA_902573235.1 of uncultured Pelagibacteraceae bacterium. Taxonomy (GTDB): domain Bacteria; phylum Pseudomonadota; class Alphaproteobacteria; order Pelagibacterales; family Pelagibacteraceae; genus Pelagibacter. The sequence goes on along the minus strand of CACGIZ010000008.1, from coordinate 1,558 downwards.
ATGTAAATTTTGGATATCCAAAATCTGAAAAAGACTCTATAAGGTATATATTCCCTTATGACTGGATAAGGGGAGAGCCTAATAAACATGATCATAATGAATTTGGATTTAGAGGGTATCCACCAAATGTTAAAAGAGTTTCAGAAAAATTTGTTATAGGCTTTTTTGGGGGATCAACGGGATATCAAGGTAATCCAACAATAGTTGGTATTTTATCAAATAAATTACAAAATGAAAATCTTGACAATATTGTAATAAATTTTTCATCTGTTTCATCAAATCATAATCAACATATTCACAGATTGTTAGAATTTTATGAATACAATTATGATTTAATAATTTTTTATGGTGGGTGGAATGAAACAGTTCAACATTACTATTATGACTATAGACCAGGTTACCCGTTTAATTTTTATCTACATGATAGTAATTCAAATAAAAATTTAAATTTCTTAATAAAAAAATCTAATATAGTTGGTGAAATTGATAAAATTTATAAAGTTTATCAAACATTTAATCCAAAAACCTCAAACGAAATAGAATATAAAAAATGGAAAATTGAAATCAAAAAAAATTATTTTAAAACGATTAAAAAAGCGGAGGATATTACCAAGTTAATGATTAAACCTAATAAATGTAAAAAAACTTCTTTTTTACCAATTTTCCAACCATCAGCATTTACTTTTGATAAAAGAATAGAAAATTTATTAGATTATGTAAAAGTAGATTTAAACAATTATAATATTCAAAATTTTGATTACTTAACTAAAAAAATAGAATTTATTGATAGTGTTCACATTGAGCAAAAATCAAAAGATGTGATTGCTGAGGAAATTTTAATACTTGTTAAAGAAATTTTTAGAAATGAAAATATATGCTAATCTAAAAAATCTAAAAATTTTTTTGTTAAATAATTACTTTGTAATTTAAGAAATTAAAGAAGGTTGTTTTTTCATGTCTTCTTTTTTAATTCCAGCAACTCTGACTGGTTTTTTCATAGCATCTCTTCTGAAGGGCTCACCTAATTCTTGATTTAAAATTACCTCAATAAATGTTGTAATACCTTTCTTTTGATCTTCACAAGATTGTTTAATAGCTGCGGTTGTTTCTTCCATAGTTTTAACAGTTACTCCTTTTAACCCGCAAGCGTCAGCTACTTTCGCATAACTCAACTCTGGATCAAGTTCTGTTCCAATAAAATTATTATCAAACCATAATGTTGTATTTCTTTTCTCTGCTCCCCATTGATAATTTCTAAAAATTACCATTGTAATTGCTGGCCATTCTTCTCTCGCACATGAACTCATTTCATTCATACTAATTCCAAAAGCTCCGTCCCCAGCAAAACCAATAACAGGTGTATCAGGACATCCAATTTTTGCACCTAAGATTGACGGGAAACCATAACCACAAGGACCAAATAAACCTGGTGCTAGATACTTTCTTGGTTTTTCAAATGTTGGATATGCATTTCCTATCGCACAGTTATTTCCTATATCACTTGATATGATTACATCTTCAGGCATACCTGCTTGTATTGCTCTCCATGCTTGTCTTG
>CACGIZ010000007.1 GCA_902573235.1 uncultured Pelagibacteraceae bacterium | reverse complement strand
GTCTTGTTTATATCCATTCACACAACGAAAAATTTTATAACAGAAAAAGATATAAAAGTTTTTTTGATCAAACATTTTTTAAGGAAGATTTATTAAAATTAAATTTAAAAGTTTGTGATCAATATTTTTCTGGCATATGTGACTATGAAATCTTAGACAACATTGAAAAAATATTATCTCAAGAAGATAATAATTTTGTTTTATTTTTAACTTTAAATAATCATATACCCACATCAAAATTTTATGAAAAACCTTTTATTAATTGTAAACAAAACTTTCCTTTAAATTTAAGCGAACAGTTTTGTCATATCTATAATAATCAATTTTATTTCAATAAAAGTATTTCAAGATTAATTAAAAGAATGAAAAAAGATGATTTAGTTATTTTATTTTCTGATACCCCACCTTCTTTTAAAAATAAATATAGAATTCACTTCGAAGATTTAATTGATGTATATTTTTTTTCTAATAAACAAAATTAGCTAGTATATCAAAAGTGGTAACATGCCCAGCTGGACCTAATAAAAATGATGCAGGTATTAAATACAAATATAATCTTTTATATTTTTTTACATTCTCTAAAATAATTTTTTTATAAATACTTTTTTGATTACTAAGATAAAAAATAACAATAAAAATATTCGTAAATATTATCGAGTACCATCTCAAATGATCATATCCTAGAAAGAACATAAATGTTGGCGATAAGGCTGAAATTAAAAGTATTTTTGTTTTAAAATTAGATACCTTCAAAAATTCGCTATATAATTTGTAAACTATAAAAAAAATAGGTGACATAAGAGTTAATATTAAAACGTTATTTATTAATACACGTGTCTTAAAAGTATGTTTTATCGTATCACCAATAATCCCATGTTCTACATTTGGATCGTAACTATTGAAAAGATCTCGAAACAATACCATTAATGTATCTGATTTAAAAAAAACTGCTTTTTCAGTTTCGACAGTGAAAATATATTTTTCAAGCATATATTTATTAAGTTCGATGTAAGAAAATTTTGAGGATAATCCATGGGTGGATATCAAAGCAGTTATTAAAATTATGAATAAAAATAATAAAAATTGTAGATTTAATATGTTCTTATATGAACTTTTATAAAACCAAAAACCAAAAATCATAGGGATAAATAGAAAAAAACTTACTTCATGAATTAAAAGCATAATAGAAGAAATAAATAATATTAACGACGCTAAAAAAAAGTTTCTTTTGTGAAGTTTATCTATAAGGAATAATGCTTGAAAAGTAATTACTAAATTTACAATATCTTGCCTTCCAATATCAACTATAAAATGTTGAAGTGTTAGGGGACTGGTAATTACAGTAATTGAAAAAATTAATTTATAGACATTACTTTTTCTATTAAAATCTAAAAAGAATTTTTTATATAAGATAATTAAAAGTAAAATTAAAAAAAATTGTGAAAAAAAATATATTATTTGGGTATTTACCTCATCGAATGTTAATCTTAAAATTTCTCCTAAAAAACCCCTTTTGAGAAATTCAAATTCATAATTAAATAAGTATTGAGTTTCATTAAAAGGCATCATTGAATCAAAACTTCTTAAATAAATGCATGGAACTAGAATTATGAATATAAAAAAATTTGTATTACTATTTAATTCAATTTTTTTATTATACATCTATTTTTAAATGGATTTAATTTGGATCACCTTTGATATCAGTATTTAGCTCTTGATAAATAAGCACAGTGATAGTTCTTAAATTATCAATTACTCTTTCATAGTCCCATTCTAAATAAACATCATTACAATTTAATTCTCTATAAACATAATACTTTGCATTTCCTAATGTTGGATCAATATTTTCTGTAATGACATTTAATGTTTGGGTTTTTTTTTCTAATGCAAAGTTATACTTACAGACATTCGAAGTGGCCCAATAAAGTATTGAGCTTATAACAATAGCAAAAAAAATCATAACCTTAGGAACACTCATCATTTTATTTTCCGTCAATAACAACAATTGTTAAATCATCTTTTTGAATTTTTCCAGACTTTACAATGTCTTCGATGATAACTTTCAATCTATTGTTATTAGGTGTTGATTGGTATTTTTTAATATAATTCTGAAAACCTTCAGCGCCTAACATCTCTCCATCTGGATCTTTGATTTCAGTAACGCCATCTGTAAAAATGTACATTGAGCTTTCAGAAAAAGATATTGAACTTTCTTTGTAGGTAATGTTTGGCATAATGCCTAAAGGCGGACCTGCTTCTGTATGATTTGAAAATTTTCCATCCTTTGAATAAATAAGGGGAGGTTCATGTCCTGCATTCGAAATTAATAATTCTTTTTTATTACTATCATAAATTCCAACCAACATAGTAACAAACATACCTCTTGCTGCAGTTTCACATATTTCTTTATTTAATAAATTTAGTAAATCTGATGCTGAAAACATTGTTTTACTCAAACACCGATAAAGACTTGATGCTTTTGACATCAACAATGATGACTTAATTCCTTTTCCAGACACATCTGCAACACCAAATCCATATTTGCCATCTCCTAAGTCAGAAAAGTTATAAAAATCTCCCGAGACTACTTTAGCAGGAATATTTATCCCAGCTATAGGAAAAGGGTCTTCCTTATTTTTAGATAATAAAGTTTTTTGTATTTCTCCAACAATTTCTATTTCCTTCTGCATTCTGTTTTTATCAACAAGTTCTTTAGCCATCCGAGCATTTCTAATGGCAAGCGCTGCTGGTGTAGCTAGTGTTTCTAAAAGTTTTCTATCACTCTCTTCAAAGAGCTTATTGGTTGTTTTTTTATTTAAACAATGAAGAACACCAATGCATTCATTAGCAGCAATAAGAGGTGCACATAGCACTGAATATGTTGTAAAATTTGTTTTGTTATCTAAATCAAAATAAAATTCTGCAATTTCTCTTACATCCTTTCTTACATCTCCAACTCGAATACATTTTTTTTGTAAAATTGCTTTACCCATCACTCCTTGGGTTAAAGGAATTTCATAATCATCCAAGTACGCTTGGTGTTTTGATGCAATGCATTGGAAAACTTGTTTTTTTTCTTCTATTAAAAAAACATTGGCAGCTTGTGCATTAATTCTTTTTATAATGACATCAAGTGAATTTTGTAGAGTCTCACTTAGATCAAGAGATGTTGCAAACTCTTGACTTAGTTTAGTAATAATTTGAAAATCCTCTATTCTCGAGTCTTCTTTGACTATTTCAGGTTTTTTTGATTTAAAAAACATATTTTATATTTTGCATTTTACATCTTTTTTGATAATTTTAACAAGAATGGAAATAGTTATATACGCACCTAATTTTTACTTACACATTCAAGATGCAGTGGTGTTTATACAATACTGTATAAATGGAGTTCTTGAGCTCGCATCTTACATAAAAATATAATTCGTGTTTTATATTCTCGCTTTTGTACTAGGAAGTATCTGGGGTAGCTTTTGTAATGTTTGTATTTATCGTCTACCATTAGAGCAAAATGTAATGAGAGGAAGATCTTTTTGTCCTTCATGCAAAGAACAAATAAGATGGTTTGATAATATCCCTTTTTTTTCTTTTCTATTTTTAAAAGGAAAATGTCGAAAATGTAATATTAAAATAAGTATAAAATATTTTATAGTAGAATTAATTTCAGCATTAAGTTTTCTTTTAATATTTTACATGTATGGAATTTCGATTACTACATTATTACTAATAATCTTAAGTATTTTTTTTATCATAATATTTTTTATTGACTTAAAACATTATATCATTCCAAATGAATTAACATTTCCTTTAATGTTAATTGGTTTTGTTAAATCTTTTGATCCAAATTTAAATCAATCTTTATTTCCTAATTATATAAATTCTTTAATTGGAGGATTGTTTGGTTATGCAATTATTTGGTTAATCATTTTTTTTTATAAAACGTTAAGAAATAAAGAAGGTATGGGACTTGGTGATGCAAAGTTAATTGCTGTTGTTGGTTTTTGGTTTGGCTGGTTTAGTATTCCTTTTACAATTTTTATTTCCTCAGTTGTTGCTTTAGTTTATTCTATTCCTTCATTAATGAATAAGAGCAGAGATTTGTCTACACAAATTCCTTTTGGGCCTTTTATAATTATTGGCTGTTTAATTTATGTAACGTTTGCAAATCAAATAAAAACTTTTTTTCTATAATGGATAAATTTCTTTTTTTTAATATTACCCTACTTGCATTTAATATTTTTATAATTGTATATGCTTATTCATTAAATTTTTTTCCAAAAAAATGGCGTAAGAAAGTTAATCAAGATACTTTAGTTGGTCTAGCTCTTATATTTGTAACAATGTTTACTATGTTCGCTTGGATAATTTATTATTATCTAAAAACTTTCTAAATAATTAGAAACCAGATTCTCTCCAGCTACCTCTACTTGCTTCAACTTCTCCTGCAGCAGCTAAAACTGAATAGAGTGTCTCAGCATCTTCTTTAGGTCCTGCAACGTTTGCAAATAATTTATCTCCAAAGATAACAAGCTCTGACAAAATACCTTCTCTAACAAAAGTACAATTTTTTCCATTAGCAGCACCACCTCTGGTTAAAAGGTGGGAGTTATTTGATCCGCATTCATCATCTGCAACACAAATAAATGCGTTACCAATGTTACATGGATTAGCTCCTTGAGGAGGTTCGTATATTGGAAAATAAACTTGTCCTTTAAATAAAGTAGGTGCAGCTGATAATTTTCTAAAAGTATTGGTACTATTTTCATTTGGACCTTTGCCATCCGGTGTATCTAAATGAACTACCCATGCTTGCTGCCCACTTGACGGTCCATCATCACAGCTAATTTTACCTGTTGTATCTTTACATACAACTGCATTATCAATACTTGCTGCATTATTAGCACCTTTATGTGCCTGAGCTAAAAAATCGTCATCACTTTCTCTTGGGACGTGCACTTCATTTAAATGATTGAAATATGGATAATCTGGATCTTTAACACCATACAAGATGTTATCCATAAATTTTGAACCACCACCTATATCATTAAAGTTTCCTGTCCCACCAAATAGCCAGAAGTCTCTTGTTGTCTGTCCAATTCCTGCATCCATTGAAAAATAACTGTATCTTTTATTAATTGTGTTAGCATCCAATCTAAATAAAGTAGTTTGATCAAAAAGATCTGCATCATTTTTTGTGGAACTTGTTAAATTTAATTTTGTGATTTTTCCCTCAAGATCATTAAAATAAACCATCGCACCTCTCCAAGGAATATTAAATGCTGTATCTGGAGTTATAACGACCGCTGAGGCAGGTAAAGAGTTTCCAATATCGCTTCCATTTGGAGTGTGTTCCCCAGCAACTTTAGTTGCTGTTTGAGTAGTCACAGTTTCGGTTGTACCGTCATCCTTTGTGATTGTTGTTGTTACAGCTTCTCTAGTTGGAACTGTATCTACAATCGTAATAGGACCTCCATTGGTAGTAGCTCCAAAAATAGTTCCTGGTTCAATACCTGCGTCATCATCTTTATCTAAATTAACTATAAATACTGCTGAACCGGCACACAAATTTGTAGCGCCCATACCTGCTCCCATTACTGCAACATATCTGTCATTATCTGAATTGTTTCTTTCAGAAAGTGTTTCTGATGGAATTCTAAATATTCTTGGAGCTGACCATGTTTCTCCTAGTTGGCTATAGTCATATTGTACTGGTATATCAGTTGCTGCAGTACATGATGTTGCGACGGTAAACTGGTTCGTCTGCGAAGTTTCTAGAGGACTACCGCCTGCATTATAAGTTTTCTCATCAGGAAACGTTATTACTAAATTGTCGTTTACATATTTTGCACTTGTAAAATCGATTGTTTGTAAAGTTCCATCAACTCTTTCAGTAACTTTTAATGATGACTTTGGTACAGTTCCGTCAGCTTTTGCTTGAGGTTTTATATCAGAAAATCTAAATTCTTTACCTTTGAAGCAAGAAGCTGTTCCAGCTGCATCTGAATGAAATAGACCAGTAGTTGTCATGACGGTTGTATCATTTAGTTGACAGACTGCTATAGCATCTTGATTAGTACAATTTTGTATTACATCAGGATTATCTGAGCTATCACAGTAAGAGGCATGATCTGGGTCTAGAGAGTTATCACCTCCATCTGCTGTAAATGCTGTATCCAAATTTTCGCCAGCTTTTATTGCCTCTAATGAGTCTTGAACACTGACAGAGCCTGATGAGTAAGGATATGCTGTAATTTGACCCTCGTGGTTAGCCATATAAACAGTACTGTTAATCGCATCATTAAAGACACTAAACATATGTATAGGTCCCAAATCTCCTTCTATTGGATTAGTAACATCTAAAACAGAAAATCCTGCTCCGCCTCTTCCATATGGAACAAATAAAATAGTATGCCAACTTTTTTGGGTCTCAGGTTTTCCATCTTCATCAAATCCTTTAATAAAAACATCATGAACCACTGGTGATCCATCAACACCAAAAATTGCATTGGTTCCACCTTTTGTACCATCAATTTTTCCACTAAGATCAGCATTCATTAATGAGGGAAGTAATGCAGCAATGAATGGTGGGATAAAACCCCATTCCTCTTTGCCAGTTTCAGCATCAATAGCATGAAGCACACCACTATTAGCACCTGCATAGATTATGTTTTTTCTTGTTGCATGTTTTTGCATAAAACTTTGATAGTTATTTGTTGCTCTAAAATATGCTTCTTCATTAGCACCAGTAAACTGTATACTTGCATCAGGTGGGCCTACTTCAATTAATTGTGAGTGATAAATATCTCCAAGAACATGACTTCTTAATTCTGTAACATTGCAGTCTCCATTATAATCAAAGTAATCGATTCCTCTCATAAATTCTATTAATCCTTCAAGATCATCAGATGTTCCATTGTCACCTACATATTGTCCTGTAGTTGCACAGTAAGAGGTTGTATTATGATAGTCAGCAATATCAAAACCAAATAATTCAAATAATTCAGTTATATCATCTGAATTGTCTTTTTTAAAATTATTCCAATTTTTAAGATAAGGCGTTCCAGGTAACGCACTCCATAATTTTCTTTCATCATCTTTAGCTTGTTTTCTAATTTCTACTGATGCATCCCAGTTTCCGGGTTCATCCATTCCATGAAGAACAGTTCCGTCTGCGAGTAAAGTTTTTCTCAATATTGTTCCTTGCCATTCTCCAAATTGTTCATAAGCAAACTGTGCTTGATATAAAGAACCACCTTCTTGAACAGTTGCTGTAATAGATGGAGCAGTAAATGACAATCGTTCAGCAAGTATCTGTCTAATTTTTGCAGTCAATTGAGTTTTTAACGACTCTGGTGTATCAGCAACTATTGTGGGTTCACAGTCAGGGGAGTTTGCGTTTCCACCTGGACAAGATCCAGCTACAGCCATTGCATCAAAAATTTCCATTCCTCTGGTATTAATACCGCCACCATAAGCAACAAATAAAGTTTTAACTGGATTATCTTTATCTCTTAAAGCCTCAATTCTAGGAATAGCAGAAGTATTATTTCTCATCATTCCATCACCGATCACAATCACATAGTTCAATTGACATTCAGAGTCTTCATCATAAGCCTCAAAATCATTATTAAAATAATCAAGAGCCATAATAGAGTATGCATTAGCATCTGTACCCCAAGCTAAACCTTGAGGAATTAGATTATCAAGAATTCTTGTGTAACCCTCAGCACTTATCCCGACATTTAAACATGAATCTCTATTACATTGTACTGATTGTCCATCTGGATGATCACCATTCCATCCACCATAGTAAGTACAACCATCATTGAAATGGCAGTGTCTACCACCCATTGCTGATTTTCTTGGACCTCCCGTTTCTCCAGCATTCCAGTGTCCGTAACCAAAGTGAGCACCGCTAGTTAAAGTTGTGTCACTTATAATAGCACTCATTGCTTTTTTAACACCAACCCATCTTGATACATTTCCACCACCCATTTGTTGTAGCCAAGCAGTGTCTCTATTCTCTGCTGTAAATAAATTTTCATTGAAAACATCTATAGTTCCTCTTGTTGTGCCAACTAAAATTCTATCTGACGTTACAGTAATACCTACTGGTTGGTTGAATCTAACATTGTTTGCTGCAAGAGCTCCAGATGCTTCAATATTAGCTCCATTATGTCGTGTTCCTCTACCTGCCCTTGCTAATATTGTGTACGTTGTATTTGTATCAAGTCTAACTTTTTGAATAACATGTCTTCTTGCTGAAGCTATATATAAAATATTATCATCATCAGGTGAAACATCGATACCTAAGACGTCCGCTAATTGTGTATTTAAATTTCCACGATTTACTCTAGTATAAAGTTGGGTGGCCGCATTATCAGTAATTCGATAAGCATCACCACTTCTTTCCATGGTGTAACCATAAATATGAACTCTACCTACATATAATCTTGTGGCATCACTGTTGACCGCAATTCTCCAAGCAAGCCTACCCAAACGTGCAAATGAGTTATTAGCATTCCCTCCAAATGTCTGCACACCACTGCTCATGCCTGTATTTAAATTAAATGATACAAAGGCAGATGTATTTCCATCTCTACCAGTAACAAATAGAAAATGTTCATCACCAATCACTTGGTAATCCAATCCCATAATTGTAATTCCAAGCTCTAAGTACATCAGACAATCCTGTCCATCCTCAGAATATCCAACAATTGCTTGATCATCTCTTAGTTGGCGATCATTTGACCTGAAAAAAAACATGTCTTGATTAGTAAGTACCCCATTATCGGTACTTAATTCTGTTGCAAATCTAATATCAGCAGTGTGTCTTGCAACTGTATTTTTAGTTATTTCACCATTATAACCCATTCCTGTAGATGATAGGGTACACGTGTCTGATGCATTACCAGTGTATCTTCCAACATTATCATTAAATTCCCTGTTTCTAGATCCATCAGCATTAAATTTTACTACTCCATTATTTCTAAACTGTGATGCAAGTATATCTCCGTTTGAGTCGTAAATTGCATTAGGAACATATTGGATAGCATCTCTGTTACTCATTCTTCGTCTCATACTCGCTGAACTATCAATTAAAATCAAAATATTAGCAGGAACATCTCCCTCTCCTGAACCAGGAGGAACTGGTTTTGCATCAACTTTGGATACAAAAGCAATTTCTAGTAAAATAAAAAAGAATAAAAAATATTTTGCGAAATTTCTCATAATCTATTGTGCTGTTAAAATTACTTGCTCTCCTACTGTAAAATCTATTAATTCCTCTGTTGAGATATCAAGAGTTTCTATAGTACCATTAAAATCTTTTGTTTTTGCGTATAATATTTTATCTGATCCAGCACCAATATTTTTATATCCAAACCAATTTTTATCTTTTATTTCCGGACCTAAATTTCCATAAGTAACTTTAGCAAATTCATATATTTCATTTTCATTTACTCCAACATCCATAGTTTCTAATCGTATCCCAACAATTTTTGATTGATAAACAAAGACATGGATGTAAGAATTTTCTAAATTACTTTTTGGACAATAATCTGCTGCATAACCCATGTATTGTACAGTATTCCATTCATCAAAATCTTCTTCTGAATATCCATCAATAATAAAAAAAGTTTTTTGAGCAGTAGAAACCTTAGCACCTGTTAATCTAAGTGCATCACAAGCTAAAGAGTTATTGGTAAATAAAATAAAAACAAATATTATAAGAAAATTTTTATTCATAAAAATATTATAAAATTTTGAGTTTATTTTTAAAAGATTCTTTTTACAAAAATTGCTTATTTTGAGCATTTTAATTTGACAAAACAACCACAGTTTCAAGGGCTACCAATATATCTGGTGTTTTTCCATCAATTTCAGACCAACCTTCAGCAGTAAAGCCTGAATCGATTTCACTGCTACTTTTTGAGTCGCTTTTGTCCATCATGTAGCCGCAGCCATAAATTTTATATGCGGTTCCTGTTGTTTGTGTATTGGTGGTAGTTTTTTTTAAACTTGACCCTCCTCCACGAAAATTTGCTGATCCAATATTGACAATAAAATACTCATACCTAAATCTGTCCATATGAGCCTTCTCTTTTGTAATAGTGTCTGCATCAGTTAAATTATCAAGAGATGTGTCAGAAAAAACTTGACGTATTAATGATCCAAAGTTTTTATTCACTGCATGAGCTGCAACAGCCAAAGTATTACTATAACTTGTACCATCTATTTCAACATTACTCTTAGAAATATTTCTGTAACTATTAAAACATGGAGTTTTTGTAACCACCATCCTATTAGTAGGTAAGTCTCTTTTATCAACATATCTTGCCATTCCTTGAACTGCAGAAGATTTCATTTGCTCAACCATCAAGTCCCAATCTACTTTCTCATCATCAGATAGTCCTGTGGGTTGTTGTCCTTCAACTGTTGCTGTCGCAATCCAGGGACCCATCATTTGGTTCACTATGTATTTTTCTCCTTCAAGTAAAGCAGTCTCTGCTACATAAAAAGTTTGTTGGTATTCATCACTTGAATTATTACTTTGATGGTCAGTCGAAGAAATAACAATAAGCGCACCACCCATTAAAGACATAACAAGTAAAAGTAAAAGTGACAAAACTAATGCAAATCCTTTTTCATTTTTACGATTCATAATTATAAGCCGCCCCCTATATTTCTTGTGTGAATAGTAACAACAACCGAGTCTCTCAATTTGGTATCATCAAAATCATGTCCTCTATCTCCCAAGCCTTTTACGAACCGGGGTTTGCTTCCTTTAAATTTATAAAAATTACTTTTAGATCTAAAAGTAATTCTTAAGTCGACAGCTCTGATTTTATAAAGATTTTCCCTAGCTTCTGGATTACTACCTGGTCGAGGTAATGGAGAAAGCACTCTTCCCTCAGCATCGAGAGGGACAAATTCCATATCAACTATATGATCACGAATTTTTTGTCCAATATAACATTCGGAGCAATCATCAACCCATTTACCGTCGTCTTTGTCTATTGTTTGAGACCAGCTTCTTAGAGATTTATAAGCAACATACCTTTGTCCATCTTTATCGGTAAGTGGTGCAGCATAATAAGTAATCTTATATCTTTTGTAAGGTTGGGTTGAGTGATTTTGATTAAAATCATCATAAACTATATGTATCCTGTCGCAACATTTACTACCCTCGTCAGGATGCCCTTGTATTGCTATCCTATTCTCAGAACCGTCCGTTGGTCCCAAAGCGCTCTCACCTTTTTCTATAATTATTGGATCATGACTTTCTGCAATGGTAGTATTACCACCTACAAACTTTAAGTAGCTTCGACTAGGAAGTCCTTGTGTATTAGTTCCCAAAATATATTTAAAACCAGCCATTCTAATATCTCTCATCATCATTTCTACAATGTCTCTACCAGATCGACTTATTTTTGCTCTTTCGGTTACTTGACTGTAGGTATTATTTACAACTGTGTAGGTTGTATAAATTGCTCCCATCATTATAGATGAAATAACAACTCCTATGAGCATCTCTAAAAGAGTTAAACCAGCAATACTTTTTAAATCTTTTTTTTTCATTTTCTTGTGTTGTAGTCAGCTTGAAAGTATAAAAACTTTCTTTTTCTTCCATCATTTAAGTTTACTTGTATTCTACCAACATACATCCCATTATCATTTATTGAAGTATCAATATAACTTGGACAACTATCAGACCATCTACATATTTTATACATTTTAACTTTCTTTATATCTTTTTCACCTCTGCATTTTAAATAGCGATCTTTCCCTAATACTTCCATCCATTTTTGTTCTTTGTTTTGTGGGCCATCTGCAAATTGTGAGCCATAAATACTAGTTGGTGGACCTGAGTTTGGTGAATTTTCTTGTTGTTGTGAATTTTCTTGTTGTTCTGGTGCGCCAGTATCTGTGGTAGCTGTGGTAACAGACGATCCGCAAGCTCCTGTAAAAAATTCCCCTTGAGCTAAATGTTCCGTAAATTTTCTTGCGTTATCTTTTGCTTCGTCATTAACTGTGACAGTGCCATCAATGCCTACAACAACTTTGTCTACATTAGGATCTACTCCATAAACAGCATTTTTATAACCAATGATATCTTCTGCAATCATACTAACTAAGTAATTTGCTTTAGTTCTTTCTCCAGATGTATCAATTGATTGTACTGAATAATTTACCATTTGAAGTATAGCAATAAAGCCAATACCAACAACTGCTGTTGAAATAAGTCCTTCTAAAATTGTTAAACCTAAAATTTTTTTTATTTTTCTCATATTATTGCAGAACCCAATCTAACTTTTTACTACTCCATTTGTCTAAAGTTATTTCTCCAAATCTAGTCCAATCTAAAGAATACATTAAATTATCTTCTGGGTCAGAAGGTTCACCAGTTGCGCTAAGTACACACTCATTATCACCTTCTCTTTTACAAATTATTAAACTTTCATCTACTGCAGTATCATTGCCTGTTCCACTGAGTAGGCCTCCAGCTCCACTAAACCACCGAGCATTTTTTGCAAAGCATACTGCAGAGTCAATTGTTAAATTGGTAGTGATATCATTAAATGTTACTGACTGAACTTCAATATCATTTGCCACTGAGCCATCTACGTCCCAATAATCTGCTGTAGTCATATCACATCTCGAAGAAAAAGACGCATTCCAAGCACTATCACCATCATTAATTTTTTGAGCAAGAGTATCTGTTTTCATACCTCTAGTTGTAAGAACAACGCTATTATCATTTACACCAATAAGAACTTGCACAAATGCAAATTGACCTCTTTGAACCTGAGCAGTAATACTCTCAAATATTTTTTTTGCTTTAAGTGCATCAGTTCTTACCTCTCTACTTTGTTTCCAGGTTGAAAACTTTGGATAAGCTGCAGCAGATATAACTCCGATGATTGCTAGAACAACGATCAACTCTAGTATATTAAAACCTTTAATGTTCTTTTCCGGCACCTGCATCAATTTTCCCAGCTTTAACAAGTTCTTCTAATGATTTCTGCATCGTTATCATTCCTTCTTTGACAGCAGTTTGCATGATGCTTGGGATTTGATGAATTTTAGACTCTCTTATTAAGTTTTGAATTGGGGCTGTACATTTCATCACCTCAAAAGCACCACAACGACCTTGGCCATCTTTTGTTTTTAAAAGTCTTTGAGTAACAACCATCTTTAACGATGTTGAAATTTGTGCTCGAATTTGAGCTTGTTGTTCAGGCGGAAACACGTCGATAATCCTGTTGATAGTATTTGGTGCACCACTTGTGTGCAATGTTCCAAAAACCAAGTGTCCTGTTTCTGCAGCAGTTAAAGCTAATGAAACTGTTTCTAAATCTCTCATCTCACCAACTAGAATTACATCTGGATCTTCTCGAAGTGCTGCTTTTAATGCACTTGCAAAAGTTTTGGTTTGTTTACCTACTTCTCTATGAGAGACAATACTTTTTACATCTTTATGAATAAATTCAACTGGGTCTTCAACAGTAATAATGTTTGCAGTTCTGGTTTTATTAATTTCATTTATGATGGCTGCAAGCGTTGTTGATTTTCCAGATCCTGTTGGGCCTGTAACAAGAACAAGACCTTTATGCATATCAATAATATCATATAAAACTTGTGGTAAATCAAACTGTCCCATTTCAGGAATAACACTTTCTACTCTTCTTAATACTGCAGCAGGTCCTGTGATAGTTTTATAAAAATTAGCTCTAAATCTTAATCCACTAAGAGTAACTGATGAGTCTAACTCATGCGTTTCAGTAAACCTTTTCATTTCAACTTCATTACAATTAGTTGATAATAAATCTTGAAGATCTTGAGCTTTAACAATTACTTCTGGAATTTTATGAATTTCTCCTGTTTGTCTGAATGCTAATGGCCACCCACTTCTGATATGAAAATCTGAAATTTTTTTATTATTTTTGGCTAGTTCTTCTAATTTTTCAAACATAACAAATTTTATCTAGAAATTTATATAAAAACAAGATTATACCTTTTTCAATAAACACAAAGGTATCAAAATGCCCAATATGGTTGAAAAATCTAATATTTTCAGACCAAATTTGGGCATAATTCTTGGTGAATAAAATTTATAATGATTTAAAAAATGATCGATGAATAGAATAATTATATTTTTAATCACTTTATTTATGGCACTTCAAATCAGTATTTTAAATGCTGAAGATATAGATGAAGATAAAACATATAATAGCGACGATTTAAGTACACAATATACATTCACTGATGACAATTTTGGTGTTACAGTAACAAATAACGCTACACTTTCTAGATCACAAAAACTATTCATTTTTGATGACGCTGAAAGAGTAGGAAATTCAATTACAGTTCATTCTGGATCAACTTTAACAACTACTGGTAACGGAAATACAATATTCACTGATGGAGCTGAGCTGACTATTACGAACTCAGGAACTATTTCAACATCAACTAATAAATCAAAAGCAATTAACATTAGTAAGTCTGATGGTGTATCAATCACAAATAATAGTGAAGGTATAATTCGAAGTGGAGGAAATACAATTCTTGGAACTACTTCTCCAGGTTCAGATAATACAACGATTGTAAATAGTGGTCAGATAATTTCAACCAATTCTACTTCATCGAGCAGTGCAATAATCGTTTCAGATAATGACTCGGGTACAACTATCACAAATAATTCAGGTGGAGAAATTACTAGTAAAGGAAATAAAGGAACAATAATAGTTGGTGTAAGTTCAACTATTACTAACAGTGGAACAATTAAAAATAATAATTTGGACAAAAATGCAATCCAACTTAAAGGAAATAACAATACCATTACCTTAAAAGACGAGGGACTGGTAATAGGTATTATTAAAGCTAAAGATGGTACAACAGGAAATACATTAAAACTCAATCACGGAGTTGGAAAAAGTTATTATTATAATACATCAGGTGATTTTACTTTACAGGACTTAGACGGGAACCAAGTTGTTAATGGATCTGCAGGCTCTGTTGGTCAAGGTGGGAGTGAAATTCTGGATGATGTACTGGGAAGAAAATCTTTAAACTTAAGACAATCATTTGCAAGATACAAAAGCACAAAAGAAGATTTAGGTAAGCCACAAAGTTGGGGTGAAATTAATTTTTCTACATTTAAAAAAAAACAAAATAGTCAAAATTTATCTCTTGGTTTAAACTCTGCAGATTTATCAATTAATTTAATGTATCCTAATCAAAATAAAGATTTTATCTTATCTTTAGGTACTGGAAGTCAAAAATTCACTAAAGATCATAGCATAAATAGATATTCTGTTCATTCAGGATTTCTTTTTAAAGATAACCCAATTTTAAATATGTTCGGTGATGAAAGTTTTGTTTTAGGTGGAATTAATTTACAAACTAGTGAAAGAGAAATTTTAACTAACACAAGATCCTCTGGTAAATTAAGTATTGGAGACAATTATGAAACTTATGATCTTCTTGCTGGTACAAAGATAAATAATGATTTTTTAATTCCCAATATTGGAGCCACTGTTGGTTTATCTTACACACCTAGTCATAATGAAAGTGATTATTATAGTTGGGATAATAAAGGAGTTAGTAATTTATCTGTATACCTTGACGATAGCTATAAATTAAATTTAGGAAATAATTACCAAATCAATTTAGGATGGATTGTCGATGTAAGAAAAATGATTCTAGGTAAAGATCAAGATTATGAAATTAATGGTACAGCTGCAACTTTTTCACAAGATGCCGATACAACACAAGAAGTAACTCTAGCAACCAATCTTGGTTTTGATAAAAAAATAACTGATGACCATTTTTTTAAGTTTAATTTAGATAGCACTATAAGCACACAAGAGCTGACAAGTTTTACCGGAAATTTCGCATACAAATTTGCCTTTTGACCAATAACCAATTTTGGGTACATTTGAGGATGAATTAAAAAAAGATTCATGTAAAAAAACTCAAATGTCTTTAATAAAAAAAATACTATTAATATTTTTTCTATTATTTCCTATATCCAAATCTTTTGGAGATATATATCGGGTAACTGAAGTTACTTTTAATCAAAAGCAAACAATTAACACTCAAGGTGATGAAGATGCAGGTACTCTATCTGATAATACTGATTTTGGACTTGCAGCTGGTATAGAGTTCAACGCAGATGGAACTAAAATGTTTGTAAGTTTTGCCCAAACTGATCCTGATAGTAAAGATCTTACTCGAGTTATAAATACCTACGATTTGAGCACCCCATACGATGTTTCAACAGAAACTTTCGCTGGTGATAGTGAAAGGTGTGAATTTGAAGTTGATAGTGGAGATCATAGTCATCAAATATATGACTTAGAATTAAGTAGTGATGGAATGAAAATACTTTTAGTTACTAGAGTTAGACACTCTAGTGCAGATCACGATAAGGCTTATGTATTAGATTTAACTACTGCTTATGATATCTCTACTTGTAGTAGAAGTTCAGCAACTACAGATATCGACAGTGATACTTTTACAAGTGGAAGTAATGCTGGAGAACATGACGGTACAACTGAACATATGCTTCAAGGTATAGAAGTTAATGAAGATGGGAGTAAGGTATTTTTACTTTTTAATAATCGAAATTGTAATAGCGGCGAGGCTGGTGCAAGATTGTATGAGTATAAACTTTCAACCCCATATGACTTAACTACAATGTCTCTTGTGCTTAATGCAGGTATAAGATTTGATTGTCTTGAAACAGGTGGTGTAAAAAATGGTGCCGCAATGAGATTTAGTCCAAATGGGAAAAGACTGTTTATCACAAATCATGATACACAACAGAGAGGTGTTACTCAAATTTCACTAACAAGTGCTTATGATACATCTTCATTTAAAATGGATGGCAGAGTGGTTCTCGGTGGAGCATTTGACAATATGTCTGACGGTAATGATCAACCAAGAGGAATTGCATTTAATTCTAATGGCTTAAAAATGTATTTAACCAGTGATCGAACCCAAGGCAGTAAAGATGAGATATACGAATACGATTTGAATTGTCCATTTAATATAATTGAAGGAAATTGCTCTTTTACAACTAATAATTCTGATCGAACCGCAATAATTGAAGCTCAGATAGAAATTGCTAAAAAAACTATAGATCATTCAACTGACACAGCTCTTAATAGACTTAAATGGATTAGAAGAAATAAGGACAAACAGAATTTAACCAACTTAAATTTGAATATTAATTTTACTGATCAAAAATTAGCATCATTAACTGAAGTTGTTAGAACTTCTGCTGCTAAGAATAAGTCAAAAAATAAAGATAAAGAAGAAGACTTTTTTTATTGGAGTGAAGGAAGTATAGCAGTTGGAAGAATTGGTGATACTAGTATTTCATCTACAAAAAAAATTGGAACTGATGCTATTACTTTTGGTGTAGATAAATTTGTTAAAAATAATGAAATAAAAGGTTTGGCATTTAGAGTAGGGAGAAATAATGTTGATGTTGGAAGTGCTGGAAGTAATTTAGACACAGACACTTATAATATTACTTATTATGCTACCACTCCTATAAAAAACGATACAAAATTTGTAGATACAATAGTTGGATTTGGAAAAATTCGGTCAAAATATTTAACTATTGCTAATAAAATTAGTCATACAGCAAATAGAACTGGTCAACAGATTTATTTCACCCGTAAAATTAAAGATGAAATAAAAAAGAATAATTTTACATTAATTCCATCAGGACAGTTTGATTTTGGTCAAACAATATTAAATGGTTATTCAGAAACAGGATTAACAGGAATAACTTTTGAAAAACAACATGTAAGGACGAGAAATTTAAGAGGCGCGATTGCTATAGTTGAAGATCTATCAAATGAAAATATTTCTTTCAAAAGACATGGAAAACTTGAATACTCTGCTGACCTTTCACGATCTTCAAATTTAGAATATAGATATAATTCTGGTAGCGATACAATACATACAACTTTACACTCAGGTTCAATCCACAATTTAAAAGGTGAGATTGGTATTGATATAATTCTACCTAATAACTTTAGTGTATTCTTTATTTATGAACGTAATCAAGCCCTAGACGTTGGACACACAGATAAAGTTCATATTGCTATTGGATATTTACCTAACAAAGAGACAAATTATGCATTTTCAATAGATGGGTCTGATGAATTTAAATCAAATTATGTATTAAGTAAAAATATAAATGATTACTTAATTGATTTTAAATTAACAAATGATTTGATGAGCCCGAAAGACTATGATGAAGCCTCTTTTAATCTTATTCGAAAGTTTTAATTAAAAAAAAATATAATAAATCACTAAAGCGAATAAAGAGTACTCAAGTATAGATTTGGCTAGTAAAAGATTTTTTTCACTAAATTTTGCAGCTAAAAATTTCTTTAAAAGATTAAAACCTATATGAACAAGTATTATTCCAACAACGATACCTATAATTGTGTATTGAATTGAAAAGTTTTTATAACCGAAATAACAAGCTGCAATAAATGTCAGCCAAGAAACTTTTGATATTAATACTTTAAATATAAAACCAGCTTTTTTACTAAAGACAGATTGTGTTTTAATAATCGAATACGACCAAATAATACCAACTATAAAACTGACATATTTTATAATCATTCGATTACTTCAATTTCTTCTATGATGCTTACTATTTTTGAGCCTTTAATGACTGCATTAACTCGAGCACATTCATAATAAGCAAATGAAGTTTCTTCAGCAATTGCTTTCATTTCTAAACATTTAGATCTGCCTGAAGTAAATAAATGTTCTGTTAGTTCTGGAGGATCACCTAGGTACATCATTAAACCAATTACCTCACCTTCTTTTTCGAAACCAGCTAATTCTTCTATTTTAGCTACCCTATCTCCAACACCGATCTCAAAATCTCTAAATGCTTCGTAACCTTTATAAACAGCAAAAATTATTATTAAATAAAGAACTATTTTAATCTTACTCATATTTAATTCTTTATTTTACCTCTTTAAAAACTAAGCACACGCCATTATTGCAATATCGTTTTCCCGTAGGTTGCGGTCCATCATCAAAAATGTGTCCATGATGGGCATTACAATTTTTACAATGATACTCAGTTCTTGCATATCCTAATAGATGATCTGTTTTAGTTTCAAAAACATCTGGTAAAGATTGATAAAATGAGGGCCAGCCAGATCCACTTTCATATTTTGTATTAGAGTCGAATAATTTTATATCACAATTGGCACAATGATAACTTCCTTCTCTTTTTTCATGATTGAGTTCACTAGTCCCTGGCGGTTCTGTTCCATCCTCAAACATAACTAATTTTTGCTCAGCAGTTAAATTCGGATTCTTTTTGCTCATTTTTTTTATAATAATTTAGCACATGATTGATGTAAAAAAGAGTGTAATTCAACTAACTTATCAAAGTCTTTATTATATCCTCCACCTAAAACTCCACAAAGAGGAACACCTTTAGAAAAGAAATTTTCTGTAACAATCTCATCTCTTTTTTTTATACCTAGATCTGAAATTTTTAATTTTCCCAAACGATCATTAAAATGAATATCGACACCTGCAATATAAAATACATAATCAAAATTTTCTTCGTTTAATTGATTTAAATAAAATTTAAGTAATTTAATATATTGCTCATCTTCCATATTGTCCTCAAGCTCTACGTCTAGATCACTAATAGATTTCTTAGCAGGATAATTTGATTTTGAATGCATACTAAAAGTAAATACATTTCTGTTGTCTTGAAAAATATCAGCACTACCATTACCTTGATGGACATCTAGATCAACGATCAATATCTTTCCAGCTAAACCTCTATCAAGTAAATATTGAGCAGCTACCGCTACATCATTAAAGACACAATAACCTGCGCCGCCTTCATAATTTGCATGATGACTTCCCCCAGCAGTATTACAGGCAATTCCATTTGTAATAGCTAGTTTGGATGCGAGCACTGTGCCACCTGTAGCTACCAAAGATCTTTGTACTACACTATCTACTAATGGAAACCCAATTTTTTTCACGGTGTTTTCATCGAGAGTTTTATTTTTTACATTCTTAATATAAATCTCTGAGTGAGCTCTTTTTAAAGTCTCATCAGAACAAGCATATGGTTTATGAAATTTTTTAACTATCTTTTTTTTTAATAGATAATTAGCAAGTTCACCAAATTTATTGATTGGAAATTTATGATCATCACCAATTTTTGCAAAATAATCTTCATGATTTACAACAGATAAATCCATAATTACTCAATAACACGAATAGGTTTTCCATTCACGCAGGCTTCAAGAGACTCGATCATTTGATTGTAGAAAATTTTATAGTTTTCTGCAGTCACATAACCAATGTGAGGAGTTAATAATGCATTAGGTAAAAATCTTAACTTATTATTTTCTGGCAAAGGTTCTTTCTCATAAACATCGAGACCTGCACCAGCAATTTCGTTTGTAGATAATGCAATAATTAGATCATCCTCATTCACGATGGGGCCTCTTGAGGTATTTATTAAGAATGCTGTCTTCTTCATTTTATCTAATTCTTTTAGAGTTATACAATCTTTATAACGCTCACCACCTTGTACATGAATTGATAAAAAATCAGAATTCTTTATTAAATCTTCTTTACTGCAAGGAAGTACATCAAGTTCTTTACATTTATCTAAATTTAAGTTTTCACTCCAAGCCATCACTTGCATGTCAAATGCTTTTCCAATTTTAGCAACTTGAGAGCCTACTCTACCTAAACCAATTAAACCTAAAATTTTTCCTTTAAGCTCTACCCCTACTGTCGTTTGCCAGTATCCTTGATACATATTATCAATTTCTTCTTTAAAATTTCTTGCTAGTCCTAAAATTAATCCCCACGTTAATTCAGGTGTAGGATTAATATTTATTTCAGTACCACTTACTATAATTTTTTTTTTTTTAGCAGCTTCTAGATCTATTGCTTTATTTCTTGTTCCACTAGTCACTATAAACTTTAATTTATTTAAGTTATCAATTAAGTTTTTTGTAATCGGTGTTCTCTCTCTCATTATTAACAATGCTTCAAAATCAGCTAATTGCTCTATTGCATCGGCTTCTTCAATGAATGGTTCACTAAAAATTTTTATTTCATATTTTCCAGATAGTTTTTCTAAATCAACAAATTGTTGAGAAACATTCTGATAATCGTCTAAGATCGCTACTTTAAGCATTTTTAATTTCCTTATTTGATAAGAATAAACCTAATATAATTAAAATTGCTCCAATCAAATGAAAAAATTGAAACACTTCATCATAAATTACTATAGCCATGATTGAACTAAACAAAGGTATTAAAGATAATGAAATCCCTGCCCTATTAGCACCAATGATAGATACTGCCCCAGCCCAACAGTAATACGATCCTATGCTAGGAAAAAGAGCCAAAAATATTAAAGTATAAACTAAATTAATATCAAAATTTATTACTTGTCCGCTCGAGAGCTCATATAAAAATTGAGGAAAAACACTAATCAAACCAAATGTACAAATAATGTGAACTAAAGTTAATAATGGTAGAGTAAATTTTTTTTTCTTTAAGAGAGTTGAGTAAATTCCCCAAGTAAGAACACCTCCGATCATTATCAAATCTCCTTTATTAAAATTAAGTGATAGTAGAATATTTAGTTTAAGTTTTGTGATGATGGCTAAAATCCCACCCACTGAAATTATCAGACCTAAAATTTGAAATTTATTTGTTTTTTCAATTTTCAATAAGAAACAAAGTAAAATTATAATAGCTGGGATAGCAGCATTAAATAGAGATGCATTAATAACCTGAGTATGAACTAAAGATAAATATGTGAATGAGTTATATAAGCCAACACTTGTTAATCCCAAAAAAAATAATAAGGGTAAATTATTTAAGATTGTGTCTTTATGTTTAATAATTTCTTTATAAGTAAAAGGCAAAAGTATAATCCAAACAAAAGACCAACGATAAAATACCAAAGTCAAAGGTGGAATTTCAGAAAAAAATGCATACTTGCCTATCATAAAATTTCCAGCCCAAAATAACGATGCACATACCAGCATTACATATGCTTTAATGTTTTGCATGAACTAATTAAATCTTATTGAGCTATAAGGATCTAAATTTAGATTGGTGTTTTCTTTAGCTATCATTCCAGAAACAATCTTTCCAGAAATTGGTCCCAATGTCCATCCTAAATGATGATGGCCAAAACAATAAAAAACGTTTTTATATTTCTTAGATGGACCCATAACAGGTAAAAAATCTGGCAGAGTTGGTCTAAAACCTAACCATTCATCTTCATGTTCTGGAAGATCTCCCAACATATATTTGGCATTATCAATTAAATTTTTTATTCTAGACTTTGATAAAGGATTTTCTAAACCACCAAACTCAACAGTGCCTACCACTCTTAATCCTTGCTCCATTGGTGTAATGCCAAAACCTCTATTAGAAAAGATAACCGGTCTACTTAAAAGATGATCACAATTTTTGAAATGAACATGATAACCTCTTTCAGTATCAAGTGGTATTTTTTCACCTAAATTATCTGTTAATTTTTTTGAAAAAGCTCCACAAGCAATTACAATTCTATCAAAAGTATATCTTTCATTTTCTGATACAAAAACAGGTTTTTCAGTATCAAATTGAATATTATTAATATTTTCCTTTTTAAACTTGCCACCTTTTTTTAAGAATAATTCAAAAAACTTTAATAAAATCTTTCTAGGATTTCTTGCATGTCTAGCATAGGGATAATAAACACCTGCGTGGTAGAATGGTTTGATATTTGGTTCTAAATCATGAATTTCATCTTTAGAAACTAATTGTTGTTTTACTCCAAGCTCATCTCTTACTCTTATTTCTAAATCTCTACTCTTTAAATCTTTATCATTCCAAATATATAAAATACCCTTATTTTCAACCAAGCCATCTAATTCAATTTCATCAAACAGTTCATCATAAGCAGGTAAAGCTAAATCTAAAATTTGATGCATATTTTTTGCAGTGTGCATCATTTTGTTTTTTGAGGTATTTAGGATAAATTTAAAAAACCATGGCAACATCTTTGGTACATAATTCCATTTCAATGCTAAAGGTCCTGTGGAGCTTAATAACATAGCAGGCACATCAGCAAGTACGTCTGTTCTATTTAATGATAAAGAAGCATAAGGTGAAAAGTGACCAGCATTACCATAAGAAGCAGCTGGGCTTCCTGGCTCATCTCTATCAAATATTGTTACATCAAAGCCTTTTTTTTGTAGAAATAATGCATTCGAAATTCCTTGAATACCAGCACCAACTATTCCGATGTCTAATTTTTTACTCATAGAAAAATTTATACAATTTATCTTTAAATAAAGTTAAGCGACAAATTATACTTAAGCAATCAATTGTTGATTATGAACTCTGGCGCTCATAACTATTCCAAAACCAATCATTGTTGCAAGCATTGAGGATCCACCATAAGACATAATAGGCAGAGGAGAACCAACTATAGGTAGTAAACCTAAAACCATACTCATATTAATTGTAATGAAAACGAAGATTGCAGCTCCAAAACTGTAACAAAAAATCTTTGCGAAATAACTTCTACAATTAGCACCAATAGCCACAATTCTATAAATAATAATCACATAGATGACCAAAAGGAGAGCTGAGCCAACAAAACCAAACTCTTCAGAAAAAAGTGTAAAAATAAAGTCGGTATGCTTTTCAGGTAAAAATTCTAAATAACTTTGAGTTCCTTTTAAAAAACCTTTACCAAATATTCCGCCAGATCCTACGGCAATTTTTGATTGAATTATTTGGTATCCCGCACCTAAAGGATCTCTATCGGGGTTTAAAAAAGTTAAAACTCTTAATTTTTGATATGGTTTCAAGAAAGCAATAATAAAAGGTAATGAAATTACAAAACCTAACATAGTGTATATAAAATATTTGTGATTAATACCTGCAAACCATAAGACAGCTATTCCACTTATGGCAATAAGAAGAGATGTTCCTAAATCTGGTTGTACGATCACTAAGCCCATTGGTAACATAATTATTATTAAAGACGTTAATATTGTGTAAATCGAATTTACATTTTCTAATTTCATTCTATGAAAATATTTTGCTAGACATAAAATTATAACAATCTTCATAAGTTCTGAGGGCTGGAGATTAATAAAATAAAGATTAATCCATCTTTGGGAGCCAGATGAGGTTATGCCAAATAAATAAGTAGCAACTAACAAACCAATAACTGCTAAATAAGAAAGGTAACCTATTGAAAACCAGTATTTGATATTAATAAATGACATTATTAACATCATAATTGTAAAGACAACTAGTTTTGTAAAATGACTTTTGGTATGAAATAAAATTTCCCCACCATCAGTTGAGTACATTGTTGCTAAACTAATAAAACCTAATAATAAGATACAAAATAATAAGATATAATCATAATTTCTAAATTTTTGAAAAAAATTAAGTCTATTTGTTGTTAATCTCGTGTGTTGGTACATTTATATCTCCAAATATTTTTTATCATTGATTGATTGTCTCATTTTGTGTCGATCAATAACTAATTTGAATAATTTTGTTGCCATTGGTGCTGCGGTAGCACTTCCGCTACCTCCATGTTCAACAATTACACTAAGAGCATATCTTGGATTTTTATATGGACCATATGCTACGTAAAGAGCATGATCTCTTTCTTCGTAGGGAATTTCAAAAGTTTTTAAATCTAATTCACGATCTCTTGCAGTAATCTTTTTTACTTGTGCTGTTCCAGTTTTCCCAGCAAATTGATATTTTAAATCATCAATTCTAGATTTGTAAGAAGTTCCTCTTACTTCATTCGTTGAAGCAAACATTGCATCTTGAACAATTTTAATATTTTTTGAGTTCGTATAAAGTGGTGAAAATTTATCTATTGGAGCTACCTTATTTTCGTCATTGATCACTATTCTTGGATAAATCTTATGACCTCCATTACCAATTTGAGCAGTCATTAAGCATAATTGTATAGGTGTTGTTTGGATATAACCTTGACCAATTCCAGTTATTATTGTTTCTCCTAATAACCATCCTTGCCCTAATGCATTTTTTTTCCATTGTGTATTTGGAATTAAACCACTCTTTTCAATACTAAATAGATCTCCAAAAACCTCTTTTCCTAATCCAAATTTTTTGGCTGTTTCACTTAATTTATCCACCCCTAGTTTACGAGCTATTTCATAGAAATATATGTCACAAGATTGTTTCATGGCATTTCTTAAATTCATAAATCCATGTCCCTCTTTTTTCCAACAATGATAAGTTTGACCATATAATTCTAAAGGATGTCTGTGTCCTCTACATTGAACCGTAAAATTAGTATTAATAATTCCATTCTCTAAGGCTGATAAAGCAACGATGGGTTTAATTGTTGAACCAGGAGAGTAGTTTCCTTGTAAAGTCTTGTTTACTAAAGGCTTCATTGGATCATTACGGATTAACTGCCAATCATCTTTACTAATACCAAATACAAACAAATTAGGATCGAATGACGGAGATGAATGCATAGCTATCAAATCCCCTGTATAAATATCCATCACACAAATAGAGCCGGCTTGATCCTTAAGTAGTTCGTTTGCTAATTTTTGTAATTCTGTATCAATAGTTAGTCTTAAATTCTTTCCTTTTTCACCTTTTTGAAATTCTAATTGACTGATTCTTCTTCCGTAAGCATTTACCTCATATCTTTCAATATCATTACTACCAATCAATTTTTTTTCAAAAGATTTTTCTAAACCAACTTTTCCTACCTTAAGACCTGGAACAAAATTTTTCTTTATCACTTCTGTATTTTCAATGTCAGTTTGATTTGCTTGACTGACATAGCCAATTAAATGAGTAAAATTTTCTTTAAATGGATAATTTCTTGAAATTGAGATAACAGGTTTAACACCATTCAAATCATATAAATGATTATTAATTTTTGAAAATTTTTGCCAACTCAAGTTATCTGAAACAATTAGAGTTTCCCATGGTTTTATTTGACTTTTCTTTTTTAATATTTTTTTAAATTCTTTATCAGATAATTCTAATAAGTCTTTTATTCGATAAATTACATATCTAAAATCATCAACTTGCTCAGGAATAACATGGAGCTGATAAGCTTCGAAATTTCCAGCAATAACATTGCCAAAATAATCATGAAATTCACCTCTGACTGGAGCTAATTTCCATTCTCTAATTCTGTTTTTGTCTGAAAGTGTTAAATATTTTTTATTTTCTTTTACTTGTAAAAAAAATAGCCTGCTGATTATTCCTACCATGATAAAAAATTTTAAAGAGCCAGTGATAAACATTCTTCTATTAATAGAATTAAGTTTTTTTACGCTGTCACTTGAAGAATTAATCATTTAAGCCCCTCAAGTAATATTTAAACAAGGATGTAAAGACAATATAAAATGAGAAAGTAAAAAAAGTATTCACTAAATAATTCATTAAAATTAAATCTAATGAAAAAAACAAAGTTAAAATTGAATAATTAAGAGAATTGATTAAACTTATGATCAGTAAAAAATAAAACCAATCTTTCATAGGATTTGGTCTAATTGTGATATTTCTTAAATAAGCCGTAGATATACATATTAAGGTGTATGATAAGCTACTTATTCCCAAAGGTAAGCCAACTACAGTGTCATTAAATAAACCTGCGATGAATACAAGAATGTAATCAAAATGTTTGAAATCTTTTAAAGTGAAGAAAAAAATCAAAATAAATGGAAAATTGAAAGAAAAGTATTCTAGATTTAGATAATTTAAATCAAATTCATTCAACACAGATATATATAAAATGAGTATAGGTAACCAACCATAAAGCTTTAAAAAAGATCCTTTTGTTCTTAAACTAACCATCGATTTTTCCTTTGCTCAAAACACAATTCTTATATCCTACACTACCTACAGTAAAACCTTTATTATTGAATAAAGATTTTCGACACTTATGACCATATTCTAAATTAAGTTTTAAAAATTTTAATTCTTCAGTATCCAAATTAAATTGGCTTATTGTTCTTTTTTGAGATGAAATTTCATTATTTAAATTTAAGACTTTATAATTAAGATTATTTATTTCGCTTTTCAAATTTTCATTTTCTTTTTGAAATTTTTTATTTGACTCTTCAATGATACTTAATTCATCCTCTAAAATCTTTAATTTAGCATCTAATGGATTGTTTTCCTCAATGTTGTTATCGGCATCTGTTACATTTTGTGGAATTTCAGTTTCAGTAATTATTTCTGCAAAAACATACTTTAGTTGAGAAAAATCACTGTAAAATTCAACCTGGTATTCATTTACTGAGCTTTCTCCAAAAGATTGCAGCTTTCCTATTGGAACGCCACTTTTAAAAATAGCTCCAGTGCCTGATGTGTATACGATGCTGTCATCTACTAATTGATCTAAAAAACCTGACTTAATATACTTTATTTGACCATTATCTAATCCACTACCTGTTACGATGGCCTGGATATTTTGAGGAGCAATAGTCACTGGAACATTTGAATTTAAATCAGATAATAAAAGCACTCTCGATGTTTTATAATTTACCTCAATCACTCTCCCAACTAAATAAGATTGGTCATAAATATTTGTTCCAATTTTAATATTATCTTTACTACCTTTGTTAATGATTATACTTTTTAAAAAAGGGCTATCATGATCGACAATAATTTTAGCTAATATTTTATTTGAACTTGATACATAATCATTTATTAATTCTTTTAATTCTCTATTTTCGTATTCAGTAATTTCGTTTGATACATAACTTGATTTAAGACTTTCCAATTCATCGACATTTTTTTTATATTTATTAAAAAAAGTTGTGTAGTCTTTTACTTGTATAAAGGTATCTTTAATCAAATTTTCCGGTACTGAAACAATAAATGAGGATCTGTATACCAATTCATTAATTACAGCTTTTGAGTATCTTATTACTTTAAAATCTAAACTTGAAAGAACGACTATAAATAATGAAAAAAATACTAATGTAAGTAATGAAAATTTTTGTTGAGTACTCTTTTTTAGAAAAGCAGATCTAATTGCAATTATAAAATCATCTCTGCTTGATGCCATCGCTTTTAATATTCAGTCAACATAGTCGAGAATGTTTGTTCCTGATCCAAAGCTCTTCCAGTACCAATAGCTACACATGATAATGGTTCATCAGCTATATGAACTGGCAATCCAGTTTCTTTGGAAAACCTTTTGTCTATATTTTTTAAAAGTGCTCCTCCACCAGTTAAAGTCAATCCCATATCAACTAAATCTGCTGACAATTCAGGTGGTGTACTTTCTAATGCATCTTTTATACCCTCAACCATTTCTTTTAAAATATCATTTAAAGCTTCAGCGGTATCCTCTTCAGTGATATTAACTTCTTTAGGAGTACCAGATCTTAAATCTCTACCTTTTACTGCATATGTATTGTTGTTAGTTGGAATAGCAGTTCCTATTTCTTTTTTAATTTTTTCAGCAGTACTATCACCTATCATTAAGTTATATTCTTTTCTCATGTAGTTAACCATGGCTGCATCCATGGCATCTCCTGCAACTCTTAATGATCTTGAATAAACAAGACCACCTAAAGACATAACTGCAATCTCACTAGTACCTCCGCCTATATCTACAACCATAGAACCTGTTGCTTCTGAAATTGGAAGATTTGCACCTATTGCAGCTGCTATTGGTTCTTCAATTAATTGAACCCTTCTAGCTCCAGCAGCTAAAGCACTATCTTGAATTGCTTTTCTTTCTACAGGTGTAGAGCCTGTAGGGACACAAATTAATATTCTTGGATTAGCAAAAGTGCTACCTTTATGAACTTTTTTGATAAAATGTTTGATCATTTCCTCTGTAACAATAAAGTCTGCGATAACTCCATCTCTTAAAGGTCTGATGGCTTGAATATTTCCAGGCGTTCTTCCTAGCATTGTTTTTGCTTCATCACCAACTGCTAAAACTTGTTTTTTTCCTGCTTGATCAACTATCGCAACAACAGAAGGTTCATTTAAAACAACTCCTTGCCCTTTTACTACAACCAACGTGTTGGCTGTTCCAAGATCAATTGCCATATCTTGGCTCCAAACTTTTTTAATTCTATCAAACAATCCCATTTAAATACCTCTCATTTTTTCTTCTTGTTGCTCCATCATTGGCGCAGTTTTTTCTCTTTTTAAAATCATTTTGTTCAAAGCAGCAATATAAGCATTTGCTGAAGCGACCAATGTATCCGTATCTGCTGCTTGACCAACAGTTGTTTTACCATTTTCCTCAATACGAACACTTACAGTGGCTTGAGCGTCAGTTCCTTCTGTCACAGCATGAACTTGATATAATTGAAGATTAACATCATGAGGATATAAGCTCTTTATACATTTAAAGATAGCATCCACTGGACCATCACCTGTCTCTGTAGCTGATTTAATTTGTCCATTAACATCTAATGTCATATCTGCTTTTTGAGGCTCACCTGTACCCGCAAACACTTTTAATGATTTTAATACTAAATTATTAGCTTTGTTATCTAAAACTAAACTGTCATCAACTAAAGCTATAATATCCTCATCATAGATATGTTTTTTCTTATCAGCTAATACTTTAAATTTTCCAAAGGCATTTTCTATTACATCATCTGTTAGGTCAGCATAGCCAAGACTTATCAATTTATCTTTAAAAGCATGTCTGCCAGAATGTTTTCCCATGACCAATGAAGTCTGTTTAACTCCAACACTTTCTGGTGTCATGATTTCATAAGTATTTCTATTTTTTAACATACCATCTTGATGAATTCCTGACTCGTGAGCAAAAGCATTTTTACCAACTATTGCTTTATTAAATTGAACTGGAAAACCAGTTACATTTGAGACTAATTTAGAAGCTTTACTCAACAATGTCGTGTTGATACCTGTTTCATATGGCATCAAATCGTTTCTTGTTCTAATTGCCATTACAACTTCTTCTAAAGCAGCATTACCTGCCCTTTCACCTATTCCATTAATAGTACACTCTATTTGTCTAGCACCAGCCTGAATACCTGCTAAAGAATTAGCAACTGCTAAACCTAAGTCATTGTGGCAATGTG
The DNA here is from genome assembly GCA_902573235.1 of uncultured Pelagibacteraceae bacterium. Classification (GTDB taxonomy): domain Bacteria; phylum Pseudomonadota; class Alphaproteobacteria; order Pelagibacterales; family Pelagibacteraceae; genus Pelagibacter. The sequence continues at coordinate 16,944 of CACGIZ010000007.1, read as the reverse complement.
TTGATAAAATTGCTTTATCGATGTTTGGTACTTTATTTAACAAAGTTTCAATAATTTTTGTAAACTCTGAAGGAACAGTATATCCAACAGTGTCTGGTATATTAATTGTTTTTGCTCCTGATTTAATGGCAAGCTCAACAGTTTTGCACATATAATCCATATCGGTTCTTGTTCCATCTTCACAAGACCACTCTACATCGTCAGTTAAATTTCTTGCATATGTAACATGTTCTTTAATTGAATCATAAACTTGGTCTGGCGTTTTATTAAGTTTATGTTTCATATGAAGCGGACTAGTAGATATAAAAGTGTGAATTCTAAATCTTGGTGCGTGTTTTAGTGCTTCATAGCATCTATCAATATCTTTTTTTGAGTGTCTAGCTAATCCACAAGGAATAGATTTTTTTAAAACTTTACTAATTGCTGATACCGCCTCAAAATCCCCTGGAGAAGCAATTGGAAATCCTGCTTCAATAATATCAATACCTAATTCATCGAAGACTCTTGAAATTTGAATTTTTTCTTCAAGACTCATAGATGCACCTGGTGACTGTTCACCATCACGCATCGTAGTATCAAATATAAAAACTTTATCTTTATCGGCCATAACTAATAAAATTTGGAAAATCTATAATACAATCTCTATTAGAAATTGCAAAATATTTATGAATTTAAAACTTAAATCTAGCCCTTATCGCTATCAACCAGTTTCTTTTTTCCAATCCATGGCATCATTGCTCTAAGATTTGCACCAACTTTTTCCACTGGATGTTCGGCTAATTTTGCTCTTGTAGCAAGAAAGTTTTTTTGACCATTTTTACATTCATCCATCCATTGCTTTGTAAATTTTCCAGATTGGATATCTGCTAATACTTCTTTCATTCTTTTTTTTGTCTCCTCTTTGTTTACCACTCTTGGTCCAGATTCATATTCACCATATTCAGCTGTGTTTGAAATGGAGTAATTCATGTTAGCTATTCCACCTTCGTAAATTAAATCTACAATCAATTTTACCTCATGGACAGTTTCAAAATATGCCATTTCAGGTTCGTAACCTGCTTCCACTAATGTCTCATATCCATTTTTGATTAATTCAACAAGTCCTCCACATAAAACAGTTTGTTCGCCAAATAAATCTGTTTCAACTTCATCTTTAAAAGTTGTTTCAATAATTCCAGATCTTCCACCACCTACTGCAGAGGCATAAGACATAGCAAGATCTCTTGCTTTTCCTGATCCATTTTGGTGAACAGCAAATAAACATGGTACTCCACCACCTTTCTCATATTCACTTCTAACTAAATGTCCAGGTCCTTTAGGAGCAACCATAAAAACATCTAAATCTTTTCTAGCTTTAATCAAATCATAATGAACATTTAAACCATGGGCAAATGCAATGCTTGTACCTGGTCTAATTCTTTGATCAATATGATTTTTATAAATTTCTGCTTGTAATTCGTCTGGAGTTAAAATCATAACAACATCAGCCCACTCAGCAGCATCAGATAAATTCATTACCTTTAAACCTTTTGACTCTGCTTTTGGAATACTTGATGATCCATCTCTCAATGCAACAACAACTTCTTTTACTCCACTATCTTTTAAATTTAATGCATGCGCATGGCCTTGGCTTCCATAGCCAAAAATAGCAATTTTTTTATCTTTAATTAGATTTACATCTGTATCTTTTTCATAAAACATTTTCATAGTTATCTCCTAATTAATTAAATACTTTATCTCCCCTCGTCATAGCAACAGCACCTGTTCTAGATATGCTTACTAGTCCAAATTTTTTTAAATTTTTTGCCATTTTATCAATTTCTCTTCTAAGTGCAGTAATTTGAATAACATTAGATTTTTTTGTTTTATCCAATATTACAGCATTATATTTTTTACAAGCATTAATAGCTTTTTTTATTTTTGATGTATTGCCTACAACTTTAAATAAGGCCATTTCCTTAAAAATCACGCCCCTGTCATCTCTTTTAAAATCAGCAACTTTATGAACTGGTACAAGTTTCTTTAATTGAAGTTTGATTTGATCAATTACTTGCGGCGTACCAGTGGTTACAATCGTAATTCTAGATATATTTTTTTTTGCATCTACCTCAGCAACAGCCAATGATTCAATATTATAACCTCGTCCAGAAAATAAACCAACTACTCTTGCTAATACTCCTGCTTCATTGTCAACCCAAACCACAATTATATGCGTATCCGATTTTTCCTTTTTTGTTGAGACACTATATGCTGATTTTGGATTTGCCATGGTTAAACTAATGCTTTGCCTTTTCCAGTAATTTTATTTTCCTCTTTATCAGTTGGACCTAATATCATTTGATTATGAGGTTTTCCTGATGGTATCATTGGAAAACAATTTTCATTTGGATCTACACGACAATCGAAAATGACAGGACCATCAAACTGAACCATTTCCTTAATTTTTTCATCAAGTTCATTTGGATTATCAGCTTTAATACCTTTACATCCGTAAGCTTCCGCAAGTTTTATAAAATCAGGTAATGCCTCAGAATAACTCTCTGAGTAATTTTTTTCATGTAATAATTCCTGCCATTGTCTTACCATTCCCATATATTGATTATTTAGAATAAAAATCTTAATTGGTAAGTTGTATTGAACGGCAGTTGACATTTCTTGCATAGTCATCAAAACAGATGCTTCACCAGCTATATCAATAACTAATTTTTTAGGATGAGCTATTTGAACACCCACTGCAGCTGGTAGCCCATAACCCATTGTGCCTAATCCACCAGAGGTCATCCAACGATTAGGTTTATTAAATTTATAGTGTTGAGCTGCCCACATTTGATGCTGACCAACCTCAGTAGTAATGAATGTATCTTTATCTTTTGTCAGCTCATAAAGCCTTTGAACAGCATGTTGTGGTTTTATTGTTTCATCGCTGTTATTAAAGTGTAAAGAGTTCTTTGTTCTCCATTTTTGAATTTGTTCCCACCATTTAGATATTTTTTGTTTGTTAGATTTTTTAAAATCACTATTTTTCTTTTTAAATGTTTTATTAATACCTTTAAGAACATCTTTCACATCTCCAACCAAGGCTAAATCTACTTTTATAATTTTATTTATTGATGAAGGATCGATATCTATATGAACTTTTTTTGATTTTGGAGAAAACTCATCAATCTTTCCGGTTATTCTATCATCAAATCTTGCCCCTATATTGATTAGAAGATCGCAATCATGCATAGCATTATTTGCTTCATAAGTTCCATGCATTCCTAACATTCCTAAAAATTGATTATCATCACCAGGATAAGCTCCAAGACCTTGTAGGGTGGATGTTATCGGAAAACCAGTTAATTGAACAAGCTCTCTTAAGACTTCACTGGCTTCAGGACCAGAATTTATAACACCTCCCCCAGAATAAATGATTGGTTTTTTTGATTTGTTCATCAAATCAATTAATTCATCTACATCTTTTTGAGAAAAATAATTTAATGACTTGCCATTGAGTTTTTTTGTAGGCTTTGGTTTTAAATATCCTGTTTTAGCAAACTGAATATCTTTTGGTATATCCACCAACACTGGGCCTGGCCTTCCAGTTGTTGCAACTTTAAAAGCCTCATGAATTATTTTTGATAAATCTTTTATATCTTTTACTAACCAATTATGTTTGGTGCATGGTCTGGTAATTCCGGTAGTGTCACATTCTTGAAAAGCATCAGTACCAATTAAATGAGTTGGTACTTGTCCAGAAATACAAACTAAAGGAACAGAGTCCATATACGCATCTGTTAAAGCTGTAACAACATTTGTAGCACCAGGACCAGAGGTCACTAAAACTACTCCAGGTTTACCAGATGATCTAGCATATCCTTCAGCAGCATGTCCCGCTCCTTGTTCATGTCTGACTAAAATATGCTTTATTGAAGAATGATTTTTTAATTCATCATAAATTGGAAGTACAGCTCCTCCAGGATATCCAAAAATAAATTCAACATCTTGATCCTCAAGACATTTGAATACAATTTCAGCTCCTGTATATAATTTAGACATTCGTCCAATCTAGCTGAAGTTGTGCTAATTGGTCAAGAACTACTCTAAAATTTCTAAATTTTTTTTAAAAACTGATTTAGGCTTTTTGACTTTATTTTGTTCCAATCTGACATGTGACCTCTACCCCATGTCGTCTGCCTTTTGGCATATTGTCTAGTCTTTATTGATATTTTTTCAATTAACTCTGAAATTTGAATTTTTTTGTTAAGAAATTCACTTATCTCATTTAGACCAATAGCTTTTGATGCAGTCTTGTTTTTTGGAACTTTGAGCTTGAGAAATTTTTTAGCCTCTAAAATTGCTCCCTCATCAATCATTTGACTAGTTCTAAAACTAATTTGTTTAATTAACTCATCCCTTGGATAATCAATATAAATTTTATAAAAGTCCTTTTTTTCATAATTTGATTTTGTATTTTTAAACCATTCATACATAGATCTTTTTGTGAATGATTTAATTTCAAAAGCTCGCATTACTCTTTGTGAGTCTGTGGGATTTAATTTTTTTTTGATTTGGGGATCTAGTTTAATTAATTTTGAATAAAACTTTCTTGGTCCAATTTTTTTATACAATGACCTTACTTGATTCCTGTATTTATCAGGAATATTAGGAATTTTGACTAAGCCTTCTGTCAAAGCCTTAAAATATAAGCCAGTTCCTCCAACCATAATAGGTATTTTTTTTCTTTTTCTAATCTCTAAAATTTTCTTATTTGCAAGTTTCAACCAATGACCAGTTGAAAATTTTTTTTTTACATTTTGAAATCCATATAAATGATGTCGTATTTTTTTATAATCTTTTTGATATGGTCTTGCTGATAGAATCTTTAGTTCCTTATATACTTGCATACTATCTGCATTAATAATTTCACCATTGATTTTTTTGGCAAGATTTAATGCAAATTTAGATTTACCAGATGCTGTTGGACCATAAATTAAAATAATTTTGGATTTTAAATCCATGAATTAGTCTAATTTAACACCAATATATCTTCTTTGATTTTGGCTGTTATAAATTACTAATAGAATAGTCTTTTGATTGCTTTTTAAAACTTGTTCAACCATTTGATTTAAATCATTTGAATTTCTTATTTTTTTCTTTTGCGCCTCTAAAATTATACTATTTAACTCAATTGTATTATTTAAAGGACTATCGCTATCTATTTGAGTTATAACTAAACCAGAAGTTTGATTTGGTAGATTTCTGGTCTTAATATCTTCTTTAGACAGTTGCTTAACTGTTATTTTAAGTTTTTCAATTCTTTCTTCTTTTAATGGAATATTCTTTTCAGCAACTTTGAAATCCTCTGAAGTTTCAAGTCTTCCAAGTGTAATTGTCTTAATTATTTCTTTTTTATTTCTCCAAATTTTAACTTTTACTTTTTTTCCAACTTCAGTTCTTGCAACTATTATTGGAAGCTCTTTCATCTCTTGAATTTTCTCTCCATTAAATTCCAGAATTATGTCACCTGCTTTTACGCCTGCTTTTTCTGATGGACTATTAGGCGCTACACTAGCTACAAGTGCTCCTCTAGGTTCATCCAGATTTTCAACTTCAGCAATCTCTTTTGTTACATCTTGTATTCTAACACCAAGCCATCCTCTTTTAGTTTCACCAAATTCAATTAACTGATCAATAACAATTTTTGCGCTGTTAGATGGTATTGAAAAACCAATTCCAATAGAGCCGCTTCGACCTAAAATAGCAGTATTAATTCCTATTACATCTCCGTTCATATCAAACAAAGGTCCACCTGAATTTCCAGAATTTATTGAAGCATCAGTTTGAATATAATCCTCATATCTTGATAATCCAATTGAACGATTTCGTGCAGAAATAATTCCTGAAGTCACTGTTCCTCCTAATCCAAATGGATTTCCTATCGCTATAACCCAATCACCAATTCGAGCCTTGTCTGAGTCACCAAATTTTACTGGCACAAACTTTTCTGTTGTCTCTAATTGTAGAACAGCAATATCAGAAAGAGGATCTGCACCTATAACTTTTGCTTTAAACTCTTTGTCGCCATTTACTCGAACAATAATATCTTCTGCATCTGTAATGACATGATTATTAGTAACAACTATACCTTTTTCATCAATAATAAATCCTGAACCAAGAGCAGACGATTGTCTTTCTTGTGGTACACCAAACTCTCTAAACATATCTTCAAATGGTGATCCTGGAGGAAATTGAAAAGGAAAAGGGTTTGAACGAGTAGTAATGGTAGTAGTTGTTGAAATATTTACTACTGAAGGCATTAATCTTTCAGCTAAATCAGCAAATGATGCTGGAACACTCTGAGAGTTAGAATTAGTCGAAATACTTAGAGTAAATATAAAAAATAATAATAATGACTTAACTCTCCGCATACTAGTTCATTTTTAAATATATAATTACAAATCCTGTAATCATAAAAATTAATCCACCTGTTCTTAGCTGACCATCGCTTATTAATTCAAGTTTTTTTAACATACTTTTCATTTTTGCTGGAAATATGGCATACAAAATACCCTCAATAAATAAGAATAGACCAAATGCAATGATCAATTCTTTCATGAAAGTTTACTCTGTTTGAGGCTTTATATTTCCAAAGAATTTAAAGAATTCACTATCAGGTGATAATATCAGAGATGTTTCTCCTCCAATTAATGCTTTTTCATAAGCTTGCATTGCTCTATAGAATGCAAAGAACTCAGGATCCTGACCAAAAGCGTTTGCAAAAATTTTATTTCTTTGACCATCTCCTTCACCTTTCATAATTTCTGATTTCTTTTGAGCGTCTGCTAAAATGACAGTCACTTCTTTATCTGCTGTTGAAGTAATAGTAACTGCCATCTCTGCACCACGTGCTCTAAACTCTTTTGCTTCTCTTTCCCTTTCAGTCTGCATTCTTCTAAAAATAGCATCACTGTTAGCTTGAGGAAGATCAGCTCTTTTAATTCTAACATCAACAATCTTGATCCCAAAATTTTCTGCCTCAGTATTTACACCTTCCTGAATTAAGGCCATTTGTTTAGTTCTATCCTCTGAAAGAAGAGTTTGTAATTCTTGTTGACCTAAAACATTTCTAATTCTTGAATTAATAATTGTTGCTAATCTTGATCTTGCTACTCTTTCATTTCCAACTGATATATAGAATTTTAATGGATCTACAATTTGAAATCTTGCAAAAGCATCCACAATTAATCTTTTTTGATCTGATGCAATCACTTCCTCTGGTGGAGTGTCTAAATTTAAAATTCTTTTATCTAAATAAACTACATTTTGAATGAAAGGGATTTTAAAATTTAATCCTGGTTTTAAAATTATTCTTTTTGGGTCACCAAATTGAAGTACAATTGCTTGATTAACTTCTTTTACAACAAATATTGAGAAAAAAGCTGTCGCTAGTACCGCAACAATTATCCCAGCTATAATTTTTCCTGCATTCATTTTAGTTAATCGCTTTCTTTTTTTGTAATTCAGGTAATGGTAAATATGGAACTACTCCTGAACCTGCATTTTTTTCTATTATGACTTTATCAATATCTGCTAGAACCTTTTCCATTGTTTCTAAGTACATTCTTTCCTGAGTTACAGATTTTGCATTTTTATATTCATTATAAATTGCTAAAAATCTACTAGCCTCACCCTCTGCTTTAGCTACAACTTCTTTTTTATATGCCTCAGCAGCTTGTAAAATTTTTGCAGCTTCCCCTCGAGCTCTTGGTATCACGTCATTAGCATAAGCCTCTGCCTCGTTTTTAGATCTTTCCATATCAGCTCTCGCTGCTTGAACATCTCTAAAAGCATCAATTACTTGATCTGGTGGGTCGGCTTTTTGCGTCTGTACTTGAGTGATTTGAATACCACTAGTGTACTCATCTAAAATTTTTTGAATAATTTCTTGAGTGTCAGTTTCAATTACTGATCTACCTTCTGTTAAAATTGGTTGAATATCTGATCTAGCTATTACTTCTCTCATCGCTGTTTCTGCTGCAGCTTTTACAGTTCCTTCAGGATCTTGTATCTTAAACAAAAAGTTCCCTGCATCTTTAATCACCCAAAATACTGAAAAATCTATATTAACAATATTTTCATCTCCTGTTAACATTAAACTTTCTTGTGGAACATCAGCAACGCCACCTGATGATGAGAAACCACTATCTCTCTCAGATCTAAAACCTATATCAATTCTATTTACCTTTGTTACTTTTGGTGTAAGGACAGTCTCTACAGGAAACGGTATATGATAATTCAATCCTGGTTGTGTAGTTTTTACAAATTTCCCAAATCTTAAAACTACCCCTTGCTCGTCTGGTAAAACTCTGTAAAGCCCACTTGCAAGCCACACAAAACCTAAAATTATTAAAACTAAAATAGCTTGTTTGCCTCCTGATGAGCTGCCACCAGGTAAAAATTTTTTAATCTTTTCTTGAAACTCTCTTATAATTTTATCAACATCTGGGGGAGTTGGGCCTCTACCAGATCCGTTGCCACCACCACCTCCTGGGGGTGATCCCCAAGGGCTTCCTCCTCTTTGTTGAAAATCATCAGACATACACTATCTATATAGTGTTTAATTCTCTAAAAACAAGTTAAGATCAATTTATGACAGATAAAAAGCCTGAACTTAGTGCCGCAACGAAAAAAAGAGTAGAACCAAAGGTTTTTAAAAAGAATCCAATTCTTGGAACAAAATACACCATTGCAATTTCAAGTGCAAAAGGTGGTGTTGGTAAATCTACGTTTGCAACTAACTTAGCTTTAGCTTTAAAACACATTGGATGCAAAGTTGGCTTATTAGATGCTGATATATATGGCCCTTCAATACCTAAAATGTTTGGTATAAATGAAAAACCAAAAAGTGATGGTCAAAAACTAGATCCTATAATTAAATATGGCATTCAATGTATGTCTATTGGTTTTTTAGCCGATCAACAAACACCAATGATTTGGAGAGGCCCAATGGTGACTAGTGCAATTAAAACTTTTACTCAAAAAGTAAATTGGCAAAATTTAGATTTTATAATTGTAGATATGCCTCCTGGAACTGGAGATACACAACTAACTTTCTCTCAAGAAATTAAAATGGATGGAGCGATTATAGTGTCTACTCCACAAGAAATTGCTTTATTGGATGTAAAAAGAGGGATTAAAATGTTTGATAAATTGAATGTAAAAATTTTAGGCTTGGTAGACAATATGAGTTATTTTATGGGTGATGACAAAAAAAGATATAATATTTTTGGTGAAGGTGGAGTTGAGCGAACATCAAAAGAATTTAATAAAGAATTTCTAGGGGAAATACCGATTGATGCTGATGTTGGAAAATATAGTGACAATGGTAAACCGATCGTTGAAGAAATTCCTGATCATGAAATTTCAAAAATATATTTGGATTTAGCTAGTAAAATTAAATCTCACTATTTTTGATTAATACTACGTCAACACTTGTGCCTTCTTTTATTTCAATTTTATCAATCTTATTAAAATTTAAGTCAAAGACTTGATAATTATATTTTCTTAAGAAATTATAGAAATAATCGACGCTAGTTCCATATTCTTTTAATGCGTAAGGAGCATATTCCATAAATATTATTGGATTATTTCTTTTAAGATAATTTTGAAAACTTATTAATATTTCCATTTCATAGCCATCTGTATCTATTTTTAATATAACTTTATCCTTAATTTTATTCTTTTTTATAAATGAATCTAATGTCAATATTTTAGTTTTTTTATTAATCTTTTTTAATATTCCCCCATGAACTTTGTGACGATTTTCTTTTTGTTTTAGATTCCAACTAGAATAAATTGAATTAGGTATCTTTTTTTTAGTCGAAATAAAACTTTTAAAAATTGATATCTTCTTTTTTAATTTTGGATTTAAATTTAAATTTTTAATTTGTTTATGATACGCAAAATCAGTTGGTTCAATAGAATAAATTTTGAAATTTTGAATATTTTTTTTTATTAACTTATTTGATAGAGTTAAAGATTTATCTCCTATATTTGAGCCAATATCAATGATATTATATTTAAGTTTTCTTTTTTTACTTATCACTTTAACAATAGAGTCTGTAATTTTACTTTGGAAAGATCCAAAAAAGAATATCGATAAGTCAATACCCTCTGATAAATCTAAATTCCAATTAATACCATTTCTTCTTATGAAAAGGTTTTTTTTCAATAAGAAAAAAGATAAAAAGAAATATATAATTTTAGCAATTAAAATTTTTGTATTAGTTCTCACATTTATAAAAAGTTTACTTTAAACCAATGAATCTTTTTAACATGTAAAATAATATTTTAAAACCATCTCTAAATTCATTTACCTTTTTAAATCCTGCTATTCTTTTTCGTTCTTGACTTGGTACATCACAATATAATTTTTTTTGTTTTTTTGCATTAATTGGGATTTCTACACACAAGCAAAAATCAGTGCTTTTTAAATTTAAAGATTTAAATGATTTAGTTTTACCAATTATAAATGTATACAAAATGTCACTCAAACTAAGAGAAAATAATAAATTGCCTAAAAATGAAAAAAAAAAATTTCCAAATTTTGTTACAAATGTATCATCTTCACTTCCTCCATCTTTCAAATATCTTGAGGCAAAAATAAAGTCAAAATTTTCACATTTAGACAACATGAATCTTAAATATTTAGGATCAAAGGATCCATCCGCATTAAAAATACATAAATAATTAGTTTCAACACTATCAATTCCAGAAATTAAAGCATCGCCATATCCCTTGTTCTTTTGATAAACAATTTCACAATCAAATTTTTGAATTGACTTAATTGTTTCTTTATCAGAAGACTCTAAAATTACTTTCTTTTTACACTCTAAACTTTTAATTTCTTCTAATACTAAAGGTAATGATTCTGCTTCAAATTTTGCTGGTATAATTAATGTTAAATCATTCATTTTAATTTCAATCTATAATTTTAATTCCTTACATAATGAGTTAATTGTTTTGTCATCAAATTTTTGATGCCAATATTTTATATAATTTAAAGTTGCATCGTATCTTTTAGAAGGGATGCCATATCTAAACTCATTACAAATATCAATTACTGAGTTTTGTCGATCAAAAATGGCTAATTTATTTTTAGGGTCATTGAATTGTTTTATTAATGAATTGTTATACAAAAAAATTATAAAAACAAATATCAAAAAAATATTTGAAATTTTATAATTGAGATTATTTAAACAGCTAGCCATTACAATTAAATAACAAAAAGTATAATATGTATGATATTGGGCTCCACCTCTAATACCGTTTATTGAGGTTATTAAAATAAATATTAAGAATAAGGTTAATAGGTAGAAGCCATGAGATTTTCCACTCTTATAATTTTTTCTTAATGAATAAAATAAAATTAGAGAAATAATTAAAAGTTCAGTTAAATTTTGAGAATAACTAGTTGAAATTTTCATAATCATTTGAATTATAAATTTAAAATTTACAGACCCTTCAGCAAAAATAGCTGGAAATTCAGACATATAATGTAAAGGATTTGTAACTCTAAGGTAGATAAAGTCATTAATATTTAAAATTTTTAATAAATCCAAAAAAGCAAAAGCTATAAATAAAAAACTAAATCCATTAAAAAAACTTGAAAATTGTATTAATTTTTTTTCCCTAAGTTCAGGGTTCAATTTATATTTACTTAAAATAAAAATAATAAAAATAATAAAACTAAAAGAAAAAACAAGTAAATCCAAATATTTATTTCTTTCAAATCTAGGAAATTCTTGAATTATTAATTGGAATATAAGGTATGAGATAAATACAAATATAAGAGATAAAATAAAATAATACCTTAATAATTTATTTTTTAAAAAATTTTCTTTAATATTTTTATTATAGAGGTTATCAGAAATCAAAATAAAAAGAGCTGTGTATAAGATAAAAAATAAAATTTGAATTTTTGTAAACATTGCAATTCCAAAAAAAATACCTGCTAAAAAGGAATTCATTAAAAAATTTTTTTTATTTAAAATAAAGATCAAACTTAAGTTTATAAATAAAAGACTTAAATTTTCAGATCTTAAAGAATAAAATGACAAGGAATACCAGCTAGAGATTAAAAATATTATTAAAACAGAATAGATAATTTCTTTTTTAATATCTAAGTTTTTAAAGAGATAATAAAAACTGATAAATAATAAAAAATTTATAAAAAAGTTTGTTATTCTAGAAACATGAAAATAAAATTGTATTGATTCATCAATGTTTGATGATGATAAAATTTTATCTATGTCTGATAAGTAAGAGTTTTGAAAAAGATCAATTAAATTAAAAATCGTACTATATAGAAAAAAGGTTGTAAATGCTGGATGGTCTCTTCCCTCTTGTTCTAACCCAGAGCTAACTAATAAAGAATTGTAAAGAATATAAAAATCATGATCCATTAAAGAAGACCAGTGTTGGGAATTAAGTTGATAAATATTAAAAAAAAAATAAAGGATTAATATTAAAAAAATTAAGCTAAGTTTGATTTTTTCAAATATATTAATCATATTAAATTATAAACTAGATCTTAAATGATAATTTATATAGAAAATATACTCTTAATAAAAACTATAAAATTCTATCTTTTAAATCAAAAGCGGCCATTAATTCATTCCATTCCCTTTTAGATAAACCAGAGGTTTCTAAGGATATATTTTCATTTTTTATCAATTTTTGTAGCACATTTTTTCCCTTCGCAGATACTTCAGTTCCACCAACTCTATAATCCATAAAAGCCTCGTAAGTAGTAGGAACCCATTTTTTAAGTGTATCTAACATTATGTCAGCATATACTCTTATTTCATACTGTGCATGATGGTCTGCTCTTAATCTTAAAAAATTCATTAAATTTAACAAATCAGTTTTCCAATACCATTGTGTATAAGTATTTAATGTCAAATTCATTCTAGCAAGCTCCCTTGCTAATCCTTTCTTATTTTCATCAATTGTTGATCCATCATATCTTTCATTGAGCATTGTCTCATAATTTGAGTAAGTTCTTTCAGCATCATTTCTTAAAAGTTCTAAAACTTCTTTTGCTTGCTCGCCTTCTAGTACATCCCCTCTTCCTTGCCTATTGCTTGTTGATTGAGCAGCCAAATTTTCAGATGTTGGTAAGTAAAATTCTTTATCTAAAATTGAATATCTTGCAGAGTATTCATTAACATTTGCAGTTCTATGCCTAATCCATTGACGTGCAATAAATATTGGTAATTTAATATGATATTTAATCTCACACATTTCAAATGGAGTGCTATGCCAATGACGCATTAAATATTTAATTAATCCAGCGTCAGTTGAAACTTGTTTTGTACCTTTTCCATATGAAACTCTTGCTGATTGAACTATTGAAGAGTCATCCCCCATATAATCGACCACTCTTACAAAACCATGATCTAGAGCTGGGATGGCTTCATATAAAACTTTTTCCAATTCCAGCACTGTAACTCTTTTTGTATTGTTGCTCTGAGTTTGTTGATTCTTTATCTCTTCGGACTGTTCTTTAGTTAATTTCATGATTGTTATTGAATCTTTAATTATTCCTTTTATATTAATAAAGTTGGTTTTCCAACTATGACGATAAACGAATTTCGTAATAACCATTGCGGACGTGGGGGCAGTACCCACCACCTCCACCATTACAACTTATGGGGGTGAAATAGATTCGACGGGTGACTAAAGGCTATTCTTTCGTTCGGAATTGTTCCTCCGTGAAGGGCTAATTTATAATTGCTAACGAAAGTTACGCACTTGCTGCTTAATTAACTTTGTTAATTAAGTAAACGGGGTCCGGGGCACCTGGCAACAGAACGCCCCTTGTTATAATAATGATTTATTAAATAAAAATTAATTAATTATATTAAAACATTATATTACTGTTTGAACATCAAAATGAGAATAGTTAGCTGCAAATTATCTGATGCAAGATTACTTTTTAAAATTCATCAAGAATCAGTAAATAATAAGTATTTAAACTTATCAAATCAAAAACACAAATTTAAAGTATGGGAATTTTGGCTTAAATATAAACTGTTAGATTCAAAATCTAAAATATTTATAGGAAAAATTAATAACTACAAATTTGGCTTTGTAAAATTTGATCATATAAATAAAAAAAACTATGAAGTCTCTATAGGAATTCTTTCAAAAAATTACAATAAAGGTTTGGGCACTAAGTTGTTAAATCTGTCAATTAAAAAATTTACCAGTACTTACAGACCAAAAAAAATAGTCTGCTTAATTTTAAAAAGTAATAAAAGATCAGAAAAATGTTTTAAGAATAATAACTTTATATTGACTAAATTTAAAAAAAAAAAACATAAAACACATAACAAACCAAATTTAAAAAAAGATAATTACTTTGAATATTTCAAAGCCGAGAAAAATTAAGCAAAAAAAATTATTAGGAACTTTTTACTTAATATTTGTACTTAATGATAAAGTAATCAAATTTTAAAGAAAATTTTTTAATTTAAATTCTTACTAAATATTCGGAAAAAAATTTGGTTACCTAAAAATCAAGCTTCAATACATAAACTTAATTAGAATTATTTTTTTTCAATTCTGCCTGAGCTGAAGCCAATCTAGCTATTGGAACTCTATAAGGAGAACAAGAAACATAATCTAATCCAGCTATAGAGCAAAAGTTAATACTTTTTGGATCACCTCCGTGTTCACCACAAATTCCTAATTTAATATTTTTATTTTGTTTTTTACCTTTGTTCACTGCTATTTCAATCAAGTCTTCTACCCCTTCATCAATTGAAACAAATGGATCAACGTAAAATATTTTGTTATTTATATAATCATTTAAAAATTTACCACTATCGTCACGACTGATACCAAATGTAGTTTGTGTTAAATCATTCGTTCCAAAACTAAAAAATTCAGCATGTTTAGCAATATCTTTAGCTTTAATTGCTGCTCTTGGTAATTCAATCATAGTGCCGACTAGAAATTTTATTTTTATCTTATTTTCATTTTGAATTTTCCTAGCTGTATTTATCACTAAATCTTTAATAATTTTAATCTCTGCTTCAGTGGAAACAAGTGGTATCATTATTTCAGGAAATGCCGATTTCTGCTTGTTTTTTTTTAATTCCGATAAAGCTTCAAAAATTGCTTTACACTGCATTTCATAAATTTCTGGAAAAGAAATAGCTAATCTGCAACCTCTATGTCCCAACATTGGATTTTGTTCATGTAATTCATCAATTCTAGACTTCAATTCTTTTATATCAACACCAATTGCTTTGGAAACTTCAGAAATTTCTTTTTCAGATTTAGGTAAAAACTCGTGTAATGGTGGGTCTAACAATCTTATAGTAACCGGTAAACCATGCATAATCTTAAAAATTTCCATGAAATCTTTTTTTTGGTGGGGTAAGAGTTTGTCTAAAGCTCTAGCTCTATCCTCTTGAGTTTTTGATAAAATCATTTCTCTAACAGATAAAATTCTTTCCTCATCAAAAAACATATGTTCTGTTCTACACAAACCTATTCCCTCAGCACCAAAGTCTCTTGCTGTTTTAGTGTCTAATGGAGTTTCAGAATTAGTTCTAACTTTTAATTTTCTTATCTTATCAGCCCAACCCATTAATTTTGAAAAATCTCCTGAAATCTCAGGTTTTACTGTTGGAACCGTTCCCAAAATTATTCTCCCAGATGAGCCATCTATAGTAATTGTATCACCCTCTTTAATTTCAACTGTTGGTGTTTTAAATATTTTTTGATCGTAATTTATATCAATTTCACTTGAGCCAGAGACACAAGGTCTACCCATACCTCTTGCAACAACTGCAGCATGACTTGTCATTCCTCCTCTTGCTGTTAAAATTCCCTTTGCGGCATGCATACCTTGAATATCTTCTGGCGAAGTTTCAACCCGTACCAATATAGTATCCTGCATCATATCATTTAATCTTTCAGCTTCTTCAGACGTAAAAACTACTTTCCCACTCGCTGCGCCTGGAGATGCGGGTAGACCATTAGCAATTACTTTAATTGAACTTTTTTCATCTAAGGTAGGATGTAATAAAGTATCCAAAGAATTAGGGTCAATTCTTAAAATAGCTTCATTTTTTGAAATTAATTTTTCTTTAACCATATCCACAGCAATTTTTAATGCTGATCTCGAAGTTCTTTTGCCTGAACGGGTTTGCAATATCCAAAGTTTTTTATTTTCAACTGTAAATTCTACATCTTGCATATCCCTATAATGTTTCTCTAACTTCTTTAAAATTTTATACAATTCCAAGTAAACTTTTGGCATGAACTCTTCCATTGATGCTTCTTTTACTTTTGCTTCTTTTTTTGCTTTTTTAGTTATGTACTGTGGTGTTCTGGTTCCTGCGACAACATCTTCTCCTTGAGCATTAATGAGATACTCTCCATAAATATTATTTGATCCATCTGAAGGATTTCTAGTAAACACTACTCCTGTTGCACAATCGTTTCCCATATTTCCAAAAACCATGGATTGAACATTTACTGCTGTACCCCATTCAGAGGGAATCTGATTCAATTTTCTATAAATTTTTGCACGATTACTTTCCCAGGATAAAAATACTGCACTAATAGCCCCAAATAATTGTTGATAAACATCTTGAGGGAAATCTATTTTAGATTTTTCTTTTACAGTTTTCTTAAAGTCTTTTATTAAGCCATCCCAATCTTTCTCGTCTAGATCGGTATCTAAAAGAACTCCTTTGGTTAATTTATAATTTTCAATCAATTCTTCAAAATGATAGCTTTCAACACCCATAACTACATTTCCGTACATTTGAATAAATCTTCTGTAGCTATCTTTAGCAAATCTTCCATTTGATGTTTTTTTTGCGAGCGCATCGACTGTTTTATCATTTAAACCAAGATTCAAAATTGTATCCATCATACCTG
>CACGIZ010000006.1:7500-52410 GCA_902573235.1 uncultured Pelagibacteraceae bacterium | reverse complement strand
TTTACTCAAGCAGATTGTGATATTGTGGGAAATGTAAATCCAGCACAGGCCAATGCTGAATTATGTAATTTAATTGCAAATACATTATTAGATTGTGGTCTAAAAGAAGATCAATTTATTATAAACGTTAGTAATAGAAAAATTATTCAGGGTTTTATTGAAGATTTAAAAATTCCAGATGAGAAGCAAACAAAAGTAATGAGAGCTATTGATAAATTGGACAAACCAGAATTTGGATTAAAGGGCGTTGAAGAATTATTAAAAAAAGAGAGAAAAGATAAAAGTGGAGCTATTACAGAGGGGGCCAATTTAAGTGATGACCAAGCAGCACAAATTTTAAATTTCTTAAAGATAAAAGACTTAAATCAATTAAAACAAATTTCAAAAAATCAAATAATGCAAGAAGGAATTAAGGAATTGGAACAACTATTTGAAGTTTTAAATTACGGAACTAATGCTGCACAGGTGAAAACTAATTTTACAATAGTTAGAGGTCTTGCTTATTACGATGGTTTTTGTGTTGAGACTAACCTTAATTTTAAAGTAAAAAACATCAAAGGAAAAGAAGTTGATATTGGAAGTATTTGTTCAGGCGGTCAGTATAATAAATTAATTTCAAGATTTAAAGGCGTTGATATCCCAGGCACAGGTGTGAGCATTGGCGTTGATCGGTTACTTTTTGTTATGATACAATTGAATCAATTAAAGGTTGATGAACAAAAGCCAGTCATAGTTTGCGTAATGGATGAAAAATACTTAAATGATTATTACAAAATTTTAGAAACTTTAAGAAAAAATAATATTAATTCTGAAATCTTTTTAGATAGTAGAAAAAATCTTGGTAAACAATTAACATATGCAAATAAAAGGGGTTGTCCAGTTGCAGTAATTTGTGGAGAAAATGAATTTAAAGATAATAAAATTACATTAAAAAATCTCCTAGGCCCCAAAGGAGAAAATAATCAAATATCATTTCCCAAAGAAAATTTAATTAATGAAATCAAAAAATTTATCTGAAAAAATCCTTAGATCTGTAAAATCTAATGGTTTTAAATATATTGAATTACCTTCAGTAATTGAAACAAATCATATTGTTCAAAGATCAGGTGAGAGTTTTAGGAAATTCATTTTTTCTTTTATAGATCAAATGGGAAATGAGTTATGTCTAAGGCCTGACTTGACTATTGCTTCTTGTCTTAGATATTTAGAAAATAACTTGAAGGGTAAAGAAAAAATATTTTACAGTGGCCAGGCTTATAGAAAATCTGAAAATAAAAAAAATTCTATTATTAGAAATCAAATTGGTTTTGAAATTATAGGATCACAAAGTGAAAAAATTGATGATAAAGAAATAATAAATACTTCCTTAAAATCACTTAAAAACTTTAAATATTCATCTGGAACAATTACAATTGGAAATGTAGAAATCTTTAATTTATTGATCTCAAAATTAGACATACCCAAAAGATGGAAATTAAGACTTTCAAGACATTTTTGGAGAGAAAATTATTTTAATGACTTATTAAAAAGATTAGAGACGAATTCAGATGTAGACCCAACTATCGTTGAAGTTGATAAAAAACGTTACTTAAAAATGTTACAAGTCAATCAAGCATCCATTATTGCTAACAGATCAATTAAAGAAATTTTAAATAGATTTGATAAAAAGATTAAAGATCCAAGAAGACCAAGTAGAGGTAGAAATATTTCTAAAATAATAAAAGATTTTTTAAAAATAAGATGTCCAATAAATAAAGCTGCTTTTGAATTGAATAAATTTTTTAGAAAGAATAAAATTAATCTTGTTGTTGATCAAAAATATTTTCCAATATCTAAAAATAAAATCTCAAAACTAAATGTAGTTTTTTCAACATCATTTGGCAGACAATTAGAATATTACACAGGAATGGTTTTTAAAATAGATATTAAATCAAAATCTAGAATTATTAATTGTTGTAATGGAGGTCGTTATGACAAATTAATTTCTGATCTTGGTTCAAAAAAACAAACTCCAGCAGTTGGAGCTGCTTTAAATCTAATAAATTAAATGAGTGATTTTATAAATATTGGAATACCTAGTAAAGGAAGACTTAGAAAAGATGTCCTAAAAATTTTCAATAAAAAAAGATTAAAACTTGTTTCTGAAAGAGGGGAAAGAGATTTAATTGGTTCAATCAAAAATAAAGATAATATAAAAATCTTATATTTACATGCTAGAGAAATTATTGAAAGATTAGGAGACGGCACATTAGATGTTGGTTTTTCAGGATTTGATTTACTTAAAGAAAGTGAAATAAATATTCAGAAAAAAAATCAACGTTTTAAATAAACTTGATTTTGGAAATGCTAATTTAGTCGTAGCTATACCAGATCCATGGATTGACGTTCAAACAGTTGCTGATCTTGAAGAAATAGCTTTCGAGTTTAGAGATAAAAAGAAAAGTAGACTAAGAGTTGCAACTAAATATCCAAATTTAACAAGAGAGTTTTTGTTTTCAAAAGGTGTTACCCAATTTAGATTAGTTGAAAGTTTAGGGGCAACAGAATCTTACCCTTTTACTGGCTCAGCAGAATTGATTACAGATATAACATCAACAGGTGAAACTCTTAAAGCAAATAACTTACGTATCTTAAAAGATGGAGAAATTTTAAAGTCTCAAGCTTGTATTTTTACTTCAAAAAAAAATAGTAAAAAAAAAGGATTGAAAAACTTTATTAAGTTACTTTCTAAGTAACTTATCTTTAAAGTATATAAGAATAATTTTGATTATGTCTAAATTTTTAATAATTGCATAAATAGCAACTAGAAAACCTATTCCAAAAATAATTTTTAAAATTAGATCCAATTCCATAAAAAATCCTTATAATACATACTACGAATCATGGACACTATTTTACTAATAATTTTGATTTTAATGTTTGGAGCGATCCTAGCAATTTTGTATTTAAATATAAAGTCAAAGAAAGGAAAAATTACAGAAGAGACAAATGAAATTGCAAATTTGAATGCTGAAATTGTAAGATTAAAAGACAGTTTAAATTCGACAATAAATACATCTTTAAGTTCAATGTCTAACTCATTCAATTCATTATCAACTGGGGTTACAAAAGATATGACTGAGGCTCTTACTAAAGTTGATGAAAAGGTTGGCAATTTTAACGAACAAGTAAAATTATTAAATCAAAGCCAAGAGGGGATTACCAAAATTTTAGCAGGGGTTAAAAAGTATGGAACTTTGGCAGAGTATTCTTTGGATGCTTTAATTAAGGATTTATTACCAGCATCTCAATTTGTAACCAACGCTAAAATGAAAGAAGATACTAGTGAGAATGTAGAATTTGCAATCAAGCTTCAAGGCGATGTATTGGTTCCAGTAGACTCTCATTTTCCTGTAGAAAAATTTAAGGCAATTACTGATGCATATGATGCAGATGATAAAAAAGGAGTCGCAGACGCTAGAACAAAATTAGCAAGTGCATTTAGAGTCAAAGCGAAAAGTGTTATGGAGAAATATATTGTTCCACCTAAAAGTTCAAATTTTGCAATAGTATATGCTCCTACAGAAAGCCTTTATAAAGAGTTAACTGAATATCAAGATCCAAGTACTAAAGAGTTGTTAACTCAAGAATTAATGAAAAAATATAAAATAGTGATTTGTGGTCCTAATACTCTTTCAGCTTATTTACAATCTTTACATATGGGCTTTCAGTCTCTTAAAATTTCTAAACATGCAACAGAGATTTATGATCATCTAAAAACTATTAGTACAAGGTTTTCTAGTCATTTTGATAACATTTATAAATTAAGAAAAAAACTTGAAGAAGCAATGACGGTTGTTGATAGTTTTGGAAAAGATGCAAGATCAATTACTAGAACTTTAGAAAACATAAAAGATCCCGAGCAAGTTGAAAAAGCAGTGTTGACAGATAACGTTGAAAGTTTTGTTGAAAGAAACAAAAATCTTAAAAAATAATTTCTTTTTTCAGATAATACCTAATATAAGAAATCACATGCGTTGGAATAAAAAATACAATTATCCTACATCATCAAGAGCAACAGAGGATGGAATTAGAAGATATATTTTGGGTGAATCAAAATTACCAGGTGTAACTTCAATACTTGACGCAACAAAGTCTGAAGAAGATAAAGCAGCCTTGGCTAATTGGAGAGAAAGAACTGGTCTTAAAGAAGCTGAAGCCATTACAAAAGCAGCAAGTAGCAGAGGATCTCAGATGCATAGCTATTTAGAGTCTTTTCTTTTAGGAAGAGAAAATTTGAGCTTCTTTGAGGATAATGAACAATATAAAAAAATGGCAAAAGAAATTATTGATAAAGGGTTAACAAATAGACTAGAGGAAATATATGGTGTGGAATGCACGATGTATTACCCTAAGAGGTATGCAGGTACAGCAGATTGCGTAGGGTTATATGAAGGAAAAGAGACGATAATTGATTTTAAGCAATCAAATAAACCAAAAAAAAGCTGAATATATAGACTCCTGGTTTTTACAGACAGCAGCTTATTCCTTAGCTCACAATGTTGTTTACAATTCAAGTGTTACAGTTTGTGTTATTCTTGTTTGTACAGTCGATAATTTATTTCAAGAATTTAAAATTCAAGGCCCTGAATTAATTACTTATCAGAATTTATTTTTGGGAAGATTAAAAAGATTTAATGAAATGAATAATTTAGGGTAATAAAAAATGGATAAAATTGTAATTTATGACACTGAAACAACTAATAGCACTATTTGGGGATCTATAATTGAAGTCGGGGCAGTTGTTGTAGACAAAAATTTAAAAGAAATAGGTAAGTTAAATATCAGAGGTAGAATGCCAGAAGGCGAGGTGCCTAGTGCTAAAGCATTACTTGTAAACTCAACTAGTATTGATCTATTAACAAAAGGAAATTATTCTCATTATGATTTTTTAGGAGCAGTAGAGAATTTTTTTTCAAAATGTGCTCCAGCAATGTTTATGGGCTGGTCAAACTTGAATTTTGATCGAAGAATGTTCCATTATAATTTTTTTAAAGGTAATCGTTATCCATATGCTACTCACTCATCACCTAATAGTGAACATGATGGTTTGAATATAGCTAGAGCCGCTCAAACACTGAACTCTAAGACTTTAAAAACAGAACTTACAGAAGCTGGAAACCCAAGCCTTGCATTAGAGTCGTTATCTAGAATGCAAGGTTTTGATACTTCAGCTAGTCATACAGCTTATGTTGATGCTCAAAATTCACTGAAAGTATTAAGAATTATTAAAGATAAGCACGAAGAAAATTGGCAAACATTTTTGAAAACATCAACAAAATCAAGTGTTGAGACAATTTTAAAAAATGATGGAATATATTCAATTTTCGAAAATGTGAAGGGGAGGAATATGATGTACTTAGTTAGTACATTACATCCCAATCAATGTTTTCATCCTTCATATACCTCATGGGGATATGTATGGGATTGCCGTAGAGATCCAGAACCTTTACTAAATTTACCGATTAATCAACTTAAAGATGTTTTAAAAAAAATGAGTCCAAAAGCTTTAAGAGTTTTGAAAACAAACAAAGCTCCAATTGTTCTAGATAAAGAGTTTGCCTTAAAACAAAAACCATATTCAGATTTAAATTTAGAAACAATTAAAAAAAGAGCATCTCTTGTTAGGAATAATGAGCAATTTTGTAAAAATATTCAAATCATTAATAGGGAAGCAGCAGAGGAAAAGGAGCAAACTAAAACTCAAGAGGATTTATTACCAGAAGAAACGTTATATGAAAAATTTATTCCAAATAAAGATACAGCTTTATTTAGAATATGGCATAGTTCATCATGGGAAGATAAACTAAGAATGTTAGATAAATTTCAAGATAAAAGATGTAGTTGGTTTGGTCAAAAAATTATTTATCAAGAAGCTCCACAGATTTTACCACCTGACTTGTATAAAAATATTAAAAGTGAAATCGCTAGAAGAATTTTAAGTAAAAATAAGGAAAAATGGCAAACAGTGAATATGGCATATTCTGAAATTGATTATTTAAGAGATCAAGCTTCAAACAGAGATGATGAGGAAGAATTAAAAAAACTCGACGAAATTAATCAATTTATAATGTCAATCGAAAAGAAATATGAAATAGCCTAGTTGACATTGACAATAATAATAATAGATAGATTATATGCTTACAAATTTTAAAGATGAAGATTTTGATAATAAAATTAAAAATGAAGATGTTTCAGTAATTCAATTTAGTGCTGAATGGTGTGGACCTTGTAAAGCTTTAAAACCAATTATGGATAAACTAGCAGTTGAGTACAAAGATAAAGCAGGTTTTTATTATGCAGACATTGAAGATGGTGGAATAAACACAGGAAGTGCTGCTGGGATAAGAGGAGTGCCGACAGTTATAATTTATAAAAAAGGTGTTGAGGTTGATAGAAAAGTTGGTGGAGTTCCTGAAAGTAACATGAAAGAATTTTTAGAAAAAAATATCTAATTTAGATTTAAAAACTCTCCACTTAAATACAAAGAACCTGTAATAACTAGTAAATCATTTTCTTCTAAAGCAATAGATTGAATAGCTTCTTTGATATTTTTTTTGTACTGAACATTAGAAATAGTCTTGAATTTATCTTTTAATTCTTTTCCACTAATTGCGTTGGGTTGATTGGGTATATCAATTGTTGTTAATGAAGCAATATCCTTAAAATAAGAAATATATTTTTCATGATCTTTGTTGGCCATCATCCCTATTATGATATGTTTTTTGCAATCTAAAGTTTCAAGATACTCATTTAAAGCTTTTGATCCACCAGGATTATGTGATGAATCAAGAATAAGTTTATTATTTTTAACTAATTCTTTAAGTCTACCGGATTTTATCTCCTCCAATCTAGCAGTATTAGATGCTTTTTGTATACCATCTATAATGTGTTGATCTTTAATTTTTAAATCTTTTAAAATTCTTAATGTTGCAATAGCTGTTGAGGCATTTTCGAGTTGAAATTGACCGTTTAAATTTGGCCTTGGAATCTTTAAACCACCATAATTATCCTCATAATAAAAAAAATTATTTTCCTTTAAAACAAAGTTATAATTTTCATTAAAGTAATATTTATTTGCACTATTATTAGAAATATTCTTTTTAATACATTTTGTAATTTCATCAGAGGTTTGTTTTGCGACAATTATGTTTGAGTCTAGTAAAGATGAGGTCTTTTCAAAAATTATTCTATTAATATTCCTGTCGTTTTTTGGCAACCAATCTAAGTGATCTTCACTGCAAGAAGTTACTATATTACAAAGGTTTTTTTTAAGAATATTTACAGCATCTCCTCTTCCAAATAGACCAAATTCTGTAATAGTAAGATTTTTTTTATGTTTTTTACAACCATAAAAGAATGCTGCTGTGAGAGCCTCAAAATATGTTAAAGGTCGACCATTATTAATCTCTTCAATTTCACTTAATAAATTTAAAAGTTCATCATCACTTATCATCTCATCATTATAGATAAATCTTTCATTTATACGTTTGACATGAGGAGATGTGTATATATTACATTTGATATCAGCCTCCTTAAGTATTGATCTTAAAAAAGAAATTGTACTTCCTTTTCCATTTGTTCCACAGACTTGGATACAATCTATTTCATCTTGTGGA
This sequence comes from uncultured Pelagibacteraceae bacterium, assembly GCA_902573235.1. GTDB lineage: Bacteria > Pseudomonadota > Alphaproteobacteria > Pelagibacterales > Pelagibacteraceae > Pelagibacter. The sequence goes on along the minus strand of CACGIZ010000006.1, from coordinate 44,752 downwards.
TTGCCTAATTTTTCACAAAGGTTTTTTATACGGTCTAAACTAAGATCTATTTCCTTAGGATGCAGCTTTTGTAAGCGATTGATTATTTTCTGAAGTTTCATTTTCTTCAGAATTTATAACAGAATTTTTCTTTAACAATATTGATAATAAAGTTCCTATTTTTTCAGATAGATCTTTTCTCTCAACGATTAAGTCCACAAAACCAGTTTTTTCAACATACTCACTTTTTTGGAAACCCTCAGGAAGTTCCTCTTTGACCGTTCCTTGAATTACACGAGCTCCTGCGAAAGCAATTAGTGCCCCAGGTTCAGCTATATGAATATCTCCTAACATTGCATACGAAGCTGTAATTCCGCCAGCCGTAGGGTCTGTTATACAAACTAAATAAGGAAGATTATTTTTCTTTAATTCATTAATTGCTAATGTTGTTCTAGTCATCTGAGATAAAGAAATCAAACTCTCCATCATACGCATCCCACCTCCAGCACTGACACATAAAAAGGGTGTTTGGTTTTCTATTGCATGTTGAATTCCATATAAGAAAGCTTCTCCTTCAGCAGCAGCCATTGACGCTCCTAGAAAGTCAAAATCTGATGCCACTGCAGTAATTTTTATATTATTTATTGATCCACTTACAACCATCATTCCACATTCAAGTCCAGTTTTTTTTCTGGCACTCCTCAATCTATCTTTATAAGTTTTTGAGTCAGCCCAATTTAAAGGATCATCTTTTGGGATTGGTGTTTTGAATATTTTATAATTATTTTTTCCAAACAGGATATCAAATCTTTGTTTTGGATTTATTCTGTGATGTTTATTACATTCAGGACAAACCCATAGGTTATCCTCTAAATCTTTTTTTAAAATTGGCCCCTTGCAACAAGAAGTCCAATCGCTATTAGCTAAATCCTCTTTAGTTGCTCTTTTGTGAATAGCAGATTTAATTTTTTCACCTGCTTTAATTATTTTTGTTATCCAATTCATTTAATTTTATTTTTTAATCTTTTCACTACATTAGTAACATTTGTGACAGTATTTTGTCTTTTTTTTATTGAGTCTGTTATTTCTTTACAAATAGCACTTCCAACAACTAATCCGTCAGCTTTTTTGAGAGATTTTATTGTCTTTTCAGTAATTCCGAATCCTATGACTACGTTTTTTGACGAATTTTGTTTTTTAATTTTTGAATATTCTTTCAATATTTTTTGAGGGGAAACTTTTAATTTTCCTCCTGTAGTTGACAGCATACTTATATAATAAATCATATCATGAGAATTTTTGATAATTTGTTTCAAACGTGTCTGTGAGGTGGTTGGTGAAATAAGTTGAACAAAATTAATATTCTTTTTTTTACATTTTTTAGCAAAAGTTTTATTTTCAGGAAATGGCAAATCTACAACAATTAGACCATCTATTTTCGACTTTTGACATTTTTTAATGAATCTATTTTCATTATATTGATAAATCATATTATAATAACCCATCAAAATGATTGGCTTATTTTTTTTAAGTTTTTTAAATTGAGCTGCAATTGAAAAAACGTCGTTTATTTTAATTCCGTTTTTTATAGCCCGATAAGCGCTAGTTTGGATCTGACCACCATCAGCGATTGGGGTGTTGTGAGGAAAGCCTAATTCACAAATATCAGCATATTTAGAAATGGATTTTAGAATTTCTAATGATTTTTTTTTTGTATCATCTCCAGCAACTGTATATGTAAGTAAAGCTGGTCTATTTTCACTCTTTGATATTTTAAATGTTTGATGGATTAAAGAATTTCTCATTAATATTTTCCCAGTCTTTGTTTTAAAATATCTCTATCTTTTTTTGCATCCCCACAAGAGTTCACAATACAAATTGTATCTTTGCTTAACTTGGGAGCAATTTTAATAGCTTCTGCAAAAGCATGACTAGGTTCTAAACTAGGATTTAGTTTTTCAAATCTAGTTACTAGTTTATAGGCATTTAAAGCATCTTCATCAGATGCAAAAGTATATCTTGCTCTTTTTACGTCTTTTAAAAAACAATGTATTGGACTTACTCCAGGATAGTCCAGACCAGCACTAATTGACTCAGTTTCATGAATTTGTCCTTCATTATTTTGACAAACATAAGATGCAGCACCGTGTAGAATTCCAATTTTAGCATTTCTACTTAAAGGTGCAGCATGTAATTTTGAATTTTTTGGACCACCAGCCTCAACACCAATTAATTCAATCTGTTTTTTATTATAATCAATAAATTCACTCCAAAAACCATAAGCCGAACTACCACCTCCTACACAATTAATAAGTTTAACTAGTTTTGGCATTCTTTTAAATTCTTTAATTAATTGAGTTTTTAATTCTCTAGAAATTTGAGCAGTACTCCATCCACAAATTTTTACAAAAATATTTGGCCCAACTGTGGAGCCCACACACATATGTGTATTATCACAGTTTGATACCCAATATCTCATACATTCACTTACAGCATCAACTAGAGTTTGACTTCCAGAATAAACAGGCACAATTTCAGCACCGTTTTTTTTCATTGCATCACAATTAGGTTTTTGTCTTCGAATATCTTTTGCTCCCATAAAAATTTTGCATTTAAGACCAAATTTTTTAGCAGCCATACTTAACATTTTACCTGCATATCCAGCCCCCGTATCTCCAACGATGTACTTTTTACCCATAGCTTTACATATTAAAGCGTGAACGGTAGCGTTATATATTTTATGAGCTCCACCATTAGCTTCAGAAACCACTTTTGCCCAAATTTGTGCTCCACCTAGATGGTTAGACAAATTTTTTAATTTTACAAATGAAGTGGGAGAACCCACGTAATTTTTGAAGTAAAAATCTCTTTTTTTTATGAATTTTTCGTCTTTTCTAAGTTTTTCAAATTTTATTGTTAAGTCCTCAATAGGTTTTTTGAGAGTTTCAGGAATGAAACTACCACCAAATTTTCCGCCCCAAAATCCATATTTGTCATGTTGATCAATTAAAGGAATTTTTTTTTTTAATTTCATATTATAAATTTTTTATTTTATTTAAAAAAATATCTATTTTGGAAATATCTTTTAATCCATTGGTTTCTAATCCACCAGATATATCAACAATATGTGCTATTTTTTTTAAATTTTCAAGATTATCATCAATTTTAATATTGCCAGCTATCATAACTTCTTTATTTAGACTCAATTTTTCTAATAGTGTGTGATCGAATGACATACTATTTTCATATCCTTTACTATCAAATAAATAAATATCTGTTGTATCAGTAAATTTTTTATATTTTTTTACATCTTTAATATCGCTTATAGTTATTGCGGTAATAATTTTTTTTTTATATTTTTCTTTTATCAATTTTATTTTAGAAGGATTACAATTATAAAGTTGATAATAATCAAATGGCATTTCCTTTATTTCTTCTAGAATATTTTGATTAGGATTTACAAGAACCGCAACATAAAAAGAATTTTTTTTTTCAATTTTCAAAAGATCTTTTAACTTTTTAACATCAACATATCTTTTTGATTTTGGGTAATTAACTATAAATCCAATAAATTGTGGGGGATAATTGTGATTTACTAAAAAATTAAGTACTTTTGAGTCTGAGACTCCACAAATTTTTGATTTAAGGATCATTTATCTAAATGATCAATTAAAGTTTGCATATTTTTTTTAATGTTTCCTTTGGTAATAGGCCTTCCTATCACAAGCCAATCGCTTCCATTTTTATAAGCTTGTTTGGGCGTTAAAGTTCTAATTTGATCATTTGTTCTCGAATTTAATCTTATTCCAGGTGTAATTATTTCTTTATTAAAAATTTTTTTAACTATTTTGACTTCTTGCGCACTGCATACAATAGCATCTAATTTTGCTTTATTAGCTAATCTTGCCTGGTCAAGAACTATTTGTTTAACATTTTTATTAAATCCTATTTCTTTTAAAGCTTTATTATCTAATGATGTTAAAATTGTTACGCCAATCAATTTAGTTTTACCTGCAATTTTCTTAGCAGCTTTAATTGCATTAAGACCTGAGCTGATATGAATTGTAAGATAGTTTACTTTTAAATCTTTAATCGCCCTTATTGTTGAAATACATGTATTTGGAATATCATGAATTTTAAGATCGGCAAAAATAATTTTATTTTTTAGTTTAGAGATAAAATTTCTACCATTTTTGGAATTCAAAAATTCTAAACCAAATTTATAACCAACTTTAATTTTAGAATTTTGAGTTTTGTTAATTATTTTTTTTATTTTGGAAATATTATTACTATCACAAGCAACAAATATTTTATTCTTTTTCATTATTTATTTTTTTAAACAAGTCTTTAGCCATTTTAAAGTGAATTGTTTTTTTTTCTGGCGTATTTACTTTTTCGCCAGTTTTTGGATTTCTTGAAATTCTAGCTTTTTGAATATTAGTGAAAAAAACTCCAAAACCTCTAAGTTCAACACGTTCTCCTCTTTTTAAAGTTTGTTTTATTTCTTCTGTAATTATGTTGGTAAATTTTTCGAGGTCTTTCTTTAAAAAATTTGGATAGCTTTTAGATAGTTGTCTAATGAGCTTTGATTTTACTATAGCCAATTTAATTTACTTAATTATTCCTTTTTTTTATCTTTTTTTTTTAGATCCTCTGATAGTGAAGAGAAAGGCAAATTTTTACCTGAACTTGAACCTTCTGTTCCATATTTTTCTAAAGCTTCTTTTTTTTCTATTTCCTCTAACAATTTTATGCTCAAATTAACTTTTCTTTTATTCAAATCCAAATCAGCAATAGCACAATCAATTCTTTCACCACCAGTAAATCGAGATGGCCTAGCATCTGCGGGGTTAATTGCTATTAAGGATTTTTTTATTTGAAAATTCATCTCACAACCTTCAGGTCTAACTATTAATCCCTTATTGTCAGTCGAAATTATTTTAACAGTTATTGTTTGATTTATCTTTTTATCTTTAAACCAATCAAAAGGATCTGGTAATGTCTGTCTAAAGCCGACCCTAATTTTTTGTTCTGAACTTTTGATTTCTAACACTTTAACATTTAATTTATCACCTTTTTTATACTTTGTTAATTCTTCCTCACCATTATTTGAATATGTTAAATCATTACAATGTAAAAAGGCATCCACATCTATATCTTTAAGTTTGACAAATAAAGAATAATCATTTTTATTAACAACTTCACCTTCTACAACTGTATTAACCGGATATTTTTTTTCAAAAACTTCAAAAGGATTTTCTTTTGTTAATCTGTGAGAAATAGCAACTCTTCTTTTTTCTTTATCTATTTCAGTGATAACACATTCAATTTCATCACCTACTTTGAACATTTTTTTGGCTGATAAGTTTTTTTTATTCCAACTAAGTTCACTTGAATGAAGAAGAGTGGTTAAGCCTGGCTCTAGTTCACAAAAAGCTCCAAAATCCATGAGCTTTACAACTTTAACTTTATAAATTTTATTTAATTCATAATTTTCTATATGCTCAAAAGGATCTGGGGATAATTGTTTTACAGAACAACCAATCTGAAGTTTTTCTTTGTCGATTGAGATAACTTTTAAATTATGTTTTTCACCAATATTAAATACTTCATCTGGATGATTTACTCTTGAATAAGAAATTTCTTGGAGATGAACTAAAACATCAATTTCTCCATTAACGTTAAAGAAACATCCAAAAGAGCTATAACCCTTTACTTCCGCATCTTTTATAACATCACCAACTTTATATTTTTCTATAATTTTAGCTTTGTCCTCTTTTTTAAAAGATGAAATTATTTCTCTTCTAGAAACACAAGCATTTCCTCTTACTTTATCTAATTTAATTAAAGCAAACTTTTGAGGCTCATTCATTAAGTGACCAATGTCTTTTAGAGGTTTATCACTTATTTGACTGCCAGGTAAAAACATTAGTGATCCAGTATCAATATGTTCAACAATACATCCACCTTTACATTTAGATGTGATTTTTCCCATTATAGGTTCATTTTTTTCGTAAGCTTCAACTAGTTTATTCCAACCTCTAATTTTTTGAGCTTTACTAGCAGAAACTAAAACTTCTCCATTCCTATCTTCAATTCTTTCTAATAAAACTGGAATTTTCTCACCTAATTTAATTTTTTCTTTCCAACCCATACTTTTCAGTTCATTGATGTCTAAAACAGGCTCGCTTTTTAAACCTTCGATAAACAGAAAGACAAATTTATCCGAAATTTTATTTATTTTACCCTCAATTACTTTTCCTTCTTCAATTTTATTTTTTGATAATTGACTATTGAGAAGCTTTTCGAACTCTTTTGAGGCAGGATTATTTAAATCTTTATATATTTCCATTAAGTTTAAGTTTTTTATCTATAATTTGTTTTATTTTAAAAAAACAAGCACTTTTAGTTAAATTTGAAGTATTAATCAAGATTGAATCTTTAGTTTTCTTTAGCGGTGAATATCTTCTTTCATAGTCACTTTTATCACGTTTTTTAATACTTTTAAGCACTTCTTGATAAGTAATTTTTCTTTTGAGAGATTTCAGCTCCTTATATCTTCTTAGAGCTCTTATTTTTACATTTGCGGTTATAAAAAATTTTAAAGTTGCATCTTTGACTATTACGCTGGTGATATCCCTTCCATCTAAAATACTCCCTTTAAATTTTTTTGGTGGATTATAAGCACATTTAATCTGAAAATTATGAACTATTTTTCTTATCTTTAAATCCTTAGCTAAAATAGAAGCTTCGTCGGCTACTTTATTTGATATGAGATTTTTATTTTGAAGACTCTTTAAATCTAAATTTTGAATTTTCTTTTTTATGAGTTTGTAATTAAAATTTCTTTTATTTTTTATTTTTTCATAGCCAATAAATCTATAAATTTTTCCAGTATCTAAATAATATAAATTATAATGTTTAGCTATCAATTTAGCTTGAGTTCCAGCTCCTGCAGCAGCTGGTGAGTCAATAGCAATTTTGATTATTTTTCTCATTTAATCTTAGCTCCCAAACTATCTAATGTTTTTAAAAAATTAGGGAATGATGTTTTAAATGAGTCTGGATCATAAATCTTCCAATTTCCTCCAAGTGATAATGCTATTATAGTTGATAGCATAAATATCCTATGGTCTTTTAAATAGTTTTTTACCACGTAATTTTTATTAGTTTGAAATTTTTTACTTCCCCAAATTTTTAACCCATAGTTTTTTGTTTTTATTACTTTTATATTCATCATTCTTAAAATTTTAATTCCCCAATCTAGACGTTTAGACTCCTTTTTATTTAATTCTGAAAGATTGATAAACGAACTAATCCCTTCACATCTACTTGCTACTAAAAAAATTAATAAAAATTCATCTATTGCCGAACTATTTAATGATGAATTAAGATTGATCGCTCTCAATTTTTTAGCACTTTTAACAAATATATCTCCAATAATTTCACCTTTATAGCTTTTTTTATTCTTCATTTTTATTTTTGCACCCATCATATTAAGTATTTTAAGAATACCTATTCTTGAAGGATTGATATTGATATTTTTTAAAATCAGCTCAGAATTTTTTGATAACAAAGTCAAAACTATAAAAAAAGCTGCAGAAGATATATCTCCAGGAATTTTGTACTTAAATGGTTTAATTTCTTTTTTTCCTTTGATCTCAATTAAATCATATTTTTTTTGATGTTTTATTTTCATAGGTATCTTCAGAACATATTTAAATAGTAATTCTGTATGATTTCTGGATGGTAAACTTCTTATTTTTGTTATTCCAAAAGTTTTTAAGGCTGCAATCATTACTGCTGACTTACATTGTGCAGAGCCTAAATTTTCAATGTAATTTATCGGTTTGGTAAATTTTGTACCTTTGATAAAAATTGGAAGTTTACCGTTTTTATCTTTAAATTCCGCTCCAAATAACCTCAAAGGTTCAATTATTCTTTTCATATCTCTTTTTCTGAGTGACTCATCTCCAGTTATCTTAATTGAATAATTTGTATCAATTAATGTTGAGCATAATAATCTTGCTGTAGTGCCTGAGTTACCTGCATCTAAGACTAAATTTTTTTTGTATTTATAGCCGTGCAAACCTTTTCCATAAACTTCACATTTAGATTTTTTTAATATTATTTTAATACCTAATTTTTTTAAGTTTTTGATTGCACTTTTTACATCTTCTGATTTTAATATATTATAAGCTACACATTTTCCTTTAGATAAAGCTGATAGTAAAATGAATCTAATACTTAAAGATTTATCACCAGGCATTGAAATAGATTTTTTTTTAAAATTATCTATTTTTTTTTTAATAGAAATAAATTTTGGCACTTAATAAATTTTACTTAAATTTAAAATTTTCACCAAAATAATATTTTGCTGCATTATCATTTTGCATTAATTGATTTGGTGTTCCCTCAGCTACTATTTTTGAATTAGAGAGTATTACCGCTCTATCACAAACTACAAGCAAATCCCTTGCTTGATGATCTGTTATCAAAATTGTTAAATTATATTCAGACTGAAGTTTGATAATTATTGTTTGAAGCATTTGAATCGTTTGAGGGTCTAGCGCTGCCAAGGGTTCATCCATCAATAATATTTCTGGTTCACCTAATAATGACATACTAATTACAAGTCTTCGTTTCATCCCACCACTTAAAAATTTAGCCTCTACTTTTCTAACAGCATCAAGTTCAAATTTAGAAATTAATTCCTCAATTTTAATTTTTCTTTGTTTAATATCTTTAATTAAGATTTCTCCAACCGCGTTTAAATTATCTTCCGCACTTAAGTCTGCAAAAAAACCGCCTATTTGAGGCACAGAGGAAATCTTAAATTTTTTGGTCCTTACATAAATAGGATATTGAGTTATATCTTCATTGTTAATAATTATATTCCCATAATTTGGTTTTATTACACCAGTAATTAAGTTCATTAATGAGGATTTTCCAGCACCATTAGGTCCAAGTAATCCTATCACTTGCCCTTTTGAAATATCAATAGATATATTATCTAAAATAAGGTGATTTTTTTTGAATGATAGTGAAATTTTTTTTAACGAAATTAAGGGTTTGCTATTTTTAATTTTCGTAATCCTGAATTTTTTAACGACAGACATATAGCTATTTCAATTTACTTATTGCTTCAACTTTATTGTTTTTATCATTCATAAATACTTTCATATTTTTTGTTATAAGGTCAATTTCTAATATATCAGCTTTAAGCATATATCCAGGTTTTTTAATAATAACATCATGAGATATTCTTATTAAATTTTGATCTACATTAGGACTTTTTTTGAGCACTTCCTCTGTTTGTTCAAAAACTAAATACAATTCTTTTCCAAATATTGTTTCATCATTTCGAAAAATTTTGACGTTATTTATAAATGTAGTTTCAAAGGTTTTTGTATTAAAATTTGCATAATCAGAAGTGAGTTTAATATTTGATTTATCATTCAAAATTATATTCGCAACCACTTTAGTTAAGAACATTAAATTATCTACTTCTGAGCTTGGCTCACCATAATCTGCTAAAATTTCAAAAATATCACCATTATTATTGTTTGAGGTATATTTGATATCTTGAATAACATTTTTACCCTCATTAGATTTTAATTCTTCAGAAACTTTAATTTCAATTTTTTTTGATGATTTTATGGTCTTGTCACTTTTATAGAAAACATTAAAGACGAAAAAAGTTATCAATATAAGTAAAATTAATAAGAATATTTGAATTAAATTTTTTTTCCCCATTAATTAAATAGAGTTCATGCTTATAAGGTTATGTATATGAATAATACCTATTGTTTTTTTCTTATTTATTTTAGAGTGAACACATAAACTGGTAATTTTTTTTTCATTCATTATTGATATTGCTCTTACTGCTAATACATCTTTATCTACAGATACTGGATTTTTTGTCATAAAGGACTTTATTTTTAAATTTTTTAAATTTTCTTTATTTTGAATTGATCTTTTAATATCTCCGTCAGTAAAAATACCTATTGTTTCTTTTTTTTTATTTCTCACTATTACCAATCCAAGTTTTTTTAAATTAATCAATTTTAATGCTCTATTAAATGAAGAATTTTCTTCAATAAAAGGAATTTTATTTTTTGTTAACATTATATCTTCAACAGTTTTTAGTTTTTTACCAAGACTTCCTGCTGGATGAAATTTCTTAAAATCCAATTTTCCAAATTTTTTATGATACATCAATGTAATTGCAATAGCATCGCCCAATGCTAGTTGAGCTGTTGTACTTGATGTAGGTACGATACCATAACCCGACTCTTTTACTTCTGGAATTAGTAATTTAATGTTTGAATTTTTATATAATAAGGAATTTTTTTTTGACATTATACCTATTAGCTTGACACCAAATCTATTAGCATATTGTATCAAGTTTTTGAGTTCTTCAGTGTTTCCAGAGTAGCTTATTAAAATTAAAATATCTTTTTTAGAAATTGATCCCAAATCACCATGAGAACTATTACTGGCTGAAATTGTAAATGAAGGAGTGCCAACAGATGATAGAGTTGCGGAAATTTTTGATGCAATTAAACCACTTTTACCGACACCGCACAAAATGACTTTCGATTTACATTTACTTATCAGATCAATTGCTTCATTAAATGATTTCCCAATTAATTTTTTTACTTTTTTTAATGCATTAATTTCTAAATCAATTACATTTTTACCAATCTTAGAATAATTTTTTTTCATATAATTTTACTAATGTGACCAAATATCTTCTCTAAACTGTGATAAATCCAGATTAACTCTTAATTTTAAAAATTTTAAACACTCTTTATACAAATCAAATCTTTTTTCTCTAATCAAAATATCTGTAAGTTCGTTATGAATTTTATGAAGATATATAACATCATTAGCACAATATTTTAGTTGAGCTTGTGACAATTCTCCTCCAAAATCTGAACTTTGAAATTGTTTACTAATATCAATATTCATAAACTCTTTAATTAAAGTTTTGAGAGAATGATTATCAGAGTATGAGCGTGCCAATTTTGATGCTATTTTAGTATCTAAAATATTGTTTGTATCTGTTTTTAAATAATATTTGATATGCGCGATATCTGCTCGACCAAAATGGAAAATTTTAATTATTCTGTTATCAGATAATATTTTTACTAAGTTGGGAGCATTATAATTTGATCTGTCTAACTGAACTATATGAGCATCAAAATTACCCGTTGAAATTTGAATCAAACATAAAGGATCTCGTACAACATTGAGACCCATAAATTCACAATCTACAGCTAATAGATTGCCTAAATTTAAATCATCTGGTAAATCATTTTTGTGTAGTTTAATATCAACATTCATTTTTAAATATATATATATGAAAGAAAAAAATTGTCTAATTTTTGGTGGTAGTGGTCAAATAGGAAGACACTTGATAAGAAAATTAACTAAAAATAACTATAGAGTAACTGTAGTTACAAGGAATATACATCAAAAAAGCTATTTGATTAAAACTCAAGCAAATGCTGGATATATTGATATAGTTGAAGCAAATATTTTCGAAGAAAATAAAATTAGGAAACTTTTTGAAAAAACAAACATATGCATTAATCTAATTGGGATTTTATATGAAAGTAAAAAAGGAAATACTTTTAAAAATATACATTCAGTGTTCCCCTCAATTTTGGCAAAACTTTCTAAAGAATATCATTTAGAAAATTTTATTCATATTTCTGCTTTAGGCATCAACAATGCAGTAGACTCAATTTATGCTAAAAGCAAACTTGAAGGTGAAAAAAATATTTTAAATAATTTTCCATCTGCAATTATTTTGAGACCATCGTTGGTTTTTTCTGTTGATGATAATTTTACTACAAACTTTATGACATTACTAAGTAGATTACCTATATTTCCACTATATTATTCAGGTAAAACAAAGTTTGTTCCTATTCATTGCTCTGATTTAACTGATATAGTTTATCATGCAATTGAAAAGAATATTGATTCAAATATAATTGAATGTGTTGGTCCTGAAACTTTAACCTTTAAAGAGATAATTGAAAAGTTATTAGCATTAATCGAAAAAAAAAGAATTTTAATTCCATTTCCTTTTTTTTTAGCAAATATGTCAGCTAGTTTTTTTCAGTTATTTCCAAAACCTTTACTGACCCAAGATCAATTAAAACTTTTAAAGTATGACAACATTCCTTCTGGGAAATATAAAACAAATTTTGAAATTAATTTACCTGCTAAAAGGTTTTTTACAAATGAGGTTGAAAAATATTGTTATATGTGGAGAGAAGCCGGACAATTTTCTACAAAAAATTATAAGAATTAGAAATAATATTATGCGGATTTGATTTTTTTACCAATTGCGACCATATCTTCCTCTTTTTCAACTGCATCCTCTTTTTTACCTTTAGGCTGATAAGCATATAATATATGTAATTTACAATAAGAAAAATCTTTCAAAGAAGATCGACCGCAGAAATAAAAGTTGGGTTCATTTGGATGTCCAATAGGCCATTTACAGGAATTTTCATCTAATTCTTCTAATTGTTTAGGATTTTCAGGTTCAAAATCTTTTTCGATAATTAAAGATTTGAATCTACTCCTTCTTGATTTTTTGGAAGGATTATTAGTATGCTCTAAAGATTTATCTAATCCTTTGCTCGGTAGTGCTGATCTAGTTTTGATTTTCGCTGAAAGATTTAATCTATGTGCTTTTCCATTTGCGCTTATATGCCCCTCTAAAATTTAGAGGGGCAAAATGCGCCCAATGACGGCATTACGAGAAACGCCGCCAATAATCTCCGCTATTTGTGAGGCAGTATTTCCTTTACCCCATAATTCTTTTAATTTTGCTACTTTTTCGTCTGTCCAACTCATTTGTTCTATATAATGTGTTATAAACTTTTAATAATACAATATACTGATATAATTTTTGCTTAAACAATAAATTATTTAAAGTTATCAACATTTTTTTATGAAATTATTTTATATGATATTCAATCCTCGCTTGTATTTAATTTTTAAATTAATAAAAAAGTTTTTTTTAAAAATATGAGTTATTTAGTTAAAAATTATAATAGAAAAAAAATTTCTTTTAAAAGAGGAAAAGGTTCATATTTATTTTCAACCAATGGTTCCAAATACCTAGATTTTTGTTCTGGGATTGCTGTAAACAGTTTAGGTCATGCAAACCCTAAATTAATAAAAGCTGTAAATTCTCAAGCTAGAAAGTTATGGCATGTATCAAATGCATTTACGATACCAGAAGGTGAAAATTTGGCAAAAAAATTAGTAAAAAAAACATTTGCCGATTTTGTAATGTTTCAAAATTCAGGTGCTGAAGCAACTGAAGCTGCTATTAAAGCTGCAAGAAGATATTTTTTTTCAATAGGTAATGCAAAAAAAAACCGTATTTTATGCATAAAAAACTCATTTCATGGAAGAACCATAGCTGCCATTTATGCAAGTGGTTCAAAAAAAATGACAGAGGGTTTTGGTCCAAATGTTCCGGGATTCGATCATATACAATTTAGAAATTTTAAACCCAGATTTCCAAATTTGAAAAAAAAGATAAAAAAAAATACAGCAGCAATAATGGTAGAGACAATAATGGGTGAGGGGGGCATCAAACCTATACCTGATAAATGCCTGAAATATTTAAGAAAAATTTGCAACGATAAAAAAATATTATTAATTCTAGATGAAGTGCAATGCGGCATTGGTAGAAGTGGTGATTTTTTTGCTTTTGAAAGATCAAAAGTAAAACCTGATATAGTACCTATAGCAAAAGGTATTGGTGGTGGTTTTCCAATAGGCGCTGTTTTAATGAATAAAAAAGTTGCTTCAGGCATGACACCGGGCACACACGGGTCCACTTTTGGAGGAAACCCTTTGGCGATGGCAGTTGGAAACACTGTAATGGATATTATTTCTACTAAGCAATTTCTTAATAATGTAAAAAAAACCTCTAAATATTTTTTTTCCAATTTAAATAAGCTTAAAGAAAAGTACCCTAAAATTATTAAAGAAATAAGAGGAAGAGGTTTATTAATTGGAATTCAACTTTATAAAGATCAATCAAATTTTATTAAAAAATTAATGGATAATAAATTATTAACTATAAGAGCAGCTGATCACGTTGTGCGTGTTTTACCACCACTTAATGTCAAAAAAAAAGAAATAGATCAAGCTCTTAAGATTATCAATAAAGTTTGTGCAGAATTTAAATAAAATGAATCATTTTATTAATCTTAAAGATATTCCAGCAAAAGATCTTAGAAGAATTTTAGTAGATGCAAAAAAAAGAAAAAATGCAAGAAAGAAACTTAATAAGCTTGATCCCGATATAGGAACACCTTTAAAAGGAAAATTATTGATACAAATGTTTGAAAAATCGAGTTTAAGAACTCGATTGTCTTTTTTCTTAGCTATCTCTCAACTATCGGGAAGAACTTTGACATTGAGACCAGATGAACTTCATTTATCTAAAGGAGGTGAAAGCATTGAAGATACAGCTAAAATTTTATCAAATTTTGGTGATGCATTTATGTTAAGAACTGATAATGATGAAAAGTTGGAGGAATTTAAAAAGTATTTAACAATTCCAATTATCAATGGATTAAGCCCATCTTCTCACCCAACACAAATCTTATCAGATGTATTTACAGTTGAGGAAATTAAAAAAAAACCAATATCTAAATTAAATATTACTTGGATTGGGGACTCAAATAATGTTTTAAATTCTTTGATTGCTGCCTCAATTAAATTCTCTTTTAAATTAAAAGTTGGTTGTCCAAAAAAATATCAACCTAATAAAAACATAATGAATTATGTCAAAAAAAATAAAAACAAAATTATGATTTATAATGATCCAAAAAAAGCTGTTGAAGGAGCTGATGTAATTTTTTCAGATAAAGTAATTTCAATGAATGATAAAGTAAATAAAAAAAAAAAATTAAGAGATTTCAAAAATTTTAAGATTAGTAAAAATCTTATGAAAAAATGTCCAAGAGCTATATTATTGCACTGTCTTCCTAGAGGCAGCGAGGTTGATGAAAACGTTTTTAAGAGCAAACAATCAAAAGTTTGGTTACAGGCTCTTAATAGGATTCACGTACAAAAATCTATACTTCTTTATTGTCTTGGCAAGTTAAGGTAGGGGCAGAGGGTTATCAGAATTCTTATTTAAATATAAAATAACTGAAGCTCTGTCTTTTTCTTTTCTCAATCCTGCAAAAGCCATTTTTGTTCCTTTTATCCATTTAGCAGGTTTTAGAAGGTAGCCATTCAATTCCTCAAAAGTCCACTCTTTTCCGTAATTGGATAATGCTTTTGAATATTTATAATCATTTACAGCTCCAACTTTTCTTCCTACAACATTATACAATGCAGGACCAATATTATTTTTTCCACCTTTTACTATTGAATGACAAGCTGCACATTTTTTGAAAACTTTCTCTCCTATAGCGATATCACCCATTGCCATTAAAGCTGCTACATCAATTGTTTTTTCATTAATATCTTCGCTAGATTGAGAACTAACAGTTACTGCTTGCTCAACCTTTACAGAGTAGCCAGGCGTTTTAGGTTTTTCTACGTAAAATATTATATCTGAAAGTTTACCGATACCTATGATAAGTAGAGCTACCAATAAAATTGCAGCAACTATTTTATTTATTTCAAAAGAATCCATTTATTTCAAATTACTTTGAACATATAACACTATAAATAATAAATTGCTTATATAATTTAATGTACAATTTTGCCTCTGTTTATATTGTAGTGACAAATAAAAAAACTGATGAAAACGATAGTTATAATTCCCTCTAGGTTGTCAGCTACTAGACTTCCAGGTAAACCATTACTCAAAATTAATGGTTTATCAATAATTTCTCATGTTTTTAAGAAAGCGGAGGAGGCGAATATTGGGGAAGTAATAGTAGCAACTGAAGATAAGGAAATAATGGAAGACGTTAAAAAGAATGGAGGCCAAGCTATTATGACTGATAATAAACATAAAACTGGGACTGATAGAATTTTTGAAGCTTTACAGAAAATTAATATTTCTAACACTGAATTGGTAATGAACCTTCAAGGCGATGAACCTCTGATTGATATAAATGATATAAGATATTTGAATTCTCAAATGATGAAGTTTCGTTCCAAATTAGGAACTTTGGCATCAAAAATTTCTAATAAAGAACTATATGAAAATCAAAATATTGTTAAAGTAATGACAAAAGAAGATTTAAATAATTTCAATTTTCCAGAGGCAAAAAATTTTATGAGAAAAGTTTCAAATAAAACTCAAAATATTTACCATCATTTAGGAATATATTGTTACCAAAAAGAAATATTAAAAAAATTTATTTCTTTAGATCAATCTCAAAATGAAATAAAAAATAATTTAGAACAACTTAGAGCATTAGATAATGATATTGATATAAATGTTGCTTTATCAAAATCACACACGATTGGAGTAGATACTCAAGAAGATTTTGTAGCTATAAAAAAAATAATGGAATATAAATCCTGATGAGTAAAATTTATTTTCAAGGAACTTACGGTGCTTATTCACATCTTGCGGCATTATCCATAGAACCAAAATCAGAGATATTTCCTTGTAAAACTTTTGATGAATGTTTTCTAAAAGCATCAAAAGATTCAAATTCTAAGATTATCATACCAGAATCAAATAGGATAACAGGTAACATAGGAATTGAATATTTAATTTTTAAGTATAGGTTGAATATTTACTCAGAGTATTTTCAAAAAATAGAACATAATTTATTAGCTCTTCCAGGAGTTAAAGTTTCCGATATTAAAGATGTTTATTCACATGGACAAGCATTGTCCCAGTGTTCAAAATTTATTAAAAAAAATAACCTTATAGAGCATGTAAGAGCTGATACAGCTGGTTCTGCAGAAATGGTTTCAACTACTAAAAATAAAACAAAAGCTGCTATTGCATCTTCTTTGAGCGCAAAAACATATAATTTAGAAATAATCAAAAAAAATATTGAAAATGAAAAAGGTAATCTTACTAGATTTTTAGTTATGGGAAAAGATATTCGCCAGCCAGATTTTAAAGATAAAAAATATATAACTTCTTTTCTATTTAAATTGAAAAGTAAACCTGCTGCTCTTTATCAATCACTTGGTGGATTTGCAATCAATGGAGTTAATTTAACAAAATTACAAAGTTATCCAGAAAAAAATTCATTCGACTCTTTCTTTTTTTTATGTGATCTTGATGGTCATATTGAGGATACAAAAGTCCAAAAATCTTTGGAGGAATTAGGTTTGCATTGTCAAGATTTTCACGTTCTAGGTGTTTTTGAAGCAGACAAACAGAGAGAAAAATAGTTATTATTCTTTTCTTGTAGATTAGAAATTATTACTGCTATAATAGTCATGGAGGCTAGAGGTGGGTGCTGCTTGAACCCGACCAGATCTTAACGGAAGCAGTCGTAAAGACAGTTATTCAGGTTCTAGTCTCCTTTAAAATATATGAATAATAACCCAAAAGTATTAGCATTAAAATACAGACCAAAAACTTTTGATGATCTTATTGGTCAAAAGGTTGTTGCAGAAACTATTACTAATTCGATTAAAGCTGAAAAAATTCCGAATGCATATTTATTCACTGGAATAAGGGGTATTGGAAAAACCACAACAGCACGAATTGTTGCAAAAGCACTTAATTGCTCAAATGGTATCGATAATTTATGTAAAGAAAACTTTTGTGAAAGCTGTAAATCTATAAGTGAGTCTTGTCATATTGATGTTCTTGAAATGGATGCAGCAAGTAAAACAGGCGTAGATGACGTAAGAGATTTAATAGAATTTTCAAGATATGGACCGACTTCAGCTAAATATAAAATCTTCATTATTGATGAAGTTCATATGTTAAGTAAACAAGCATTTAATGCATTATTAAAAACTTTAGAGGAACCACCTAAATATCTTAAATTTATTTTTGCAACTACTGAAATTAAAAAAATTCCAATTACAGTTGTGTCTAGATGTCAAAGATTTGATCTATCTAGAATTAAATCCTCAGAATTATTGGAATTTATTAAAAAAATTAAGGACAAGGAAAAAGGAAAAATAAGTGAGGATGCTTTAAGGCTTATTGTAAAAATTTCTGAGGGCTCCGTTAGAGACTCTTTATCGTTGTTGGACAGAGCATTATTAAGTTTAGAGGAAGGAAAAGAGTTAGATTTAAATTCAGCTCAGAAAATTTTTGGGTATTTTGATAAATCTCAATTAATTGATTTGTTTGAGCTAATTTTAAAAGGTGAAGAAACAAAAGTAATAAGTATTTATAGAAAAATCTATGACCAAGGTGTTGAACCAAAGGTTTTCATTAATGATTTCTTAGAGTTACTTTACTACTTTAAAAATATTAATTCTTTAACTTTAGAAAGCACAAACTTTTCATTAAATGATGAAGAGTTTTCTAAAATTAAAAATTTATCAAATCAAATAGACTCAAAGGTATTAATATTATTTTGGCAATTTGCCATTTTTTTTCTAGAAGAAATAGACATAGTATCTAATCAACACATTTCAATTGAGATGTTCTTAATAAGACTAATGCATCTAAGTTCTGTAAAATCCGGAAATAAAGTTGAAAATGTTGAGGCTAAATTGAAGAGTGAAAATTTTGTAAAGAATACAGAAACTGAGTTAACTTCTAAAACAATAAATCAAATTAAGAATGTTGCACAGGAGGAAAAAACCAAACCAGAGGTTCAAACAGAAATTAAAGCAGAACATAAAATTCATATAAATGCATTTGAGGATTTAATTCAAATTTGCTCAAAAAAAAAAGAGATTAAACTTAAATACGAGTTAGAAAAAAATGTTAACCTTGTAAAATTTGAAAAAAATAGAATTGAAATATCTTTTAATGAAAGTTTAGCTATAAATTTTGTTAAAGATTTATCATTAAAACTTTTTGAATGGACTGGTGAAAGATGGATTATTACATTTAGTAAATTAAAAGGACAAATGTCACTTAAAGATAAAGAAAAAAATATAAAAAAACAGTTAATAGATAAAATGAAAAATTCAGAAATATTTAAAAGTGTGATAGATAAATTTCCTGATTCCGAATTAATAGATGTAAATTTAAACAAAGATGGAGTTGATAATGACTGATTTTAGTAAAATATTAGACAAGGCAAAAGAACTTGAGGCAAAAATGAAAGAAAGCCAACAAAAGATTAAGGAAATTAGAGTTGAAGGAGTTTCGGGTTCAAATTCTGTAAAGATAACTTTGGATGGAGAGGGAGAGATGCAAACAATAAAGTTATCTGATGAAATTATGAAAGAGGACAAAACCATAATTGAAGATTTAATTGTTGCAGCACATAATAGTGCTAAATCTCAACTTAAATCAAAAACAACTGAGGAAATTTCAAAAGCAACCGGAGGTTTAGGAATTCCTGGTTTTAAATGGCCTTTATAATAGATGCAAAATATCAGTGAGATAGAAGAATTAATTAAATTAATTTCAAAACTTCCGGGTTTAGGTCCCAAATCAGCAAAAAGAATTGTGTTAAAATTAATAAATAATCGTGACGAACTTATAAAACCTATGGCAAATACATTGGCACAGGTTTATAAAAATGTTGTTAGATGCAATTTATGTGGCGGATTAAAGTCAAATTCAAATGGCTGCCTAAATTGTAATAATTTAAAAGAAAAATATAATAAAATTTGTGTAG
Source organism: uncultured Pelagibacteraceae bacterium (assembly GCA_902573235.1). Classification (GTDB taxonomy): domain Bacteria; phylum Pseudomonadota; class Alphaproteobacteria; order Pelagibacterales; family Pelagibacteraceae; genus Pelagibacter. Next base: position 25,040 of record CACGIZ010000006.1, on the reverse strand, counting down.
TAGAGGATATTGCAGACCAATGGTCGATTGAAAATTCAAATATCTTCCAAGGCTATTTTCATATTTTAGGAGGGACAATTTCTTCAGTTGGCCAAAGAAAAGAAGATTTATTAATTAACTCATTAGTTGAAAGAGTTAATAGAGATAAAATTGAAGAAGTAATTCTTGCAACTAGTGCAACTGTAGAAGGTCAAACAACTGCATATTATATTCAAGATAGTCTAAAAAATTTAGATGTTAAAATTACTAAATTAGCACAAGGTCTACCAGTAGGAGGAGAGATTGAAAGTCTAGATGATGGGACTTTATTTTCTGCTTTTAAAAATCGATCTAATTTGATTTCGAACTCAGATTAGATTTTTTTTTTAGCCTATTCAAATGAAGTAATGGCTCAGTATAACCAGATGGTTGCTCTTTACCTTTAAACACTAAATCACACGCGGTTTGAAATGCTATAGAGTTTTCATAATTACCACTCATTTTCACATATAGCGGATCATCTTTGTTCTGATCATCTACTATTTTAGCCATTTCTTTCATTATTTCAGTTACTTGTATTTTTGTTGTTATTCCATGATGAATCCAGTTGGCTATATGTTGAGAAGAAATTCTTAGTGTTGCTCTATCTTCCATTAAGCCAATATTGTTAATATCAGGAACTTTTGAACAACCCACACCTTGGTCGACCCATCTTACAACATACCCCAATAAAGTTTGTGCAGAATTAGAAATTTCTTTATTTATATCCTCTACAGACCAATTAGGTCTATCTGCTACTGGGATTGTTAGAAGATCATCTAGCTTCGCTGGTTCTCTATCTATCAATTTTTTTTGTTCATTAAAAATATTTATTTCGTGGTAATGTAAAGCATGTAGCGCAGCTGCTGTTGGAGATGGAACCCATGCACAGTTTGCTCCTGCTTTTAAATGCCCTGTTTTTTGCTCCATCATATCTTTCATTTTATCAGGCATTGCCCACATTCCTTTTCCAATTTGAGCTTTACCAGAAAATCCACAACTTAAACCAACATCAACATTGTTGTTTTCGTAGGCAGTAATCCATTTAGAGGATTTCATATCACCTTTTTTAATCATTGGACCAGCTTCCATTGATGTATGCATCTCATCACCAGTTCTATCCAAGAAACCAGTATTTATGAAAAAAACTCTATTTTTAAGACTTCTAATACATTCTTTTAAATTTGCTGATGTTCTTCTTTCTTCATCCATTACACCAATTTTACAAGTGTACTTAGGTAAATTTAACACTTCCTCAACTTTAGAAAAAATTAAATTTGTAAATGCTGTTTCGTCTGGACCATGCATTTTAGGTTTTACGACATAAACTGATCCAGTTCTTGAATTTCTTTTTTTCTTTAAATCATGTAAAGCAGCAGCAGTTGTAATAAAAGCATCCATAATACCCTCTGGAACTTCACTTCCATCTTTTAAAAAAATGGAAGAGTTTGTCATTAAATGTCCTACATTTCTTACTAGCAGCAAACTTCTTCCATGAAGCTTCAATCCTTTGCCATCTTTCGATATATAGCTTCTATCAGGATTTAATTTTCTTTCTAAATTTTTACCATTTTTTTCAAATTGTACTTTTAGATCACCTTTCATTAAACCTAACCAATTTCTATAACAAGCCACTTTATCCTCGGCATCAACAGCAGCAACACTATCTTCATTATCACATATAGTCGAAACTGCAGATTCAACGATTACATCACTTATCCCCGCTATATCGTGTGCTGCACTAAATGCTTTTGGATTAATGATTATTTCAAAGTGAAGATTGTTATTTTTTAGGATCACAGCTTCAGGTTTATTTGCATTACCTCTATGACCTACAAATTTATCTTTATCCTTAAGTTTATACTCCTTTTTATCTTTTAAAATAATTAGCTCTTTGTCAATAATTTTTAATGCAGCTATATTTTTCCAACTTGTACCATTAATTGGAATATATTTGTCAAAAAACTCCCTTACATATTTTATAACTTCTTGACCACGATTTGGATCGTATCTTTCACTTCCACCTTCCTCAGACTCAATTATGTCTGTACCATACAAACTATCATATAAACTTACCCATCTCGCATTTGCTGCATTTAGAGCGTATCTTGCATTCATTATTGGAACAACTAATTGAGGTCCAGCTATTTTAGAAATTTCTTCATCAACATTTTTTGTCTCAATTTTGAAATCAGGACCTTCCTCTTTTAAATAACCTATTTCTTTTAGAAATTTTTTATATTCTTCAATATTAATTTCTTTTCCTTTATTTTTTATATGCCATTCATCAATTTTTTTTTGCAAATCTTCCCTTAATTGAATTAATTTCTTATTTTGTGGAGCTAAATCATGTACCACAGTATCAAAACCTGACCAGAATGTTTCAGGTGATATCTCTAAATTTTTCAATAATTCCTTATTTACAAAAGAAAGCAATTTGTCAGAAACTCTCAAATTATTTACATTTTGATAATTTTTATTCATAAATAATTTCTAAAACTCCCATAAAACTAAGTCAATTAATTAATAGTAGCATTGACATTTTGTTGTCATTTTCCATAGTTAACTTTAAAAAAATATGAAAAATTATCTTAACTTCGAAACTGAAATAAAGAATTTAGAGACAGAATTAGATAACCTGAAAGACCCTTATAATCAAAGTGGATTATCAGAGGTAGATACCAAAAAAATTTCGCAAACACAAAATGAATTGGATGAAAAATTAAAAGAGATTTACGCAAATCTAGACCCATGGCAAACTACAATGGTAGCAAGACATGAGGATAGACCTAAATCTAAATTTTTTATTGATAATTTGTTTGAAGAATTTATTCCATTATCAGGTGATAGGCATTATGGAGAGGATAAATCAGTTATAACTGGATTTGGAAAATTTGAAGGAACTTCAGTATTAATTATAGGCCAAGAAAAAGGCGATGACCTTGATACTAGAATTAGTAGAAACTTTGGCATGATGAGACCAGAGGGATATAGAAAAACAATTAGGTTAATGGAATTGGCTGACAAGTTTAATATTCCAATAATTTCATTTATTGATACTCCCGGAGCTTATCCTGGCGTAGGTGCTGAAGAAAGAGGTCAGGCAGAGGCAATTGCAAAATCAATTGAGTGTTGTATGAAATTAAAAGTTCCAACATTAGCAATCATAATTGGAGAAGGTGGCTCAGGTGGAGCTATAGCCTTAGCCTCTTCTAATAAAGTTTTGATGTTAGAAAACGCAATTTACTCAGTTATATCTCCTGAGGGGTGTGCTACTATTTTATGGAGAGATCCTAAAAAAATGCTTGATGCTGCTAAAGCCATGAAACTTTCAGCTAAAGATCTTTTAGAGCTTGAAATAATTGATGAAATTATAAAAGAACCTCATGGTGGGGCGCATAGAGATAAAAATTCGATACTGATAGAAGTAAAAAAATCAATTTCCCAAAATTTAGATTTTTTTAAATCAATGAGTGGAGATGAGATTCTTAATGATAGAAAAAATAAATTTCTAAGAATTGGACGAAGTAAAGGTTTCATGAATAATTTAGAGGATTTGAGCAATTTGAAAATAAATGAGAATAAACTAGAAAAAATTTATAAGTCAAAAAAATTTATTTTTTCATCTGTTGGATTGATTTTATTATTATCTATTTTATTATTTTACTTTTTATAAGGACCCACAACAATTCTTAAACTTCTTACCCGTCGCTTCACATCTATCATTTCGAGATATTTTTTGATTTTTTTTTATAATCAAAAGACATTTAGGATTGTCAATTATATTAGTATTATTATTTTGTTTTTCTGTTTTTTCTATTACTCTTAAATTCATTAGGATTGTAATAAAATCGAGTTTTAATTTATTTAGTAAGTTTTCAAATAAATCGAATGCTTCTTTTTTATATTCTATCAAAGGATCTCTTTGACCATATGATCTTAAGCCTATAACCTGCCTTAGTTGTTCAAGATATTGAATATGAGATTTCCAATTTAAATCTATGGTCTGTAAAAAAATTCTTCTTTCCACATCTTTTGACTCAAATTCACCTAGAACTTTGATTCTTTGATCCCTTGAATTTTTAAATTTTTCAATCATTTTTTCTTTAAATTCTTTATCACTAACAACGAGAAGAGAATTTAATTCTTCATCGTTTAAATTTTTTCCTAGAATTGATTTTATTTTATTATCAAATTCAACATTTTTTGGATTAGATTTTTTCTTAAGTTTAAGTCTGAGTAAATTTTCATTAATTTCATTTAAAAAATTATCTGAATAACTAAAAATTTCATTACTTGTAATTACTTCTTTTCTTTGAAAGAAAATTACGTGTCGTTGATCATTGAGAACATTATCAAACTTTATAAGCGTTTTTCTTATATCAAAATTTCTTGCCTCAACTTTTTGTTGTGCTCTTTCTAATGCTTTATTAATCCATGGGTGATCAATACTTTCTCCATCTTTAAGACCTAGTTTTTCTAAAATATTATTCATAGACTCTGAACCAAATATTCTCATCAAATCATCTTCTAAACTCACATAAAAAACTGAACTACCCTCATCTCCTTGTCTTCCAGCTCTTCCTCTTGCTTGATTATCTACTCTTCTAGACTCCATTCGCTCGGTTCCAATTACGAAAAGTCCACCGAGGGATTTCACTTTTTCTCTATTTTTATTTAATTCATTTTCATCTACTGAACCTTTTTTTCCACCTAACTGAATATCTACACCTCTTCCAGAAATACTAGTTGTTATTATTACTGAACCCTCCTTACCCGCATTAGCAATAATTTCAGCTTCGTTCTCATGATTTTTAGCATTTAAAACTTCGTGTTTGATATTAATTTTTTTTAACAGATTTGAGTAAATCTCTGATTTATTGATACTAGATGTAAATATTAGCAGTGGTTGTCCTTTTTTATTTATATCTTTTATTTTATTTATTATTGCCTCATTTTTCTCCATTTCTGTTCTAAAAATTTGATCATTGAAATCTTTTCTTATCATCTCTTTATTTGTTGGGATTACAACAACTGGTAAATTATATATTTCAAAAAATTCCTCTGACTCTGTGACCGCAGTACCCGTGCAGCCCGAAATTTTTTTATATAATTTGAAATAGTTCTGATATGTAATTGAAGCTAATGTTTGATTTTCAGGTTGTATTTCAATTTTTTCTTTAGCTTCTAATGCCTGATGTAGTCCATCACCAAATCTTCTACCTTCTAAAATTCTTCCGGTAAGTTCATCAATAATTTTAAGTTTCTGATCTTGAATTATATAATCTTTACCTTTTTCGAATAAATGGTTAGCTCTTAGTGCTTGATTAACGTGATGTACTAATCCTAAATTTTCTGGATCATAGAAATTGTTATTTTTTAAAATTCCTGCATTTGAAAAAATTTGTTCTACGTTGTTTATTCCCTGGTTTGTAAGAAGAATATTTTTTTCTTTTTCATCGATTTCATAATCCTTATCATTTAAATTTTTGGTTAATTTATCAATAGCTAGATATTGACTTGTTTTGTCTTCAGCAGAACCAGAAATTATCAATGGAGTTCTTGCCTCATCAATTAAACACGAGTCTATTTCGTCAACTATAGAAAAGCTATGTTCTCTTTGAACAACCTCCTCATTTGAAAACTTCATATTGTCTCTTAGATAGTCAAATCCTAGCTCACTGTTAGTTGCATAAGTAATGTCACAATTGTAATTTTCTTTTCTTTCTCTGTCGTCCTGATAATTATTAATGAAACCTGATTTGAGACCTAAGAAATTATATATAATACCCATTTCCTCGGAGTCTCTTTTTGCTAAATAATCATTTACAGTAACTATGTGAACACCTTTTTCATGCAGTGAATTCAGGTAAGCTGCCAAAGTAATTGTTAATGTTTTTCCCTCTCCAGTTTTCATTTCAGAAATTTTCCCCTCATGTAAAACAATTCCTCCAATTAACTGGACATCAAAATGACGTTCATTTCGTGTTCTTTTAGACGCCTCTCTAACCAATGCAAAAGCTTCCGGAAGAATTTCATCTAAAGTTTTTCCCTGTTTAATCTTTTCCTTAAACTCCAAAGTTTTATTTGGAAAATCAGAGTCTTTGAGGTTTATAAACTCTTCCTCTAAACTGTTAATTTTAGAGACAATTTTGGAAAGCCTATCTAATTCCCTTTGATTACTAGATTTTATGAATTTTGAGATAAAACTTAAAGGATTTAACATTGATTTTTGATTTATTATTTACTTATAACCTTTAATATAATTATTAAATAATTTTTTTAAATAGCATGGGTATTAATTTAAGTAATTTTTTGTCATCTAGATCAAAAAACAAGAGAATGACAGAATTTCAAGATTTAGATCATATTGATGGCGTCTCTATTTCCACAGTAAGCGCAGATTTGTACAAAAATCCAAGAGATGATCTGGTTATGTTTTATTTTAGAGATGGAGCAAATTATGCATCAGTTTACACTCAGTCCAAGATTATATCGGAAAATATTAAATGGAATTTAAATCATAAATGTAAAAAAATATTCTCATTACTCATTAACACTAGAAATGCAAATTGTTTTACGGGAAAACAAGGTTATAAAAGTTTAGAAAGAATTGCAGATTTAATATCTATTAAACTTACAGAAAAACAAAAAAGAGATGAGGATATTCCACAAAAAATTAGATCAAAAGAAATAATGTTCGGATGCACTGGAACTATTGGTGAAATATATCCTGAGGAAAAAATATTGTCTAAAATTCCAGAATTAGTGGAAAAAATTAAATATACTCAAAACAAATATATATGGATGAAAGCAGCATTGGGTATAATGACTACAGACACGCAGCCTAAGATGGCTATGGAGGAATGCCATATAGGAAACAGTCTTATAAAAATTTTTGGAATTGCAAAGGGTTCAGGCATGATACAGCCAAATATGGCAACAACATTAGGTTATATATTCACAGACGCAGATATTCCTAACGATTTACTAAAAAAACTTTTAAAAAAAAATATTTCAAATACTTTTAATGCAATTACTTGCGATAGTGACACAAGTACTAACGATATGGTTTCAATTTTTTCTACTGGCAAAACAAAACATTCAAAAATTAAAAATATAAATGACGAAAAAATTAATGAATTTGATGCCGCATTGAATAAAGTTTTATTGAATTTAGCTAAAAGAGTAGTTGCCGATGGAGAAGGAGCTTCAAAATTTATAACCATTGAAATTAATAATTGCAAAACAGAGAGTGATGCTAAAAAAATTGGATTTTCAATAGCTAATTCTCCATTAGTAAAAAGTGCAATAGCGGGAGAAGATCCTAATTGGGGAAGAATAGTTATGGCAATAGGTAAAGCTAGTGTTCCAATTAATATAGAAAAACTGTCAATTAAATTTGGTAATTTTTATATTTTACAAAATGGAAAATTAAATATTAATTATGATGAAAATGACATATCCAATTATATGAAAGAGGGTAATATAAATTTAAAAATTGATATTTCTAATGGGTCAAAAAGCTTTACGGTTTATACGATGGATTTTACGAAAAAATATATTGAAATTAACGCAGATTATAGAAGTTAATTGTATTGAAATTAAGATATTAATTATTAGTTAAGAGATATGATTAAATATAAATTAGTTTGTAAAAATTGTGATTTATCATTTGATAGTTGGTTTGCATCTTCTAAAGAATATGAAAAACTAAAAAAAAAACAATTATTAAATTGTCATAAATGTAATTCAAAAAAAATTGAAAAATCCTTAATGGCACCAAAATTAATGAATAGATTTCAATTAAAGAATGATGAACAAAAGAATTTTAAATTTAAAAAGATAAATAAGAAAATTAAAGAATATCAAAATTTTATAAAAAATAATTTTGAATATGTTGGAAAAAATTTTGCTTATGAGGCTAGATCTATTCACTATAAGAATAAAAAAAATGAAAAGGGAATTTATGGAACAGCATCTAAAGAAGAAATTAATGAACTTAGAGAGGAAGGTATTAATGCCGAAACTATTCCATGGATAGAGGATAAAAAAAATTAATATTTTATGAATCTACCAATATAGTTGATAGATTTGTCCGAACTGATTGACCATTCGTCTTTTATTATGTTAAATTTCATACCATCAATTTTATCCACTTTGAGATTATGTTTTTTAAGTGAATCAATTAAATGATTTGGTTTAATGAATTTTTCCCAATCATGAGTACCAATCGGCAGCCATCGCAAAATGTATTCTGCTCCTATAATAGCGAAAATGTAAGATTTTAATGTTTTATTTAAAGTTGCTACAAACATTATTCCGTTTTTTTTTAAAAGTTTCGAACACGATTTTAAAAAAAAATCTACATCTTCTACATGCTCAATTATTTCCATATTTAAAATCACATCAAACTTATTTTTAGTTTCAAAATCTTCTGGGGATGTACAAATATATTTGATATCTAATTTATTTTTTTTGGCGTGTATTTTTGCGACTTGAATATTCTTATTTGAAGCATCTATACCAACCACGTCTGCTCCTAATCTTTTCATCGGTTCAGACAATAAACCACCACCACAACCGATATCTAAAATTTTAATTCTTTCCAGTGGTTTGTTTTCATTCTTAATTTTAAAAATATTTGTAATACTGTCTTTAATGTAGGAAATTCTGATAGGGTTAAATTTATGCAGTGGTTTGAATTTTCCACTAGGATCCCACCATTCATCAGCTATTTTAGAAAATTTTTCTATTTCTTCTTTATTAATTGTGTTAGTTTTCATTTGAAAGTTGACTTTATATTCAACATGTATTTTATCAATATATTTAATTTTTAAAAATAATTTTTACCATGAAAATTGTAGTTTTAAAATTTGGCGGTACATCGGTTGGTACAATTGAAAAAATAAAAAAAGTTGCACAAATAATAGGTAGCTATAGAAAGAAAAAATATAAAATAATTGTAGTTTCATCTGCAATGAGCGGTGTGACAAATGAGTTAATTAGAAAATCTTATGCTATTAGTAAAAATTTTAGCGATTCTGAGTACGATACTTTATTATCAACTGGTGAACAGGTAGCTTGTTCATTAATTGCTGGACGATTAATTCATAATGGGTTCAAATCTAGGTCCTGGTTAGCATGGCAGTTGCCAATACTAACGAGCGGTAATTACAAAAATTCCAGAATTTATCATGTAAATAAAAATAAGATACTTAATTATATTCATAAGGGAGGCATACCAATTATCACAGGGTTTCAAGGCATTAATCAAAATCAGAGAATTACAACAATTGGTAGAGGAGGCTCAGATGCAAGTGCTATTATGATTGCAAAATTTTTTAAAGCACACCGATGTATAATTTATACTGATGTGGAAGGTGTTTATACGACTGATCCAAATAAATTGAATAAAGCAAAAAAAATTAAGATTATTTCATATGAGGAAATGTTGGAGATGGCATCACTAGGCGCTAAGGTTATGCAGCCAGTATCTATTCAAGACGCAAGGTTAAACAGGATTAATGTAGAAGTCAAATCATCGTTTAAAAAAAGCTCTGGTACATTAATTACTAAAAGAACAAATATTATAAGTAATAAAATTATAACCGGAATATCTTCTACCCAAAATGATTCAAAAGTTTCCCTTATAGGAGTAAGAGACAAACCAGGCGTAGCAGCGTCTATTTTTAAACCATTATCAAAAAATTCAATTAATGTTGATATGGTAGTGCAGAATATTTCTGCAAACGGAAAAGAAACAGATTTAACTTTCACTATTAAAACTGAGGATTTGAAAAAAACAAAAAAGATAATTGAAAACAACAAAAACATTAAATTTAGAAAATTGTTTTTAAAAAAAGATGTTGCCAAAATATCAATTATTGGTGTTGGTATGGTTACAACACCAGGGGTTACTTTTAGAATGTTTCAAACTTTAGCTAATAAGAAAATTAATATTCAAGTGATTTCTACATCAGAAATAAAGATTTCAGTTCTGATTGATAAAAAAGATACAAAAAAGCCTTAATAGCTTTACATAAGGAATTTAAGTTAGATAATTAATGAAAATGAGCATTAGACCATTTAGAGATATTAAAAGACGAAAAACAAAGGTCATTAATGTAGGTGGTGTAAAGATTGGTGGTGATAATCCAATATCAGTTCAATCTATGACTAACACTCTCACAACTGACGTAAAAGCAACCATTAAACAAATAAATGAAATTCATGGTGAAGGAGCTGATATTGTAAGAGTTTCTTGTCCCGATGAAGCATCGTCTAAATCTTTAAAAGAAATTATAAAACATGTTGATATACCAATAGTTGCTGACATTCATTTTCATTACAAAAGAGCTATTGAGGCAGCAGTAAATGGAGCTAGCTGTTTAAGAATTAATCCAGGTAACATAGGTTCTAAAGAAAAAATAAAAGAAGTTATCAAAGCTGCAAAAGATAATAATTGCTCTATTAGGGTTGGAGTAAATGCAGGATCGCTTGAGAAAGATATTTTAGAAAAATTTAAAGAACCTTGTCCTGAAGCTTTGGTTGAAAGTGCACAACGCAATATTAAAATTTTGGAGGATGAAAATTTTTTCAATTTAAAAGTGAGTGTAAAATCCTCTGATGTTTTTTTATCTACAGCAGCATATAGGCAATTATCACAGGTGACTGATTACCCTTTACACCTTGGAATCACTGAGGCAGGGGGTTTTTTACCTGGCAGTGTTAAATCATCTATAGGTCTGGGATCTCTTCTTTTAGATGGAATAGGCGATACTATTAGAATTTCATTATCTGAGAATCCAGTAGAAGAGGTAAAAATTGGAAATGAGATATTGAAATCTTTAAATTTAAGGAATAGAGGTGTTAAAATAATTTCTTGTCCTTCGTGCGCAAGACAAGGTTTTCAAGTAATTGAAACAGTTAAAATTTTAGAAAAAAAACTTTCTCATATTAAAACTCCTATAACTTTATCAGTTATTGGTTGTGTAGTTAATGGTCCGGGTGAGGCTGCTATGACGGATGTGGGTATAACAGGAGGGCAGAAAGGAAATAATATGCTTTATTTATCTGGAATTCAAAAAGAAAAAATTTTGACAGATGAAATGATTACCAGAGTAGTTAGTGAAGTTGAAAAGAAAGCTTTAGAAATACAAAATAACTCAAAATGATTCCACATAAAACCATAGAGGAATTGATTACAAAACATTCAATCTTAGAAAAAGACCTTTCTTCTGGATCTGTAGATAAAAGAAAATTTGCAGAAAAATCTAAAGAATATTCTGACTTAAATGAGATTATTGAAATTGCTAAAAAATATATTTCTTTTGAAAAAGAAAAGATTAGTTTAGAAAAAATTTTAAATGACAAAAACGCGGATAATGAATTAAAAAATATGGCAGAGATTGAGTTAGAGGATCTTAAAATTGAACATAAAAAAATAGAAAAAGAATTAAAATTATTTTTAATACCAAAGGATGAGGCTGATAAAAAAAATGCAATCATAGAAATACGAGCTGGAACAGGTGGTCTTGAAGCAAGTTTATTTGCATCAGATTTGTTCAAAATGTATGAGAAGATTAGTAATAAAAAGAAATGGTCAATAGAGGTAATTTCTATTTCAAAGAGTGAAGCAGGAGGATTGAAAGAAGTCATTGCATCAATTAAAGGCACAAATATTTATTCAACTTTGAAATACGAGAGTGGTGTTCATAGAGTTCAAAGAGTTCCTGACACTGAGACACAGGGAAGAGTTCATACTTCAGCAGCTACAGTTGCTGTATTGCCAGAAGTAGAAGAAGTAGATTTAAAGATTAACGACACAGATTTAAGAGTCGATGTTTTTAGAGCTGGGGGTCCTGGTGGACAATCGGTGAATACCACCGATAGTGCCGTAAGGATAACACATATACCAACAGGACTTTCAGTTTCACAACAAGATGAAAAATCTCAACATAAAAACAAGGCTAAAGGAATGAAAATTCTTAGAGCTAGGTTGTATGAGTTAGAAAGATCTAGAATTGATCAGGAGAGATCAAAAGATAGAAAAAATATGATTGGCACGGGTGATAGATCTGAAAGAATAAGAACTTATAATTTTCCTCAAGGCAGAGTTACAGATCATAGAGTAAATTTAACACTTCACAAATTAGAGGAATTTTTGGAAGGAGAAGCTTTTGACGAGGTAATCGAATCGTTAATATTGAAATCACAAGAGGCAACTCTTAGTAATCTAAATTAATATGATAATAAGAACTGCTATTGATAAGGCAAATATCAAATTAAAAGATAAAAAAATTGAGTCTTTTTTATTAGATAGTGAAATTTTGATGTCAAAGGCATTAAATAAAAAAAGAGATTATATAATTTTAAACTTAGAAAAAAATTTAGAACCTAAAAAATTTCATTATTTTCAATATCTAATTAATGAACGTGCAAAAGGTAAACCAATAGCATATTTGACTGGAAAAAAACATTTTTGGAAGCATGAGTTTAATGTGAATGAAAATGTTCTGATACCAAGGCCAGATACAGAATTAATTGTCGAACAAATACTTAAAATCTCAAAAAATAAAAATAAATTAAGAATTTTGGAAATAGGAATTGGATCTGGATGTGTACTTTTATCTATATTAAAAGAGAAAGAAGGGTTTAAAGGAGTAGGTATTGATATTAGCAAGGATTGTCTAGATGTATGTAAAAATAATATAAATAAACTTAAACTTAATAATAAAATCAATTTATACAAATCAGATATTGACAATTTTAATTATGGCAAATATGATTTAATAATATCTAATCCTCCCTATATAAAAAATACGGATTTTAAATATTTGGGAAGAGATGTAATTGAATTTGAGCCTAAATTGGCTCTTGACGGTGGCTTAGATGGCTTGTCAGAAATCAGAAAAGTAATTAATAAATCATCTGAGCTGATAAAAAAAAATGGAAAGCTTGTATTAGAAGTGGCTTTTGATCAAAAATTAAAGGTGAAAAATTTATTAAGAAAAAATGGTTTTTATATTAATGAAGTTTTGAGAGATCTTGGTAATAATGATCGATGTATAATCAGCACTAAAATTTAATTATTTAAATGGTAACTTTTAGAAACAACAACAATAGAAGAAATAATTTTCGTAGAAATACTAGAGGTTTTAAATCGAATGGGGATAGAAATAAATTTTCACCAAGTTTTTCAAATAATGAAAACTTCCAAAGAAAAAACCCAGGTAGAAATAATCATAATGCATCAAAACTTATTGAAAAATATAATAATCTTGCTAGAGAAGCTTTATCAAGCGGGGATAAAATTTTATCTGAAAATTATTTTCAACACGCTGATCATTTTACAAGAATTCAAGTTGAAAACGAAAATTATAAAAGAAATAAGTATTCACAAAATGACGATAAATCCGAAACTTCTTCTGAAATAAACTTAAATACCTCTGGCGATAAAGATAAAAAACATAATTTTTCTGAAGACGAAACTGAGAAGGTTGATAAAACTTTAACTGAAGTTAATTAATTTAAACCAATAATTTTTTCAGACTTAAGCACATCTAGTTTAATTTTTTTAGTTTCAAATAATTTTCTTTCTTTACCTTTTAAAATCTTTCCAGAAGGTAATTTTAGTTTTTGAGAATTTACTCGTTTACCATTCACTATTACTTCATAGTGTAAATGAGGACCAGTTGATTTACCTGTTGATCCTACATATCCAATTGTTTGACCTTGACGAACTCTTACACCACTTCTAATTCCTTTTGCAAATTTTGACATGTGGGCATAAACAGTTTGATAAGTAGTGTTATGTTTTATTACTACACAATTTCCACCGCCTCCACACCAGCCTGCTTTTTTTACAATCCCATTCCCTGAAGCCATAATCGGGGTACCCATTGGCGCCGCAAAATCAGTGCCACGATGCATTTTATTAAATCCGTCGATAGGATGCTTTCTCATTCCAAAAGGTGATGAGAGTCTTGCACCATTAATTGGAGTTTTCATTAAAGCTTTTTGAACACTTTTGCCATTTTTATCATAATGACCCTCACTTCCTTTTTTATCAAAATAATATAATGTATTATTTTCACCACTTAATTTAAGATTTGCAAAAAGAATACTTCCATTTTCTATAATTTTACCATTTTCATCTTTAAAAACTTCATACATAATTTGAAAACTATCTCTTTTTCTAATATCTCTTTGAAAATCAACTTGGAACCCATATATCCTTGCAAATTCAATAATTATCCCTGTTGGAACTTTTTGATCTGTAGCTGATTTATAGAGACTTTGTAGAATTATATTTTCACTATAAATTATTCTCTTTTTAAGTTTTGTAAGTAAAATTTTTTGTTCAAATTCATCATCTTTTATGCTTCTAGCTAAATAAATCTTTTCTGTATTTGAGATCTTAAATATAAAATTTTTTATAGAATTATCAGACTGGTCGATTGTAAATAAAATTTTTTGGCCTGTATTTAATTTATTTAAGTTTATTTTTTTTAGTAAATTTTTTTTTATTTCTTTGATTTCATCACTATTTATTGAGTAATTATTTAAAATTTTATCAAAAGTTTCTCCTTCTAAAATTTTATGCTCTATTTTTTTGAATCTTGGTTCTAATGTGTTAAATACATGATCTATTGTTTTTTTGAGATATACATTATTTACAGTATCTCGGTAATTTGAAAGAATTTTCTTTTTACTATAATTGTAATAGCTAGTGGATACTATCGTCAAAAAAATTAATAAACTAAGTATCGTAATTTCTATATTTTTTAGGAATTTAATTTTGATTTTCTGTATCATTAATGTATTTATGGTTTGAATTATTAGATTAGCATTTGAAAAAAATCAAAAAAAACCTCGAAATTAAGGCATTTTTTAACTTTTTTTTGCAGTAAAATGCTTGATTTCCCACAGTTTTAGCCTATAAGCATCAAACTTTCTCAGATAATATTACATTTTTTATTAAATTTTTGAGAATTATCAGTCCTTTTGGACTGATTAGCTATTTAAAAAGTAAATATTTAAGAAGAGAAGTGTGGACGGTTAAGGTTACCAAAATTTGTCGTACACACTTCAACATTATATAAATTTTATTCTTAGAATTTATATAGAAGCTAGTGTGCGCCGTTTTTAAACTTGAGAGTTTGATCATGGCTCAGAACGTACGCTGGCGGCACGCCTAACACATGCAAGTCGAACGAAGTAGAAATACTTAGTGGCAGACGGGTGAGTAACATGTAGGTATCTTCCCTTTGGCCTGGAATAACACGAGGAAACTTGTGCTAATACTGGATAAGTCTTTACAGAGAAAGCTTTATGCACCATTGGATGAGCCTGCACTTGATTAGTTTGTTGGTGGGGTAACGGCCTACCAAGACTTTGATCAATAGCTGATTTGAGAGGATGATCAGCCACATTGGGACTGAGACACGGCCCAAACTCCTACGGGAGGCAGCAGTGGGGAATCTTGCACAATGGAGGAAACTCTGATGCAGCGATGCCGCGTGAGTGAAGAAGGCCCTTGGGTTGTAAAGCTCTTTCGTCGGGGAAGAAAATGACTGTACCCGAATAAGAAGGTCCGGCTAACTTCGTGCCAGCAGCCGCGGTAATACGAAGGGACCTAGCGTAGTTCGGAATTACTGGGCTTAAAGAGTTCGTAGGTGGTTGAAAAAGTTGGTGGTGAAATCCCAGAGCTTAACTCTGGAACTGCCATCAAAACTTTTCAGCTAGAGTTTGATAGAGGAAAGCAGAATTTCTAGTGTAGAGGTGAAATTCGTAGATATTAGAAAGAATACCAATTGCGAAGGCAGCTTTCTGGATCATTACTGACACTGAGGAACGAAAGCATGGGTAGCGAAGAGGATTAGATACCCTCGTAGTCCATGCCGTAAACGATGTGTGTTAGACGTTGGAAATTTATTTTCAGTGTCGCAGCGAAAGCGATAAACACACCGCCTGGGGAGTACGACCGCAAGGTTAAAACTCAAATGAATTGACGGGGACCCGCACAAGTAGTGGAGCATGTGGTTTAATTCGAAGATACGCGCAGAACCTTACCAACACTTGACATGTTCGTCGCGACTTTAAGAGATTAAAGTTTTCGGTTCGGCCGGACGAAACACAGGTGCTGCATGGCTGTCGTCAGCTCGTGTCGTGAGATGTTGGGTTAAGTCCCGCAACGAGCGCAACCCTCACTTTTAGTTGCCATCATTAAGTTGGGCACTCTGAAAGAACTGCCAGTGATAAGCTGGAGGAAGGTGGGGATGACGTCAAGTCCTCATGGCCCTTACGTGTTGGGCTACACACGTGCTACAATGGTATTTACAACAGGAAGCAAGACGGCGACGTTAAGCAAATCCTTAAAAAATACCTCAGTTCGGATTGCACTCTGCAACTCGAGTGCATGAAGCTGGAATTACTAGTAATCGTGGATCAGCGTGCCACGGTGAATGCGTTCCCGGGTCTTGTACACACCGCCCGTCACACCATGGGAGTTGGTTCTACCTTAAGGCAAGGTTTAATACCCTTGACCACGGTATAGTCAGCGACTGGGGTGAAGTCGTAACAAGGTAGCCGTAGGGGAACCTGCGGCTGGATTACCTCCTTTCTAAGGATGAATGAAATTTAATTTCATTCTAAATAATAAACATAGGCAATGTTGACCGTCCTCATTTCTCTTCTTAAAGTTAGTGTTTCTCTTGAATGGGGGCCGGTAGCTCAGTTGGTTAGAGCACACCCTTGATAAGGGTGGGGTCGAAAGTTCGAGTCTTTCTCGGCCCACCAATTAAGATCATGGGGGATTAGCTCAGCTGGGAGAGCGCCTGATTTGCATTCAGGAGGTCAGCGGTTCGATCCCGCTATCCTCCACCAGAACACTTAGTTATAAAAATTGTGAATAAAATAATAATTAATATCAATATCTATATCCGAACATTAAAAATGTTATTTAATAATGTTCAAATAAAAAATTTGATTCAACACAGAATTTTTTTCTGTGCATAAATCAAGCGTTTAAGGGCGTGTAGCGGATGCCTTGGCACTGAAAGCCGAAGAAGGACGTGATATACTGCGATAAGTTTCGGGGAACTGTATGTAAGTTTTGATCCGAAAATTTCCGAATGGGGAAACCCACCACTTTATGTGGTACTTTAAATTGAATACATAAGTTTAAAGAGATAACCTGGAGAACTGAAACATCTAAGTAACCAGAGGAAAAGAAATCAATTGAGATTCCGTTAGTAGTGGCGAGCGAAAACGGAATAGGCCAGTAGTTTTGATGAAAAAATTTGAATAGTTTGGAAAAACTAACCACAGAGGGTGATAGTCCCGTATAAGTAATGTTCATTAAAATTCATGAGTAAAGCGGGACACGTGAAATCCTGCTCGAATATAGGGGGACCACCCTCTAAGCCTAAATACTCTTCAGTGACCGATAGTGAACTAGTACCGTGAGGGAAAGGTGAAAAGAACCCCTATTAGGGGAGTGAAATAGAACCTGAAAC
>CACGIZ010000006.1:0-2500 GCA_902573235.1 uncultured Pelagibacteraceae bacterium | reverse complement strand
GATAAGAAGCATTTCAAACGCATTTGTCTTTAGTAAACATTTTGATTTAATTGGAAATGCTCCAGTTGTAGCTTATGAATCTAAAAAAAAACTAGATGAATATTTCATCATTAATCAGCTAAGCAAAACCCTTGAAAAAAAACAAATTCCAATAAAATATAAATATTATATAAAATTTCCTTATCTCAAAAATAAAAAAATTAACAAAGTAAAAATTAAAAATGAAATATAATGATTTAAAAAAAGAAATTAGAAAACAGTTAAAACTCAAAAAAGAGGATAATGATTTAGATCTTCTCACTCATAATATCCTCGACTCTCTTAATATAGTAACTCTGGTTTCATTTATTGAAAAAAAATTAAAATTAAAGTGTGATTTATATAAAATTGATAACAATAACTTTTCTTCTATAAATAAGATAATTTTATTTTTAAAAAGATATAATAAAAATAAAATTAGATAATTGTAAGATATAGAATGTATTTTTTTCGTTAATAATAATCAGATTATTTTTTAAACCACTATATTATTTGTACACTATATCTTTTCATCTTTAATCTTTAATTTCTATACTTCTATCATCTTGATTTATTAAATAAAAAAATTAAAATCAGCTTAAATAATTAAATTATAAAAAAATGTTAGTTTTAGGAATTTCAGCAAGTTTAAGAAATAAAAGATTTTCATATAAAAATGAATTAATAGATGATCTAAAAAAGATCAAAAATTTGGAGGATTTAGATTTTTTTGTTAAAAATCAAATCAAAATTACCTTTTCTGATATTGAAAAACTTAATGAAAAAAAACTTTCTTTTGAAGAAAAATATAAGGAATTAAAAAAACACAAAGGGAACAGAGGTTTAAGTAACTCTGAAACAGCATTAGTTTATGCTCTTTGGAATTCATTACAGGAAGAAAATATTAACATTGACTATTTAAGCCTCTCAAATATTTTTGAAAATGAAACTGAGGATAAATTAAATCATTTTAAAAAAAAATTTTTAAATTGTGATGCTTTGTTACTTTCAGGTCCAGTTTATTTTGGTGATAGAGGTAGCTTAACTCAACGTATGATTGAATTTTTGAATAGTGATAAAGAATGTATGCTACACGCAAAGAAAATTCTTTACGCTGGACTTGCAGTCGGTGCAAAAAGAAACGGAGGACAAGAGACGACATTGATATTTCAAGCACTAGATTTTCTCAATATGGGATGCAAAGTTATAGGTAACGGACATGATACCACAGCGCAATACGGTGGTACAATAGTTGCGGGTGATATTGGAAAAGCAGTAAAAGACGATTATGGTATTAAAACTGCGTTAAGCACTGGAAAAAATATTGGAGAAATTTTAAATAATATTGATTTAAATAAGGATTTGTCAGAAAAAGAATTAAAGGTTCCTCATAAATGTAATATCTTTATATTACAAGATAACAAACAGGAAGAATGCACTAAAATAATAAAAAGTCTCTTAAATAATTATAAAAATAAAAATATTAATTTTAAAGTATTTGAAGTTTACAAAGAAGAAGTTCACAAATGTATTGCTTGTGATGTTTGCCCAATTTCTTATGATGCAAGTCAAAAATATAGATGTATAATTAATAATAAAGAAGATTTTTTCAAAAAAAATCATGAAGATATTGTAGATTGCGATAGCTTTATATTTGCTGCTTATAGTGGCACTAATTTTATAAATATAAAATCTAATTATCAACAGTTTATAGAAAGGACAAGATATTTAAGAAGAGATAATTATTTATTTGGTAGAAAATTAGTTTCTTCATTTATTTTAAGTGAAGTAAACTCTAATAGAAACTTACATATAAGAATTCTTACATCATTAATAAGACACCACAATATACTTTTTAAACCTATTCTAGTTTTCAAAAATGCTAATATGTACATTAATTTCGAAAATATTAAAAAACAATTTATAGACTTTTGTAATACGGCCCTGAAAGTGAAAAATAAAACCCAAGAAGTTGAATATAAACCAGTTGGTTATGAAATAAGTTTAGAGGAACATTTAAACAGAAAAAAACTTTCTTAATACAGTTATTATATTTTTTTTTAGACCAAAATATTCAGATTTTCTGCGATATATAATTTAGATTCTTTCTTTAATTTGAGTTCTAAATTTGGACTTTTTGTTTATTCAAATATTTGATTATTAGTTTGAGATTAGAAAATTGATTAATATTTTTTTTATTGATTGAAATTTTATATTTCTTTTCTAAAGCACTTAAAAGTTTCGCATGGGCAAGACTATCCCATTTGGAGTGTCTATTAAAAGCTACTTTAGAAAGGTCACTTCTTTTGCTATTGTATCTAAAATTTGTTTTAATAGTATTGTTTACAAACATTAAAAGTTTTTTTTCATCACTTTTACTTAATTTTTTGTAATTTTTATTTTCAATTAAATTTGTTAATGAATTAATTGTAAGATTTTTGTTAATTATATTTGTTTTAAAAGATATTTTAAATTTTTTTTC
>CACGIZ010000005.1 GCA_902573235.1 uncultured Pelagibacteraceae bacterium | reverse complement strand
AGTACCTGCGCACGCAATAAAAGACATGCAAGAAACAGGTGCAGGATTTGCGGGATTTGCTGCTTGGTTAGATATGACACCAGCAGACTCTGATATGTTTGGTGTTCCTGACCCAGATAGTTTAATCCAACTACCTTGGAATAAAGAAGTTGGATGGTTAGCATCAGACCTATGGATGAATGGAAAACCAGTCGATGCATCTCCAAGGGTTATGCTTAAAAAACAAATAAAAGAATTAAGTAGAAAAGATCTAATAATGAAATCTGGTGTTGAATGTGAATATTTTCTTATATCACCTGATGGAAATTCTATTGCAGATCCAAGAGACACACAGTCAAAACCTTGTTACGATCAGTCAGCTTTAATGAGAAGATATGACTTAATTAAAGAAATTTGTGACTGCATGATTGAAATGGGATGGGGTCCATATCAAAACGATCATGAAGATGCAAATGGCCAATTTGAAATGAATTGGGATTATTCAGATTGTTTAACTACAGCTGATAGACACACTTTCTTTAAGTACATGGTAAAAACTATTGCTGAAAAACATGGATTAAGAGCAACTTTTATGCCAAAACCATTTCAAAACTTAACAGGTAATGGTTGCCATGCACATATTTCTGTTTGGCAAGGTAAAAAGAATAAATTTCTAGATAAATCAGACAAACTTGGTTTAAGCAAAATGGCGTATAACTTTTTAGGAGGAGTAATTAAAAATGCTTCTTCTTTATCGGCATTTTTTAATCCTACAATTAACAGCTATAGAAGAATAAATGCTCCTCCAACAAAATCTGGTGCTTCATGGTCGCCGAGTAGCATTTCATATACCGGAAATAATAGAACCCACATGATAAGAATTCCAGATCCAGGAAGATTTGAATTGAGATTAATGGATGGATCTGCAAATCCTTATTTATTACAGGCAGGAGTATTAGCCGCTGGTTTACATGGTTTAAAAAATAAAGTTAATCCTGGTAAACCATTAAATTGTAACATGTACACAGATTATAAAAAATATCCTAATCTTCCAAAACTTCCAGATGAATTAAGACAATCTCTTGATCAACTAAAAAATAATAAAGAAATGAATAAAACTTTTGGAAAAGAGGTAATTAATAGCTATATTAAATTAAGAAATTCAGAAATTGAAGACTTTGACAATCAAGAAAAATTCGATAAATCAAAACCCATTACAAAATGGGAAAGTCAAAATACTTTAGATTGCTAAAGTGGACTACACTAAAAATATTAAGAGTTGGAAGTTATCAAAATTTTTATTAAATGATAATTTTATATTCAATAGAGGTTATATCTTAAAGAATGTTCCTTCATTAATGCTAACACATGCCTACAATTCAATTTCTAAATGGAAAAATTATAACAATACTCCTCTTTTAAAACTTGATAAATTACAAAAAAAATTAGACTTAAATAATATTTTTTACAAAGATGAATCTAAGAGATTTCACTTAAAATCTTTTAAGGCTTTGGGCGGTGCTTATGCTGTAGAAAAAATATCTAAGGGGAAAAAAAATATAATTATCTCCTCTGCAACAGCTGGTAATCATGGTAGGTCAGTTGCGTGGGGTGCTCAAAGATTAAATTTAAAATGTAAAATTTTTGTAAGTCAATATGTAAGTGAAAATAGAGTTAAAGAAATAAAGAAATTTGGTGCAGAAGTAATAAGAGTAAAAGGAAATTATGAAGACTCATTAAGAGAATGCCAAAAAATGTCAAAAAAAAATAATTGGAAGATTGTCCAAGACGTGTCTACAAAAAATTATAAATATATTCCTCAACTTACTATGGCAGGATATTCAATTATGATTAAAGAAATTTCTAAACAGACTAATCAATATATAACACATATATTTCTTCAAGCTGGTGTCGGCGGATTAGCAGCTGGTGTTGTTGCTGGGGTAGCAAAATATTTTAAAAAGATACCTAAAATTATCATAGTTGAACCTGATAGAGCAGACTGTGTTCTTCAAAGTATTAAAAGTAATAAATTAAAAAAAATCAAAATTAAAAAAGAAAGTATCATGGGAGGTATGTCTTGTAATGAGATGTCTCTTGTACCTTGGCAAGTATTAAAAAAAGCTAGCAATTGTTGTGTTTCAATTTCTGATAAAGATATTGCTAAAACTATTGCTGGTTTAAAAGATAAAAAGTTTAGTAAGACCTCTATTACAGGTGGAGAATGCGCAGCTCCTGGAGTAATTGCTTTAATTGGGATTTGTAACAATATTAAAGCAAAAAAAATGATAAATCTTAGTAAAAAGTCAAATATTTTAGTAATTGGATGCGAAGGAAATGCAGATGTAAAACTTTATAAACAGCTGCTATCAAAAGGTAGAAAATAAAAATTTCTATGACAAAAAATGCTATTACATGGATTAGAGAAGATTTTAGAATAGAGCATAACCCTGCTCTTTCTTATGCCACTCAAAATCACGAGGGTGTACTTGCTCTTTATATTTATAACAAAAACGACTTTGATAATAAAAGAGAAGCTCAAAAATGGTGGCTTTTTAAATCTTTAGAGTCTTTTAAATCAGAATTATCTAAATACAAAATTAACCTTCAAATATTAGAAGGAGATGAGTTGGAAGTTTTTTCTAAAATTAAAAAAAAAGATAATGTTTCAATATATTGGAATAAAATTTATGAACCTGATGTGATTGCTAAAGGAAAAAAAATAAGAGATATTTTAATTAAAAATGAAATTGAATTTAAATATTTTAAAGGAAATATTTTAAATGAATTTCAAGAAATAACTAAAAACGATGGAACACCTTTTAAAGTATTCACTCCTTTTTGGAGAAATGCTGAACAAAAATTTTTGGGATTACCTCCTAGCAAAAATTATATTATCAAAAAAAAATCAAAAACATTTTTATTATTTAAAAATTGCATAGCGGCTAAAGATATTCTTCCAAAGAAAGATTGGTACAAAAAGTTTGAGAAATATTGGAAAATTTCTGAAAATGACTCAAAAAAAATTTTAAATAACTTAGTTGAAAATAAAATAAAAGATTATGGCACCACAAGGGACTATCCTTCAATTGAAGGTACATCAAAACTATCACCATATATAAAACATGGACAAATTCACGTTAATACAATTTGGAAAAAATGTAGTGAAATCAAATCAAAAGGAATTGGTTATAGAAAATATATTAATGAGTTAGGGTGGCGAGAATTTTCACACAGCTTAATTAATTATTTTCCAGAATTTTTAAAAGGGAATTATAGAAAAGAATTTGACAAATTTCCTTGGGTTAAAAGTGAAAAATTTTTAAAAGCATGGAAATCTGGAATGACTGGCTATCCAATTGTTGATGCTGGAATGAGAGAACTTTATGAAACTGGGTGGATGCATAATAGAATAAGAATGGTAGTTGGATCCTTTTTAGTAAAACATTTAAGGATAAATTGGACCGAAGGAGAAAAACATTTTAGAAATTGCTTACTTGACTTTAATAAAGCCAATAATGTTGCGCAATGGCAGTGGGTTGCAGGTTGTGGAGCTGATGCTGCGCCATACTTCAGAATTTTTAATCCTATTCTTCAGGGAGAAAAGTTTGATAAAGACGGAATTTATGTAAAAAAATGGGTCCCAGAATTAGAAAAAGTTCCAAAAAAATTTATTCACAAACCTTGGGAAATGGAAATAAAATATCAAGAGGCAATAAAAACAATTATAGGAAAGAGTTATCCTAAACCAATAGTAATACATGAACAAGCACGAGTTGCCGCGCTAAAAGCTTTTCAAATTTTAAAAAAAAATTAAGTCTCTCCTAAAAAGTGATGAATAATAATTCTTTTTTGTGGGTTAAGTCTATGTTCAAAGAGATATATGCCCTGCCACGTTCCAAGTAACAATTTACTATTTTTTATACTCAAAGAAATTTGATTATTAGTTAAGGCTGATTTTATATGAGCTGGCATATCATCTTTTCCCTCAGTGGTATGAATATATAACTTATTATTCATTGGGACTAATTTATCAAAATAATTAATCAAATCAGTTTGAACATCTGGGTCAGCATTTTCCTGAATAATTATTGAAGCACTTGTATGTTGAATACTCAAATTCAAAATTCCATTCTTAAAATTATTTTTTTCTATCCATTGAATAGTTTGATCTGTAAATTCATATAATTTTTGGCCCTCTGTATTTATTTGTAAATTATAAAATTCTTGCTTCATATTTTAAAATCCATTGATGTTAATTCGTATAAACGACTAATTGTTCGTTTAAATGGTTCCTCTAATGATTTAGAAGTAGTAAATTTTTTTAGACTATTTTTAGCAGTTACTGCTAATGGAACATTTTTGTCATATATAATGTCAATTAATGTTATAAATCTTTGTTGTTGATTTGAGTTAATTTCATTAAATTCTGGAATTTTTTCAATTATCATAAAATTAGAATTCTCAGCAATTTTCAAATAATCTTCTGATCCCAGATTTTGGTCACATAAATCATCAAAATCAAACCTAGATATTCCCTCGTAAAAGTTTTTAATCTCAAAATTTCTTCCTTTTATATTCAAAATTTCTGATGATAATTTTTTATTTTTAGTAATTGTTCTAGAAAATTTGTTTATCTTAAAATTAGTCTCTTGATTTAATGGATAAAAATATCTTTGTTTTTGATTTTCTTTTGTTTTTCTATAATCATCATCAATTATGAGTTCATGTTCTATGGATTTTTCCAACATGATATCAATAAAAGGTTTAAATTGATCTCTTTGAAGTCCATCTTTATATAATTCAGATATTTTTGTATTAGACGTCACAATAACTTTTATATTTTGACTAAATATCTCCTGAAACAATTTACCTAATATCATAGCATCTACAATATTTGTTACTTGAAACTCATCCAAAAAAATCAAGGAAAATTTAGATTTCAAATCTTTAACAAAAATACTTACTACGTTTTCTTCATTCTTATTTTTGTTTTCATGTACAAAGTTATGAAAATTTAACATAAATTCATTAAAATGAAGTCGTTGTTTTTTTTGATCTAAAAGATTGAAAAAAAAATTTAGTATCATAGTTTTTCCAACACCTACCTCTCCACAAAGATAAAAGCTTTTTTTTGAAACTTCTTTTGAAAAAAAACTAAAAATAGAAGATCGAAAATTATCTTTATAATAATTTTCTAATTTTTTAATTACGAAAATCTGATTTGGATTTAATTCTAAGTTTCTTGCATTACAATGAAGTCTAAATTTTTCTTCAAGTTTTTTAAACATCAATTTTTTTTTGTTTTAAAATCAATCCCATATTCTGATCTTGGTCCCCTTCTTAATCCAAATGGGCCAGATATAAATAATGTCAAAGGTTTAGTGCCAGGTTTTAAATCTACTCTATGTAAATTGTTTGCGGATCTAAAACCAATATAGCCAGGAGGTCTCCAAAACTTTCCTGTGCTTAATGTTTCCCAATATCCTCCTCTTATTATTATAGTTATGTATGGAAATGTGTGATTATGAACCCCTTCACCATGATCATCAGCCAACATTTCGTGGATTAAGATATTGAATGGAAACCATTTGGGTCTATGTCTTAATAGAACATAATATCTATTCATCCATGGTTTAGCTTCATTATACTTAGGATGTGATGGTCCTCTATCTAAAACAATTTTTTTTCTACCTATTTTTTCTAAAAATTTAAGAAACATTAATTTAATTTTATTATTGCGTTGTCTTTAATTAAAAATAAGTTTTGGTTTTTTACAAAGGGTCTTGAAAGTTTGCCTTTGCCAATATTTAAAATTTCTTTAGTTGATGCATTTTCAATATTTACGATTAACAATTTTCCAAAATTGGTTGATACATAAAGATTATTAGTATCTAAGATAAAACCTGTGGGCACTAAATTCTTTTTTTCCTTTGGTTTAAAATTTTTAAATATATCATTAATCCTAACAATATTTCCTCTATCTTTATCAATTAAAAATAAATATCCATTATCAGATATTGTAAATAATAGATCTCCAATTACTGTAGGCTTAACAGAAGAGCTTATGTTTTGTTTCCAATAAATATTTCCTGTGTTTAAATCTACTGAATAAAAGGCATTTTTATTATTTGAAAAAAAAATTTTATTTTCATCAATTATCAAATTAGATGTTTTTAAACTTATCATCTCGTTTAAATCATTTGAATTATATGTTGATATTTGCCACTCTAATGCACCACTTTCAATATTGACTGCAGTAATATCCCCCAAAGAATTATTAAATATTACCAAATTATTTTCTATGACTATTGAAAGTTTTTTTAATGGATTGATAAAAGGTTTCTCAGTGTTAAAATTCCAAATTTTACTGCCATCTTTCAAGGAAAAACAAATTAAATTATTATTTAAATCTAAAATAAAAAATTTATCTTTGTAAATTTTAATTTGAGAATTAAATGGTGATTGATGGCTTTTTGACCATAAAATTTTACCATTTTTAATATTTAAGGCATAATATCTAGATAAATTGTCTGCGATTATCAAATAATTTTTATCATTTTGCATTGATAATAACGGTTTAATTTTTTTCTCATTTTTTAAATAAATATTTTTTTTCCAAATTAATTTTGAGTTGTTGTCAAAATTTAAAATATTTCCGCTATTATCAAAGAAAATAATTCCATCATCATGAAAAATTAAATCAGGCTCTAGTTTATTGTAATCTTTAATTTTGGAAAAATTATATTTAGAAATTTTTTTTAAATTACCTTTGTATCTTGTGTATCCATCATTATTATTTAAATTCATCGAATTATCATTTTTTAATAATGATGCATCTAATTTTATTTTAAAGTCTTTATTAAATTCCTTTAATAATCTCTCTTCATTTTTGAATAAAGGTTTAAAATTTGACTCGACTTTTCTTATTTCGTTCTCATTTGTCCAAAATCCAGTTGTATCTTTAAGTGAACATCCTGAAATAAAAAAAAGAAGCAATAATAATTTTAAAATATTATTCACCTAAATCTCTATTAAGTCTTTTTTGTGCTTCCTTAACTAAATCTTGATTGGCATTCTCTGTTAAAAGTATTTGATTATAAAACTCTTTAGACTTTTGTTTTTCATTTTTTGAATAAAAATATTCTGCTAATAAATACAATACATGAGACCTCCAAACACTTTGCGAATTGATAACAGGATTTAAAATGTTTAGTATTTGACTCTCATTAACATGATCAGCAAAAAAAAGACCTTTTTTATAAATAATAAGATTCTTAATTTCCAATTCTAATGATGTTTTATCTATCAAAACATTAAATAAATCATTAATTACATCTTTATTATTCTCTAAGTCGTTATCTATTATAAAATAAAGGGCTAAGGGTGAGTAAGTACTATCTTTAAAATTTATTATTTCTTTTAAATTTTGTAAAGTTTTTTTTTTGTTAACATTATTATATTCAATTATAGTTGTATAATATTTGTCTGCTACAAATTTTCTTTTATTATCTTTAAATATTTGAAAAGAGTAAAAAAAAATTAAACCTAAAATAGAGACAACAATTATAGATAATAATTTTTTTTTATTTTCTAAGAAAAATTGTTTTATTTTTTCATTTCTTGATTTTGTGTTAATTATTGTAATTTCATCATCCATAATCAGATCATATTTCTTAAAACATATTGGAGGATACCTCCATTTTTATAGTATTCTAATTCATTTTTTGTATCTATCCTACATAATGTTTCAATTTTTTTAATCTCTCCTGAAACATATTTAATTTCTACAATAATTTTATCTGATGGTTCAATTCCCTTAACGATTCCTTCAACTGTAATAAGTTCTGAACCGATTAGTTTTAAGTTTTTTCTATTAACATTATTAGTAAACTGTAAAGGAAGAATACCCATACCAATTAGATTCGATCTGTGGATTCTTTCAAAACTTTCAGCTATAACAGCCTTAACTCCTAATAACTTAGTTCCTTTAGCTGCCCAATCTCTAGATGAACCTGTTCCATATTCTTTACCGCCAATTACAACTAGGTCAGTCCCTCTTTTTTTATATTCAACAACAGCATCATAAATAGGCATTACTTTTTCCTCTGGGTATAATTTTGTAAAACCGCCCTCTGTTCCAGGTACCATTTCATTTCTTATTCTAATATTTGCAAATGTACCTCTCATCATAACTTCATGATTTCCTCGTCTTGAACCATAAGAGTTATAATCTTTAGGTAATATTTGATGTTTCATAAAGTACTCACCTGTAGGACTTTCTTTCTGAATATTTCCTGCTGGAGATATATGATCAGTTGTCACCATATCTCCTAAAATTAATAATGGTCGCGCATTTTCAATTTTCTTAAATCCCTCAGGCTCATCTGTTAAATTATCAAAAAAAGGTGGTTTTTTTACATAAGTAGAATTTTCATCCCAATTATAAATACTGCTTTTCTCCGTTTTGATTTCTTGCCATTGTTTTGGTCCCTCAGAAACGTTAGAGTATCTTTTAACAAACATATCAGCATTTAAAGATATTTTTAAAGTTTCCTCTATTTCTTTATTAGAAGGCCAAATATCTTTTAAAAAAATATCATTACCTTTTTTATCTTTTCCAAATGAGTCTTTTAACAAATCAAATTCCATATGACCTGCTAAAGCGTAGGCTACAACTAAAGGTGGTGATGCTAAATAGTTCGCTTTAATATGTGGTGAAATACGACCCTCAAAGTTTCTATTTCCTGATAAAACTGATACACCATAAATATTTTCTTTTTGAATAGCCTCAATAATATTATCAGCTAGTGGACCAGAGTTTCCAATACATGTTGTGCAACCATAACCTACAAGATTGAATCCAAGTTTATCTAAATAAATATTTAATCCTGCTTTCTCTAAGTAATCTGTCACTACTTGAGATCCAGGCGCTAATGAAGTTTTAACCCATGGTTTGACTTTTAAATCTAATTCAACAGCTTTTTTAGCAAGTAAACCAGCACCAATCAAAACATTTGGGTTAGATGTATTTGTACAAGAAGTAATGGCAGCAATTAAAATCGAACCATCTTTAATTTCAAAATCTGAGTTGGGTACTTTAGATATGGAAAAATTTTCTTTTTTTGTAATTTCTTTAAAGCTTTTATTAAAACTTTTAGACGCATCTGTTAATAAAACTTTATCTTGAGGTCTTTTTGGTCCAGAGATTGTGGGCACAATTGTAGACATATCTAATGTTAAGGTATCCGTGAACTCAATTTCATCACTAGCCCATAAACCTTGTGCTTTAGCATAATCTTCAACTATTTTAACTGTTTCTTTATCTCTTCCTGAAAATTTTAAATATTTTAATGTTTCATCATCTATTGGAAAGAAACCACAAGTGGCACCATATTCTGGAGCCATGTTTGCAATTGTCGCTCGATCAGCTAAAGTTAAATTCTTCAATCCTTCGCCATAAAATTCTACAAATTTACCCACTACTCCTTTATCTCTTAACATTTTTACAATTGTCAAAACTAAGTCTGTGGCTGTAGTGCCTTCTGGCAACTTATTTTTGACTTCAAAACCTATTACTTCAGGGATCAACATTGATATTGGTTGACCTAACATACCAGCTTCAGCTTCAATACCTCCAACACCCCAACCTAAAACTGATAAACCATTAACCATCGTGGTATGACTGTCAGTACCAACAAGTGTATCAGGGAATAAATAATTCTCATTTTTATATTCTGCTGTCCAAACTACTTTAGATAGATATTCTAAATTCACTTGGTGACAAATTCCTGTGCCTGGAGGAACAATTCTGAAATTATCAAATGCTTGTTGTCCCCATTTTAAAAAAGAGTATCTTTCACCATTTCTATTAAACTCAATTTCTACATTCTTATCGAAAGAGTCTGATTTAGCTGATTGATCTACTTGAACTGAGTGATCGATTACAAGATCAACAGTTGAAAGAGGATTGATAGTATTCGGATCTTTATTTTTTTCTTTAACAGCTTCACGCATTGCAGCTAAATCCGCAACTGCTGGTATTCCTGTATAATCTTGAAGTAGGACTCGAGCTGGCCTATACGCTATTTCTTTTTTAGATTTTTTTTCTTTAAGCCAATTTTTTATAGCTTCGATTTGAGTTTTATTAACTGTTAAATCATCTTCATATCTTAAAAGATTTTCTAAGAGCACTTTAAGTGATTTTGGTAATTTTGAAATACCAGTCAAACCATTATCTTCAGCTTTTGATAAAGAAAAAATTTTGAATTTTCTATTATTTATTAAAATTTCTGATAATGATTTATAAGAATTTTTTGTTCCTGGTTTCATAGTTTATATATAAAATGTAATTATGCTCAAAAGAAGAAGCACTGACATAGCATAATTAAAGTACTTAATAAATTTCTCATTTGTCGCAAATTTCCTTAAAAATTTACCTATAAAAGTCCATAATGTGATGCTGGTTGACGAGAATAAAAATGCAAGCACAACAACTTGAGTCGCATAATTTATATAATTTGACCCTAGTTCTACATAATTAGAAACAACTATAATAGCTACTGATACTCCTTTTGGATTTAGGTATTGAAATAGAAATGTTTCTATAAACTTTACTGGATTTTCTTTTTTTATTTCACTTGAAGCACTTGAAAATGCAATTTTATATGCAAGATAAAGTAAAAACAAGGTTCCAAGATATTTTATAACAATTTGTACTATTGGAAATAATTTAAAAAAATTAATTAAACCTATCGATAAAAAAAGTACTAATGAGGTAAATCCTAATGTCACTCCAAGAATATGTGGGAGTGTTTTAGTAATTCCAAAATTAAATCCTGAATATGAGGCAACTACGTTATTTGGTCCAGGGGTGTAAGCAGCTACAAACCAAAATAAAGCAATTGAAAATATTTCTGGATGCATATTTATGCTATAGGCAAACCATTTTCTGCTTTTTGTGAAGGATGGACCAATGTTACTTTTCCATCGTTGTCTATAGAACCTAAAAGTAAAAATTGAGACTTAATACCTGCAATATTTTTTTCAGGAAAATTACAAATACCAATAACTTGTTTGCCTACTAAATTTTCCTCGTTATAAAAATGTGTTATCTGTGCAGATGATGTTTTAACACCAATATCTTTTCCAAAATCAACTTCAACTACCAAAGAAGGTTTTCTGGCCTTTTCATTTTTTCTTACAGAAAGTACAGTTCCTAGTCTTATGTCTATTTTTTCAAATATGTCGTAAGTTATTTGATCTTTCATAATTGAGGTATTTATATTAATTATTACTAATGAGTACAGAAGTAAATTTAGATAAATTATACGATAATTCTATCAAAATATTATCAGATTTGATTGGCTTTAGAACTATTTCTGGAGAAGATAATAGTGATTTAATAAATTACTGTGAGGAATATTTAAATAAATTAGGCGCATCATCATTCAAGACATTTGATGATGAAAAAAAAAGAGTTAATTTATTCGCTACAATAAAAGCAAAAAAATTGAATGGTATTAAACCAATAATTTTATCAGGTCATACTGATACAGTGCCAGTTTCAAAGAGTTGGAGTACTGACCCTTTCAAGGCAACAATAAAAGGTGACAAACTTTATGGAAGGGGATCATGCGATATGAAAGGTTTCATTGCATGTGCTTTGGCATTTGCTCCAATTTTTTCAAAAACTGAACTTAATAGAGATATTCACTTCTCATTTACTTTTGATGAAGAAACTGCTTGTTTAGGAGCTCCAATTTTAATTAATGAACTGAAAAA
Source organism: uncultured Pelagibacteraceae bacterium (assembly GCA_902573235.1). Classification (GTDB taxonomy): domain Bacteria; phylum Pseudomonadota; class Alphaproteobacteria; order Pelagibacterales; family Pelagibacteraceae; genus Pelagibacter. The sequence goes on along the minus strand of CACGIZ010000005.1, from coordinate 50,507 downwards.
AAGAAAAATTCAAGATGGTATTTGTATAGTTGGGGAACCAACTAAAATGAAAATTATAGATGCTCACAAAGGTTGTTACGAATACACTACATATTTTGAGGGATTAGCTGGACATAGTTCTATGCCTCATAAAGGAGTAAGTGCAGTAGAATTTGCAACAAAATATGCAAATAAACTAATAGAACTTAGAGAAGAATTAAAAAAAAGAGAACCAAAAGACTCAATTTTTGATCCACCTTTTTCAACCTTACAGATTGGAGGTATATTTGGTGGAATAGCACATAATGTAATTGCAGATAAATGTCGTATTGAATGGGAGACAAGACCAGTAGTTAAAGAAGACGGAATATTTTTAAATGAACAAATAGATAAGTATGCTAACGAGATTTTATTGCCAGAGATGAAAAAAATTTTTCCAAACTCTAAAATAACAAAAAAAATTATTGGTGAAGTAACGGGTTTTGATCGTGTTAAAAATTCAGAGGCATGTGAATTAGTTTCAAGTTTAACTGGTGATAACTCTAGAGAAGTAGTGTCGTTTGGAACAGAAGCGGGATTATTTCAAGAAATTGGTATTAGCACAGTAGTTTGTGGTCCAGGATCTATTGAACAGGCACACAAAGTCGATGAGTTCATTGAGTTAAATGAAATTAAAAAATGTTTAAAATTTCTTGATGGAATTAAGAAAAAATCCTCTTTGAATTAACTCCAACCACCCACAGATTTAACTTCTAAAAACTCCTCAAGACCGTGTTCGCCAGCTTCTCTTCCAATACCTGAGTGTTTAAATCCACCGAACGGTGCATCAACGGCAATACCAGCTCCATTCACATCAACCATCCCTGATCTAAGTTTTCTAGCAACTCTCTTTACTTTTTCCTTATCAGTAGTCTGAATATAATTCGTTAATCCATATGGAGTATCATTTGCAATCTTGATTGCCTCCTCTTCAGTTTCAAATGGCATTACAGACAAAACAGGTCCAAAAATTTCTGTTCTAGCTATTTCCATATTATTATTTACATCAGCAAAGACAGTAGGTTTTACAAAGTAACCTTTATCAAACCCTTCTGGTTTACCTGGTCCCCCAGCTACTAACTTGGCGCCCTCATCTATACCTTTTTTAATTAAAGTTTGAATCTTATTGTATTGTGTTTCAGAAATGACAGGGCCTATATGTTCTCCCTCTTTTTTTGGATCACCAACCTCAAAATTTTCTGTGTACTTTTTCAGTCTTTCGACAGCATCATTGTACATTGATTTTTCAACCAACATTCTTGTTGGTGCATTACATGACTGACCTGAATTTCTAAAACATCTTAAAGCACCTCTTTCTATTGCTTCTGGATCGGCATCTTTAAATATTATATTTGCACCTTTTCCACCGAGTTCTAAACTCACTCTTTTGAAATCTTTTGCAGCATTTTGAGAAATTAATGCTCCTGCTCTAGTTGATCCTGTAAATGAGATCATATTAATGTCAGGGTGACTCGTTAGGGAGTCACCTGTTGTTGCTCCGTCACCATTAATCAAATTAAATACACCTGCTGGAAATTTTGTCTCGTCTATAAGCTCAGCAAGTATCATTGATGATAATGGTGCTAATTCAGAGGGTTTTAAAACCATAGTACATCCAGATGCAATTGCTGGCATTACTTTTAAACAAACCTGGTTCATCGGCCAATTCCATGGAGTAATTAGTGCACAAATACCTTTTGGTTCATATATGAGTCTTTGATTAGGTGCATGTTCTCCTAGAGGTTTTTCAAATTCAAAATTTTTTAAATATCTTATAAACGATTTTAAATGTGCTGCACCTGTGCCAGCTTGAAGTTTTGTTGCAAAATCTTTCGGAGCACCCATTTCAGTTGTAATTGCACTTGCAATATCTGCCCATCTTTTTTTATAATTTTCATAAAGTTTTTCTAATAATCTTATTCTTTCCTCTTTTGTTGAAAATGCCCAAGAACTATAGGCTTTTTTTGCAGCACTCACTGCATCATTAACATCGTCTTTATTACCTAAAGTTATTACAGCGCAGTTTTCTTCAGTAGCAGGATCAATTACTTTAATTTCCTCTTTACTTTTAGGAGTAATCCATTTTCCATTGATATAAAAATTTTTTTTATTTTCCATAACAGACTCCTAACCTTTCTTTATTTTTTTGCAAACAAATTTGTTAATTCATAAACAATCGTTGCAGCTGCAAGTGAGGTCACTTCAGCGTGGTCATAAGCAGGTGATACTTCAACAACATCAGCAGAAATTAAATTCATCCCAGACAAACCTCTAATCACATTAACCATTTCTCTTGTAGTCATACCAGCTATTTCTGGTGTCCCAGTGCCTGGTGCAAATGCAGGATCTAAAACATCAATATCAATTGATAAGTACAATGGATTGTTCCCTACTCTTTTTTTAATTCTTTCAGCAATTTTATCAGTCCCCTCAGTTTGAAATTCATCACAGTGTATTATTTTAAAACCAAAACTTTCATCATTTTTAATATCATTCCTGCTATATAGGGGACCTCTTATTCCAACATGCATCGAAGAGTCGTCTAAAAATAAATTTTCTTCTCTAGCTCTTCTAAAAGGAGTCCCATGTGTGTATGGTGCACCAAAGTAGGTATCCCAAGTATCTAAATGCGCATCAAAATGAACTAGTGCAACTGGACCATTGTTAATTTTGTTGACAGCTTTTAGTAAAGGAAAAGCAATAGTATGATCTCCACCTAAACTTATAATTCCACCTGTCTTTTTCAACAAATCTGTAGCTCCCTCTTCTATTTGTTTAATCGCTTCATTTATATTGAATGGATTACAGGCAATATCTCCAGCATCAGCAACTTGCTGAACCTTAAAGGGTTCGACATCATAACTAGGATGATAATTTGTTCTTAAATGTCTTGACGCTTGTCTAATACTTTGTGGACCAAATCTTGCTCCAGGTCTATAACTTGTACCTGCATCAAAAGGTATTCCAACGATAGCAACATCACAATACTCAACATCTCTTAACTCTGGTAGTCTAGCAAAAGTTGAGGGCCCTGCAAATCTCGGTACCTTTGTTCCACTTACTGGTTGAACAGGCTCTTTATTACTTTTTTTTTTCATCACAAAAACTCTATCACATTCTAACAAATTGGAATATCTTCAATAATACTAATTATGAAATTATTTAAGTTCATTTTATTGTGTTTATTTTTAATTTCTCCTACACAAGCGGATACAATTTATCAATTAATAAAGATTCCAAATCTAGAAATCTATAATATTAAAACTGAAAATAAATTAAGATACTTAAATGCTAAACAGGCATTTACAATAGGTATTGATAATAATATCAACTGTTTTAAATCATCAAAACAAGATCTAGATAAAAAATATAAGATCATTGAAAAAAATCTTAATAGATATTCCCAAAACTTTTTAAGAAAAATAAATTTAAAATACATTGTTATGTGTGAAGACTTATCAATCTCAGGTATCAACACTGCTGGAATACCTGATAATGTAATGAAAACTTTAATTGTAGATATAAAGTTTAATCAGGAGTATTTTGAAAGAGTATTACATCATGAAGTTTTTCACATAATAAATGATAGTTACAAAGATGTATTCAATGAAAAAATTTGGTCCAGTTTTAATCCTAAAGAATTTAATTACGCAAAATGTTCGATATGTACAAAAAAAATAGGGTTAGATACATATTCTAAACCAGACGGGTTTATTACTGAATACTCACGTTCAACAGCATCTGAAGATATGGCTGAGGTATTTTCTCATTTAATGCATGGGAATTTACCTGAAGTAATTGATCCTATTCTTAAAAAAAAAATAGAGTTCATCAAAAAAGGGCTCTTAAAAATTGATGAAAATTTTATCTTATGATTGAAAAGATAAAAGCATCAAAATCTGAAAAAATAATATTTTTATTTGTTATAATTTTATTTTTATTTTCAATTACCTCTTTTATTTTACTAAAAAATAAATGTTTATTTGTTAAGAATTATGACCCAAATAAGATTAATTTTGATAATCCAAATAATATAGCAATTCTAAACGTCGAATGTGGAAATGTAATTATAGAATTATATCCAGACATTTCACCTAATGGAGTAGAAAGATTTAAAACGTTAGTTGAATTGAATGCCTATGATGATGTGGCATTTCACAGAGTTATTAAAGATAAACTTGTACAAGCTGGTGATTTAGAATTTGGAAAAAAAGGTAACATTGATTATGGAAAAATTGGGACTGGAAAATCTGGTCTAGGTACAATCAAATCTGAAATTGATAAAAATTTTAACTACACTAAAGGAAGTGTAGGATTAGCTCGATCTTTAAGATACAATACTGAAGATAGTCAATTTTTTATAATTCTTCAGGATGAACCTTTGTATGAAGGTGAATACACTCCTATTGGTAAAGTAATATTTGGCTTAGAAGCTTTAGAAAAAATTAAACACTTAGATAAATCTGAATATGTTTTAAGACCTGACTTTATAAATTCTCTAAAGTTATTTAATTGACTAAAGGTTTTCCAGTTGCAAGAGTATGTTTAATTCTATCTTGAGTTTCTTTAGTTTCAATTAATCTCATAAAGGCATCAAGCTCTAATTTGAACAAGTCATCTTCTGAAAGAGTTTTATCACTCGTAGTCTCACCACCACTTAATACATGAGCTAATTCTTTTGCTACTGTTAATCCATGATCTAATATAACTTTATCATTATAAAGTTTTTCTAAGATTTTATTCATATCTTCTATAACCACTTTACCAGGTAAATTAAATGTAAGCTCATTAGGTGCTTTAAAGTCCTTGTTTTCACTTAAGATTTTTTTTGATATTTCAAGTAAACTGTTCCTATTCATGATTTTCTTATTTTCAGGTAACAAATATTTCAAGGGTTCTGCCTCTACTGGAGATGTGGCTGTTCTACCATAGCCAATTATATCAAAAACTTTAAGAGGTGCATATTTAGGATCCTTTTTAGCCTCATCAGTATTTAACCATCTAGCTAGCATTTCTTTACATCCACCTCCTGCAGGAATTAATCCTACAATAGTTTCTACTAATCCGATTACAATATTAGTATGCGAGGCTACGAAATTACTTTGTACTAAAACTTCAAAACCTCCTCCTAAAGTTAAGCCTGATGGAGCAGATATAACTGGATATTTAGAGTACTTTAGATGTTTACAAGTTTCTTGAAAATATTTAATAAATTTTTCTATAGATTTAAAATCATTCTTCTTTGCAAACTCCATTGTATAAGTCAGGTTCACACCAGCAGAAAATTGCATACTTTCATTTATTATTATTAAAGGTTTATCGGTTGCTTTCTTAAGTGCATCCATTGAATCATAATCTAGCGCATTAGCTTTAGTCGTGAACTCAACAATATTAAAATCATTAAATCTATAAATTGAAGCTGAGTTATTGCCATCAATACTTGAGGCAGTTTTCTTAATCTTACCTAAAGTTTCAATTGATGTATATTTTTGTCTTTCACCATAAAAATTTTCATCTTTAGAATTAGATAAATTTTCTAAAAAGTTATTACCTTTATATTCATCAACTTTGTTAAAGAAATTTTTAACACCAATTTCCTCTAACATCTCAAAAGGTCCTTTTGCCCAATTAAATCCAAGTCTCATAGCTTCGTCTATGTCATTAAATTCTTTAGTAATTCCAGGAACTAGTGATGAAGCATATTTTATTATCTTGGATAGTACTGACCAAGCATAGTCTCCATACTTATCTTTCCTATTAATTAGAGCCTTTAAATCTACTTTATCAGACTTAATATCTATTTTTTGACTTGTTGAATACTCTCCAGTTTCAAGATTTATTGCTTCCATAATTTTTCCACTATCAGTCTTCTTAATTCTGTAGAAGCCACCTTTGCCTTTTCTCCCCGTATATCCAGTTTCAATCAATTTTTTTACTAAAGGAATCTCTTTAGCAACTTCATGGAACTCATCTGATTCTGGAAGTTCTTTGATAAAACTTTTTAAAACATCTGCCATTAAATCTATTCCAATCAAATCATATAATCCAAAAACCCCTGTTTTAGGTATACCCATAGGTCTTCCAAAGATTGCATCTGCTTCCTCAACAGAAAGTTTCATCTTAAATGCTTCGGTCATTGCAATTTGCATTGCGTAAACACCTACTCTATTTCCCAAAAAACCAGGTGTATCATTACACACTATTGCTCCTTTACCTAACTCAACTTCACAAAATTCTTTTAATTGATTTATCTTAGTTAAATCATTGTCTTCATTCTTAACTATTTCTAGAAGACCCATGTATCTAACAGGATTAAAAAAATGAGTGATACAAAAATCTTTTTTTTGGTCTTTATTTAAATTTTGAGATAAAACTTTAATCGGGATTGAGGAAGTGTTTGATGAAACTATAGCACCATCTTTTCTGCTTTTGAAAATTTTGTCGTAAATTTGATGTTTTATATCAATTCTCTCAACCACTGCTTCAACAATCCAATCGGCATTTTTAACTACATCAAAATCATCAGATATATTTCCAACTTTAATATTATTAATTTTTGTTTTATCTATTAATAAAGGTGGTCTTGATTTATGAATTCGTTCTCTAGCATTTTGACTTATTTCTGTTTTTAAATCTAAAAGTGTGACAGGGATATTAGCATTGCACAAGTGAGCTGCTATACCGCTACCCATTGTACCTGATCCAATAACTACTACATTCTTAATTTTCATTTGATTATTTTACTATCGATTAATTCCTCTAAGCCTCTCTGATCGTCTTCTCAAAAGCTCAGCAGTTACTAATATTAATGTTGATAGTATAATTAAACAAGTCGCAACAGCTAGAATTGTTGGACTTAATTGTTCTCTTAAACCTGTCCACATTTGAATAGGAATGGTTGTATTTTCTAATCCTGCTAAAAATAAAACAACAACAACTTCATCGAATGAAGTCACAAATGCAAATAATCCACCTGAAATAACTCCTGGCAAAATAAGTGGTAAAGTAATTTTCATGAAAGTATTTACTGGATCACTCCCTAAACTTGCAGCAGCTCTTGTTACACTGTGATCAAATCCCGAAAGAGTAGCAGTTACTGTAATAACAACAAATGGTGTTCCCAAAATTATATGAGCAAGAACAATACCAGTATGGGTAGCTGCCAAACCAGCTTTTGCCATGAAAAAAAATATTGCAACACCTGAAATAATTAAAGGTACGATCATTGGAGAGATTAAAACAGCCATTATCAAACCTTTGTAAGGCATATGTCTACTGCTTAAACCTAAAGCCGCGACTGTTCCCAGTATCACTGAACCAATGGTCGCAAAAATTGCGATTATAAAACTGTTCTTTGCAGCTAATCCCCAAGGATTTTTGGTCCCATAGATCATATCTTTATACCATCTTAAAGAAAAGGCATCTGGATCAAGACTTTTCATTCCATCAGAGAAACTTAAAAATTCCTCAGCATTAAAAGATAATGGAAAGATTACAAATAAAGGAGCAATTAAAAAAAAGAAAACAGCAGCACAAATTGTCAAATAAATATAATGCCAAATTCTATAATGCGGTTCGGTATATTTTGGTAATGCCATCTAATTATCCTAATTTAATATTATCTATTCCAACTATTTTGTTATAAAGCCAATAAATCACTAATACTCCACTCAATAGCATTAATCCCATTGCAGATGCAAAACTCCAATCTAGCGTGCTTTTCATATGGAAGGCAATCTGGTTACTAATCAAAGTTCCCGATGCACCACCAACTAAGGCTGGCGTAATGTAATAACCTATTGCTAAAATGAATACTAATAAGCAACCTGCACCTATTCCAGGGATTGTTAAAGGGAAATAAACCTTCCAAAATGCTACAAATGGTGTCCCGCCAAGTGACTTTCCAGCTCTCATTAAGCTCGGTGAAATAGTTTTCATTACGCTATATAACGGTAGCACCATAAATGGCAGCAATATTTGAGTCATTGCAACATAACTTCCGGTCTTATTGTACATCATCTCAGGTCTATTATCGTCAGCGACTAATCCTATCCCAACAAAGAAATCATTTACGATCCCTTGTTGTTGCAACAGAATCATCCAGCTAGCGGTTCTTACAAGTAATGAAGTCCAGAACGGCAACAGTACGCAGATCATTAATAAGTTACTATACTTCATAGGTAAAGTAGCTAATAAATGAGCTATTGGATAAGCCATTAAGAAACAAAAGACTGTTACAAAAAACGCAATTTCTAGAGTTCTTAACCATAATACTCTATGTATTCTTCTATCTTCCTCAACACTTACTATCTTCCCTTCTTCATTTACATACATATCCATTCCTTTTAGATATTTTTGACTTGTAAATTCAGGGGCTCTTCTCTTAATTGCTCTCCAGTATTCAACATCAGCCCATCTTTTGTGCACTGACATTATTTGTTCCTTATAGTTTCCCTCCTCAAATGTTTTTGATTTTCTTCTTAATTTTTTAATAATACTTTTAAATCCATTCTTTGTGTAATTTAACTGAGTAGATAATTTACCTTCACGTTTATCTTCAACTAATTTTATAAAATCTTCATGAAAAGCTGCAAAAACCTCTTCGTCAGGTAACTCTTGACCATCCCAGGTTTCCATTGCTTTAAAAGTCTTCGGAAGCATTTGTGTTACCATTTTATCATCAACACTTCTGAACAACATGTCACCTATCGGAAAGACATAAGTGATAATTAAGAAAAATAATAAAGGAGCAACAAGCAAGAAAGCTTTAATCTTGTTTTTTCTCTCAGCTTTTTTAAGACTAACCTCTAAAGGTATACCGTCTGTTGTTAAAATTTGTTTTGTTTCTGAGCTCATAAATAAAAAGGGCGGTTATAAATAACCGCCCTTAAATTATAATATATAATTAAGTTTAATAAAACTTAAATTATAGACCAGCTTTCATAGCTTCCCATTTTTCTCCAAGCTCTGTACCATTGTCAGCCCAGAAAATTGGATCTACTAGGAAGTAGTTTTTAGTGTTAGCTGGTGCAGTTGGCATTTGTGGTACCATGTTAGTCTTACCATCTTTATACCAAGGCTCACCTTTTTCCATAATACTAATTGAAGATTTTCTCCAAGGAGCATATGCAATATATTTAGCACTTCCTGCTAACATCTCTGCACTAGTCATCATAGCTAAAGCTTTTTTAGCCATACCATTAGCATCGTTTGGTCCGCCTTTAACTTGTACGAAATATTCGTAGTCAAGACCTTGACCATCCCAAACTTGTTTGATTGGTGCACCTTCTCCAATTTCAGCATTGAAGAATCTACCATTCCAACCAGTAGCCATTACTACTTCACCTGATACTAACAGTTCTGGTGGTTGAGCACCTGCTGACCAAAATACACATCCACCTTGTGGATCTGTGCAAAGTTTTTTGATCTTGTTCATTGCTCTTTCAACACCTTTTTCTGTTTCTAAAGCTTTGTAGATTTTTGCTCCGCCTTTACCTGGTTTGATACCATCTGCAGCTAAAGCAATCTCTAAATTAGTTAGAGCGCTTTTGTAGATAGCTCTTTTTCCAGGAAATTTCTTTGTGTTAAAGAAATCTTTGATAGTCTTTGGAGTACCTTTAACATTATTAGTGTTATAAGCATAGTTCCAAGAATATAAAATATTTCCTACAGCACACTTACTTGGCATTGCAGTAAAGAAATCTTTACTTGCTGGAGTTCCATCTGGAGCTGGTGGAAAGTCTTTGTCAAAATCAAATTCAACAAATAATCCTTCGTCACATCCAGTGATAGTATCCATTGCAAACACGTCGATAATATCCCACGTGATTTTACCGGCTTCTTTTTGTGCTTTGATTTCTGATAAACCACCTGAATAGTCAACCCAAGCAATGTTAATGCCTAGTTTTTTAGCAGTAGGATCACCATAACCTAACTTTTGAGACTCAGTATAAGCCCCACCCCATGATACCGCAGTTACTGTTGTTGCGAATGCTGAAGTAGTTAGTGAAAGTACAAAAGAAATAGCTAGTAATATTTTACTTAGTTTTTTCATTTTTCCTCCGTTTAAACGTTTTTATAAACCAAATTAAAACAACTTCAGGAGTGAGAGTCAACAGCCCTTTTTTACTTATTCTATAATAATTCTAAGATGTTTATTTTGGGTCCAAAGCTCGAGCATCTTCACTATTCCATCCAATTTTAATTTCATTTCCTAATTTGATATCAAGATTAGCTGAGCTATTTGGAACTTTTAAAATAAATTCTGGATTACCTAAGAGATTAATCCTTACTCTTGTATGATCTCCATGATAAATGACTTCTTCAATCTTACCATTGTGAATATTATCCATTTTATCTTTTGGATTTATTAAGGCTCTTTCAGGCCTCAAAGATACTTTAGTTTTTTCACCTTTTGATTTTACAGATATTGGATTTGCCATTATTTCAGCATTTGAAAGTTTTACTTTACATTTTTGATCAGATATTTCTGAAACTTCACCTGTAAAAGTATTATTCTCACCAATAAATTCAGCTACAAAGGAATTGACTGGTTTCTCATATAATTCGTCAGGACTTGAAAGTTGTTGAACTTTTCCATCATTAAATACTGCAATACGATTTGACATTGTTAAAGCCTCACTTTGATCATGAGTTACATAAACAACTGTTACTCCAATACTTTCATGAATATGTTTTATTTCATATTGCATACTTTCTCTTAAATTTTTATCTAAAGCACCTAGTGGCTCATCCATCAAAACTAATTGAGGATCAAATACTAATGATCTTGCGACTGCTACCCGTTGTTGCTGACCACCTGATAATTGACCTGGCATTCTTGATGCAAAACCTTGAAGAGAAACCATAGATAGTGCTTTATCAATTTTTTTATCAGCTTCGTCCTTTGGAATTTTTCTTACTCTCAATGGAAATGCCAAGTTTTCATAAACTGTCATGTGTGGAAACAAAGCGTAGTTTTGGAAAACCATTCCAATCCCTCTTTTATGTGGGGGTATACTTGAAATAGCATTTCCATCTAAATATATTTCACCATTAGTAGGTGTTTCAAATCCAGCTAACATCATTAAACAAGTTGTTTTACCAGAACCAGAAGGTCCCAACATTGTTATGAATTCTCCTTCTGCTATGTCTAGTTGAAGATCTTTGACGACTAAAACTTTACCGTCATAACTTTTATCAACTTTATCAAATTTAACGAATTCTTTATTTACTGACATAAATTAAAGTGAATTTAAAACATTTGTCTGAATAAATATCAACCATTAATAATTAGCTTTTAACGTGAAGTTCTTTGGACAAATTACAAAATAATTCAGCTCCTTTATCTGTAACTCTTATTGCCTCAGATGCTTCTACACCCCATTCTCCAAACTGCATTACTGCGATCATATGAAAACAAATATTTGGTTTTAATGGTGTCATATCACCTTTGTAAATATTGAGTGTATGTTCTCCCCAATCTGGTGGATAACCTATTCCAATTGAATAACCTGTTCTAGATTTCTTTTCTATTCCATATTTATCTAATATTTTCCAGAATGCTTGTGCAACATCATTTACTGTATTGCCTGGTTTCGTTGCATCTATACCGGCTTGAAGAGCCTCTATTGTTTTTTTCATCGTATCAATCTTTAATTGATCAGGCTTTCCTAACAATACAGTTCTAGCCATTGGCGCATGATATCTTTTATAAACACCTGATAACTCAATTATTGTTGCCTCTCCTTCAATAAACTGATCTTGGGTTGCTGTTAAATGTGATGCTGAAGTTCCTTTTCCTGTTGGCAATAAAGTGGCAATACTTGAATATTCTCCACCAAATTCAGGAGTTCCATAAAACAATGCCTTTTGAATTTCACCTACAGCATCACATTGTCTTACTCCTGGCTTAATAACTTCAAATGCAGTTTTCATTCCAATTTCAGAAATTTTTGCAGCAGATTTCATATACTCAATTTCTGAATTTGATTTTATCAATCTCGCCCAGTTTACTAATCGTTCTGAATCTTTTATTTTTGCATTTGGTAGGCCTTGTTTTATTTTTTCGTAACAAAAAGCTGTAAAATAATGCGCATCCATTTCCAAACCTATTGAAAGTTTTTCCCATTTTTTTTCCTTAATAATATTTACTAAATAATCATATGGATGCTTAGGCCATGTGTGAATATAATGTTCATCGTAAACAATAACATTTTCTTTTTTTAAATAAGTTTTGATATAAGCTCCACCAGCATCTTGGTCTCTTATAAAACACAAAGGCTCTTCTGCATTCACATGAATTATTACACATTGAGCATAATAAAAAGACCATGCATCATAACCTGTTAAGTAATTCATATTATTTGTGTCATGTGAAATTAAAAGTTCGATGCCTTTATCTTGCATCATTTTTTGAACCCTTTTAAGTCTCTGTTTGTATTCTTCTTTAGAGAAAGACATTTCTAATTTTTGTTAAATAACTTTCCAAAACCTATTACAGCTTTATTTTTTCCAATACTTTCTAAAGAGTCCCAAATTAGAGCTTGATTACTTGACAAAACCGGTATGTTTAATTTTTTTTCTAATCTATCAATAATATTTAAAACTGGTAATGCGGTACAAGAAACAAATAAAGCATCCGCCTCATTCAACTCGATTTGCGACAATGAATTATATAAAAATTCTTGTTCGACTTTACCAATATCATAATCTGCTTTGATATCTAAATAAGAGTTTGATGTAACTTCAAATCCATTTGAAGTGAAAAAATTTACAACATCATCATTCAATATTTTACTGTATGGAGTAAATATCGCTATCTTTTTTATACTTAATCTTTTTAACGCTTTGAGAGTAGCAGAACTTGGTGTTGTCAATTTTGCATTTGGTTTTGCTGCTTTTACTTTTTTCTCAATTGACTCAAACCCAGCTGCGATTGTGCCAGATGTACATCCATAAACTATACAATCAATATCTTCATTAGGTAAAATATTATTTGTCACTTCGGTTACTTTTTCCGACATCTTTATTAAATTTTCTTTGGTAAGAGGATTGTAGCACTCTATTCTATTAACAAAAAAATCAATTTCTTTATCTTTAATCACATTAATAAAATCTTTCTCAATCATAAAATCAGTTGCCAAAGCAATTAATCCAATTCTAGGATTGGAATTTTTTATAAATTGAGGCTCGATTTTGTTTAATTTCATACTAAAACCAATATGTAGATACTCTAAATTAATTAAACATATTATAAAATAAGATAATTTGCTTGTTGAAAATCTATTGAAATGAGATTTAATTTACTTTTTATAAATTGTTAACAAATAGAGGAAATAATGAAAAAACTATTTATTGCTGCATTTATATTTGTTTCTACTTTTACAACAAATGTTTTTGCAGAAGTTAAAATGGGGATTATTTTAGGATTTACTGGTCCTATTGAATCTCTTACACCTGCTATGGCAGCTTCAGCTGAACTTGCTTTTAAAGAAGCTTCGGACTCTGGATCTCTATTAGGTGGAGAAACTATTTCTGTAGTTAGAGCAGACTCAACTTGTGTGGACTCAGCGGCAGCAACAGCGGCAGCCGAAGGTGTTATTTCACAAGGTGTAGCAGCCATTATGGGTGCTGATTGCTCAGGTGTGACTGGAGCAATTGCTTCAAACGTTGCTGTGCCTAATGGTGTAGTGATGATTTCACCGTCAGCTACATCACCAGGTTTAACGACACTTGATGATAAAGGATATTTTTTTAGAACTGCACCATCTGATGCTAGAGGTGGTCAGATCTTAGCTGATATTACTAAAGACAGAAAAGTTAAAAGTGTAGCTATTACTTATACAAATAACGACTATGGAAAAGGTTTAGCAGATGTTTATAAGGCAGCTGTTGAAGCTCATGGTATCAAAGTAACTACTGTTAATGCTCACGAAGATGGAAAAGCAGACTACTCATCTGAGGTAGCAACTCTTGCTTCAGCGGGTGGTGACGCAGTTGCAGTAATTGGTTATCTTGACCAAGGTGGTAAAGGAATTATCCAAGCTTCATTAGATTCTGGAGCATTTGATAGATTTATCTTATCTGATGGTATGATAGGTCAATCATTAGTCGATGCATTTGGTAAAGATTTAAGAAAATCTTTTGGTTCAATGCCTGGTTCAACTGGAAAAGGAGCTGGTGTTTTTGCTGGTGTAGCAAAAGCTGCTGGTATCGATAGTTCAGGTCCATACACAGGTGAGTCTTACGATGCTGCAGCTTTAATCGTATTAGCAATGCAAGCAGGTAACTCAGCTGACAGAGCATCAATTGCAAAAAATGTAATGGATGTTGCTAACGGTCCTGGAACAAAAATTTACCCAGGTGAACTCAAAAAAGGTTTAGATTTACTAGCTAAAGGTAAGAAAGTTGACTACGAAGGTGCAACTGGAGTTACTTTTACTAGCGTTGGTGAAGCTGAAGGTTCTTTCTTAGAACAAGAAGTTAAAGGCGGAAAATTTAAAACTAAAAAACAAAGATAATTAATCTTAAAATTTAAACCCCCAGCATTAACTTGTTGGGGGTTTTTTTTAAAAATAAATTCTAATCCTTGTTTCCCCACGAATATAAACCATTTTCAAAATAAAAAATAATTTTCTTTAAAGCTTTTTCTGTCTCATTTATAGCAAATGATTGAGCGTGAAGATGTTTCCAATCAGCATTGTTTCTTATAATAATTTCAAAATTCTTTTTTTCTTTCAAATTTTCTTTTAATCTTTTTATATCCGAATTTTTATTTAGCTTATCTCTATGCTTATATATTACACTTGCTCCAATACGGTGATTATTATAATGTTCATCATCAATTTCATAACAATCTCTTGTAAAATCTATTACTAGTTTATACCTATTTAAATTATCACCTTTAATTAGATAATTACCTATTTTTGTAAAATCTTTTAAAAAAAATTTTTTAAAGATTTTTTTCTCAGCATTAGTTATCAAATTATCTAATTTTTCTTTTTCTTTAGAAACTTTAAGTTTATCTAGCTCTTTTTTATTTTCAATTTTAATTTTTTTAATTAATTTGTCAGCTATACTCATGACTTCTTTTTATAAAACATCTGAGCATTAAAAAAATAAATATTTATCAGCCATATACAGAGCCCAAGCAAATGCAGCACCCAAAATTATATATTTCATAAGATTATTTTATTTCTATTTTTTCGGGAAGTATACCTTTTGGTCTATATCTCATTATTATCAAAAGACCTACTCCCATCAACAAAAATCTAAAATATGGAACACTTTCAATTAAATGTACTTTTAAAAAGTGTGTATCATCTAGTCCAGCAGTAGTTAAATTGACCAAGTAAAGACCAATTGGTGCCGCCTCAATCCACAAAAACCAAACAACAAAACCTCCAAGAATTGCACCAAAGTTATTTCCACTTCCACCGACAATAACCATTACCCAAATTAAAAAAGTATATCTCAAGGGCCTATAACTTCCTGGAGTAAACAATCCATCTTGTGTAACTAACATTGCACCTGCAATACCAACAATGGCAGAGCCTAAAACAAAAATTAATAAGTGTTGTTTAACTACATTTTTACCCATCGCATTAGCTGCTTCCTCATTATCTCTAATTGCTCTCATCATTCTTCCCCAAGGAGAATAAAGAGCTTTTTGAGTTAAGATTAATAAAATAATTACTACGACTAAAAATAATCCAGAGTAACAAAGTTTTACAAAAACTGATGATCCTTCGATCACAAGCTGATTTAAAGCTGCTTGTCTTTCAGTTAAATCAGTAAATAAATTTAATTTATTTGAGTTATATTTTTCAACAAGATTTATAAACCAATCTGTTTGTTGTAAATTTACCTCATAGGGTGCAGGTCTTTTTAATCCAATTACATTCTTAACACCTCTTGTTAACCAATCCTCATGTTTTATAATTGCAATTACAATTTCTGATATCAGTAAAGTTGCTATAGCTAGGTAATCAGCTCTTAATCCTAAGGCCACTTTTCCTATAACAAAAGCTAATCCACCTGCAAAAAAAGCACCAACAACCCAAGAAAAAATAATTGGAAGACCTAATCCACCAAGAAAGCCTGTCTTTGCTGGCTCTACATCTTCAATAGCCTCAATTCCAGGCTCTGAAATAAATCTTATGATGATAATTCCTAAAATTATAATAGCAGCTACAATGTAAGTTCTGTTTTTTGATTTCTTATAATTTTTCAATATATATCTAACAGCCAATACCATTGCTATTATAAGAAAAAGACTAAATAAAATATTATATCCTCCTGCGCTCCAAGCCTCTTGAACTGGATCTACTGAAATTAGTACTGCTGCTAATCCACCTAAAGCTGTAAAACCCATTATACCAAAGTTAATTAGACCAGCATAACCCCATTGAATATTGGCACCCATTGTCATCACTGCTGAAATAAGACATAGATTAAATATTGATAGAGCAACATTCCAAGACTGGAATATACCCACAAGTATAATTAATCCCATCATTATACTATATGCAGCAATTACATTTAAATTTTTTCTCACAACACCTTTCCTTTAAATATACCTGATGGACGATAAAGTAATACAATGACCAATATTGAAAAAGATACTGCAAATTTGTAATCTGTAGAAAGCAATTGAATTAGACCATCTGGTTCCATACTTTCAGGTAAAACATACATGAAAAATTTTTTATAAGCATAAGTTAACAATATTTCAGAGAAAGCAATTACATATCCTCCTAGAAAAGCTCCAAATGGATTACCAATACCACCTACTATAGCTGCTGCAAATATCGGTAACATATTATTAAAATAGGTAAATGGTTTGAAACTTTTATCTAAACCATATAAAGCACCACCAATTGTAGCAAGAATACCTGCTATGACCCAAGTTGTCATAACAATTTTTTTTGGATCAATGCCTGATAACAATGCTAAATCCTCATTATCAGAGTACGCTCTCATACTTTTTCCTGTCTTAGTTTTATTTAAAAACCAAAACAAAGTTGAAACTAAAATCAATGTAACAATAATTGTAATGACTTGAGTAGATTTAATCGCAAGACCCTCATTTAATCCTGTCATTTCTTTAAATTCACCAGCTTTAATTAAAAATTTTTCTCCATCAAAAAATCTTCTGTCAGACGGGCCGATAATTATACGGACCACTGCTTGGGTAACAAACATTACTCCAATGCTTACCATGGCTAATTGTACAGGGGGACTTTTTTTTATTCTGTAATATTTAAAGACAAATTTATCTATTATTAACATGTAACCGACCATAAAAATAACAGCAAATGGAATTGCTAAAAGAGCTGTGGGAAAAACTCCAAGACTAATTCCAACAGACTGAAAATACCAAGTGAATAAGATTACAAACATTGTTCCAAAAGACATCATGTCTCCTGTAGCAAAGTTTGCAAATCGTAAAATTCCATAAATTAAAGTTACAAAAATTGCACCAAGTGCTAGTTGGGATCCATATGCTAAAGCTGGAACAAAAATGTAGTTTAATAAAAGTATAATTGCGTTTACAAAGTCCATATTAACCACCTAGAAATGAGCTTCTCACTCTTGGATCTTCTAATAATTCTTTCCCAGTGCCAGAATACCGGTTCTCACCCGTTACCAAAACATATCCTCTATCAGAAATATTTAATGCTTGTTTTGCATTTTGTTCGACCATTAAAATTGCTACATTAGTTTTTTTTACTTTTACAATATGATCAAATAGTTCATCCATCACAATGGGTGATACACCTGCAGTTGGTTCATCCAACATTAATACAGAAGGCTTAATCATGAGTGCCCTGCCTAATGCAACCTGTTGTCTTTGTCCTCCAGATAATTCACCGACTAACTGATTTCTTTTTTCTTTTAGAATAGGAAATAAATCAAAAATTTCATCAACCGTTTCTTTAAATTCAGTATTGATTAAGAATGCACCCATCTCTAAATTTTCCTCAACTGTCATACCTGCAAAAACATTTTTTGTTTGAGGCACAAATGAAATACCTTCCTTAACTCTGTCTTGTGGAGAAAGTTTTGAAATGTCTCTACCATTAATAATTACTGAACCAGATTTTAGATTTAATAAACCTAACATCGCTCTCATCGCTGTTGATTTTCCAGCTCCATTAGGTCCTAGAATTGAAACTATTTCTCCTTTTTCAACATTGACAGAACATGAATTAATTATATCTGGTCCATTTCCATATCCACCTGTCATGTTATTACCTTCAAAAAATGCCATCTCAATTATCCTTTAATTTTGAACCTCTGCCTAAATAACTTTCAATAACTTTCTCATCTTTTTTTGCATCCTCAACTGAACCTTCAAAAAGAACTGAACCTTCTGCCATTACAATTACTGGATCACATAATCTTCCTATAAAATCCATATCATGTTCAATCATACAAAAAGTGTAACCTTTTTCTTTATTGAGCTTTTGAATAGCTGTTCCTAGGTCTTTTAGTAAAGTTCTATTTACACCTGCTCCTACCTCATCTAGCAAAACTAATTTTGCATCAACCATCATTGTTCGACCAAGTTCTAATAATTTTTTTTGTCCACCAGATAAATTTCCTGCTAATTCATTCTTTAAATGACCAAGATTAAGAAAATTAACAACCTCCATAGCCTTTTTTTTAATCTCTTTCTCTTCTTTTGCTACTAATGAAGGTTTTAACAAAGCATTCATTAATTTTTCCCCAGATTGATTTCCTGGAACCATCATTAAGTTTTCTAAAACTGATAAATTTGTAAATTCATGGGCTATTTGAAAAGTTCTAAGTAATCCTTTTGAAAATAATTCATAGGATGGAACATCAGTAATATTTTCATTGTTAAACATAACGCTACCTGCAGAAGATTTTAAATTTCCAGCAATAAGATTAAATAAAGTAGTTTTACCAGAACCGTTTGGTCCAATAATACCTGTGATAGTTCCTTTTTTAACTTTAAGAGAACATTCTGATACCGCTGCTAGCCCTCCAAAATATTTTGATAAATTATTAATTTCTAAAATATTTTCAGACATTAATTATTTGTTTAGTCTTTTATGAATGCTATTTAAAGTATTTATTAAGGATTTATAAACACCTTTTTTACTCATTTCATTTAAACCTTGCTCATTTAATCCTTTAGGAGTTTGTGATTCTTTTACTAAATATTTTAATTCTTTTTTTGAATTTACAACTGCATCTTCTGATAAAGCTAAAAATAACGTAGTAATATATTTTTGAGCATCAGATCTTTTAATACCTCGTTTTACTAACCATCCACTCATAACATTCAATAATTCATAATAAGATGCCATCATTCCAGATGTTGACCAAAAATTTATAGAAAGTTTTTCATTTTTAATTTCAACAGTAGTACCAATTTTGTTAAAAAAAGTTTTTACCTTTTTGTTTGGAGGACAAATTGGGACAGGTCCTTTTTTTAGAGATATTGGTGGTAATGGAATCGCTCTCACAATATCAACCTTTGTTTTAATCATTTTTTTTAATTCTGGAATTGTGATAGTTGAAATAAAACTAACGACTGTTTGGTTAGATTTAAATTTAAGTTTTTTAATTATCTTTTCTCCTACTGTAGGTGTAACTGCTAAAAATACCCAATTACTATTATCAACTATTTTTTGATTATCTTTTTCAATAGATATTTTTTTAAATTTTTTCTTCAATCCTTTAGCAATTCTATTGTTTCGAGAGGATATAAATATCTTACTATATTTAATTGATGATCCGCACACTCCTGTTATTACTGAAGATGTAATCTTTCCTGTTCCTATAAAACCCAATTTCATAACTAATACTTTATAAAGGATAATTTATATTAATTAATAAAAAAAGAACCTCTAATTCTTAATAACTCTCTACTTAATTCTTTATTTTCTTTAAATGGTTTTCTCCCATGAAGCCAAAAATAATTATTTGCAACTACTGCTGAACCAACCGGGAGCTTGGTTATTATCTTGTTATTACTTTCTTCTAAACTATCAGATAATTTTTGTAAAAATGTACCTTGTTTCATGTTTTTAGGCTCAGGAAATTGATCTATATAAGAAATTTGAGGTTTTCCATCTTTATCTGATGAAAAAACTGGATGCTCAACTTTGTAATCAATATTTTTACTTTTTGGTGAACCCCAAATAAAATCTTCTTTGGCTGTGGGATCATTAAATAACTCATCACAATGTTCCCAATCATCAAGATGTAACATTGCTGTTTCACCACCTTCTGCATTTTTTTCTTCTAATTTTGACATTAGTAACCAATCAGTTTTTTCTTTAACGTAAGTTCCATCTGTATGAAGATCCATATTTGTATAAGCTTTCCTTAAATAAGAGTCACTTTTGTCCTCATGCTTTACATGAAATCTTGCATAATATTTTCCTGCCATAGCATCATGATTAGGGTTTCCTATTAAATGTGCAATTGCAGTTGATAATTTTACTAAAAAAATTTCATCAATTTTTGATATCAGTTTTTTTGGTTTTATGATGAAACAGCCTGTGTTTCTGTCTCTAATTATTTCATTAAGAAATTTTGATAATTTATTATTACTTAAATCATCTAAACTTTTCGCGATAGTAAATCTGGTAAATGGTTTATATTCTAAGGCAGTAATATCAAACTTATTAAAAGGAAAAATAAGTTTATTAAGAATTTCATCACCAATATCTATGTTAATAATTCTTGGAGATTGATTGTTTTTATTTATTTCAAATCCTTCAATTTTTTCAATCATAAGTAACTGCTAAAAAGTGTAAGTATGATAGCAGAGAAAATTGTTGGGTAAACTAAATTTTTTTTGGTTACAAAAAATAGCCCGATCGATAAAATTATTACAATTAATCTTACTAAATAGTCTATCTCAGATAATAATCCTGATGGGAAAATTACAATCCTTGCTATTAATGCTGCCAACGTCGAATATGCCAAGCAATTAAACCATCTAAATATTTTAGAAGTTTCTTTAATATTTTCTGAACTTACAACACCTAAAAATCTAGACAAAAATGTCGCTAAAGAAGTTATTAAGATAACTATAAAAATATTACCTGTCATAAATTTCTCCAATAAAAAATGCAATTGTTCCAGCCACAAAACCACCAAATAAAATACACCACTCCGGAGATAGAAAATAAAAAGCTGGACCTAAAATTGCACCAAGGATGATTGATAAACTTATTTTAATAGTTTTCATCGCCCCCACCATCATACAAGTAAAATAAATTGGATTAATTATTGCTAACCCAATTAACATATCTCTATTTAAAAAGTCTGATGCAATGTAACCAATAAATGTTGAAAAAATTGCTACTGACCAGGTTGCTGTACCAATACCAATCCAAAAATCTATTCTTGATTCTTTTTTAATTTGTTCGTAATTATCTTTCATTATTAGCCACGATGAGACAGCAATGAAGTGACATGATAAATAGTATTTCCATTTAGGTTGTGTTTGGTGCATTAACAAAGGCATTAAGGAAACTGTCATTGGATACAATCTTGCATTTACTAACCAAACAGCAATGAAGATATTTATTAATGATGAGCCAATAATTAATGACTCTGCCATCACCAATGAACCAGGTAAAGCATAAGTTAAAAAAGTTGAAAAAAGACTTTCTTGAATTGTAAAACCTATATTTTTTAAAAGAGCCCCAATTGCTATAAAGCTAGCTCCCAAGGCTATAGCTGGACTTCCAACACCTTTGATAGATGCAAATCCTTTGAAAAAATATTTTGAGTCAATCATTAACCGCCTAGGAATAGGCGTCCAACATCAGGATTATTTAAGAGTTCATCTCCTTTGCCTGCTATTGCAGTCTGGCCTGATACTAAAACATAACCAATGTCGGCAAACTCTAATCCTTTCTTTGCATTTTGCTCAACAAGGATAATTGTTTTTTTTTCGTTTTGTTGAAGGTCTCTTAAAATTTCGAATACCATTTCAATATATCTTGGCTCTAGTCCTATTGAAGGTTCATCGACAAGTAAAACTGATGGTTTCATAACAAGTGCTCTTGAAATTTCTAGCAATCTTCTTTCACCACCAGACAAAACTTTTGCAGGTTGATTTCTTCTATTTCTTAATCTTTCATACTTCTCAAGAATTCTTTCAGCTTCTTGAAATGACTCCTCAGTTTTATCTTTTATAAATCCACCCATTAAAAGATTTTCTTCGACTGTCATATCAGGGAAAACAGAATTATCTTGCAGAATGTATGCAATACCAACTGATTTTAATTTTTCAGCTGGTGATAAATTGGTTATCTCTTTTCCATCAATTTCTATTTTACCAGAAAAAATATTGGTAAATCCATAAATTGAATGAAGAATAGTTGATTTACCAGCACCATTTGGTCCTATTAAACAAAGCGATTGAGCCTTACTAACATAAAGATCAAAATTATGTAAAATTTCCATTTTACCATAACCTGCATTCATATTTTTAATCGTAAGATGAATGTCATTAGGTGAAAGTTTTTTTAAATCATCTGCTTGAGGAGCTTTTCCTAATACTTCATATTGATTAGACATTATTGTGCCCCCAGGTATGCATCAATTACTCTTTTATCATTTTTAATCTCATCTGGTGTTCCATTAGCAAGCATTTTGCCATGAGCTAAACAATAAATACTTTCAGCTAATTGCATAATAACTCTCATATTATGTTCGATAACTAGAAGAGTTATACCAAAATCTTGGTTTACTTTAATTAACCTGTCTATGATTCCATTAATTAATGTTGGGTTAATACCTGCAGTAGGTTCATCTAATAAAAGCATTTCTGGTTCATTCATCAAGGCCATTGCCAACTCAAGTAATTTTTGTTGACCAAAAGATAAGTCACCAGCTCTTAATTTTCTTTTTTGATAAAGTCCTACAAAATTTAAAAGATTTTCTGCCTTTTCGGTTAAATCTTGAGGAATTTTTGAGAATATTTTTAATATGCTTTCATCACTACCTTTGTGACTAATCAACATGTTATCTACACAATTTAATTTTCCGTAAATTCTTGTTTGTTGAAAAGTTCTTAATAATCCAAGTTTAGCAATTACAGGAACAGGTAATTCTGAAACTTCTTTACCATTAAACTTTATTGAACCTTGGTCTATGGGATAAGTTCCAACTATTGAATTAAATAAAGTTGTTTTTCCTGAACCATTTGGACCAATTAGTCCAAATATTTTTCCCTTTTCAACTGACATTGAAATGTCAACATTAGCTTTAACACCGCCAAAAGATTTACTTACATTATTTACTTCTAAAATACTCATTTCAATTCTACCTGCGCTTTTCGATCTGCCTCATCAACAACTTCGCCAAATCTTTCAGGATATTTTTCTCTTAACCATCCCATTATTCCCTCTGGGAAATAAATAACAATCACAACAATTAAAACTCCTAAGGCCACATACTGCCAGCCTAAAAAGAATGTCCAAAATCCTTCTTTGAAAATATGGAATACAGTTGCTCCAATCACAGGGCCCCACAAAGTTCCCTTACCACCTAAGATTGCCATCAAGACCATAAATACTCCCATCTCTCTTCCATCAAATGCAACATCAGTAGAGTCTATATAACCAACTAAACCTCCCATGATACCACCAGCCAAACCACAGAAAAATGCAGATACCATCCAACCAATTATTTTATATTTCATTGTCTCAATTCCCATTGCCTCAGCTTTATCCTCATTGTCCCTGATCGCATTAAGAATTAATCTAAAACGAGTTGAGTAAATCGCTCTCACTGCTATGAAAGTAAGGACAAGCGCACCAAAACTTAAAAAATAAAAGAATTCCCCTCTTGCCTCTAAACCACCAACGTTTGGAAAAGGTGGCGTTGTAAAACCTTGTCCCGCTCCAATAATCTCTATACCACCAGAAATTTCTCCCGCAGCAACACCTAAACCTAAAGTACAAATTGCAAAGTAATGTCCTCTAAGTCCTAAGATTGCATAACCAATTAACCCTGCAACTATCGTTGGCACTACTGCTGCAACTACAAGTCCAACTGCCATTCCTTGAAAAAATTGAGCTGGGGTGTGTACAAAAGTTTTTTCTCCACCACTTTCTGTCCATTCTGCTAATGGAAAAAACATTCCAACTTGTACTGATGCACATAAATACATCCCTAAACCATAGAACAAAATATTACCAAATGTGTTATATCCCATTTCACCACCCTGAATATTCCAAGTGGTAGCTAAAACAATTAGTACACAAAGAATTGATAATTGAACCTTAAATGCTGGGAAAATAAATGGAGCAGCCAATCCAAATATTAAAATTGCTGCGTATAATATTATATTTCTATTCATTATTTTCTAGATACCAGTTTTGTAAATCCTTTATTTGGACAGTAAGTGTAATCATTATCATCTATTATTTTTCCTGATCTTTTTCCACCTATAACAGTAAGTTGCCATCTAAAAGTAAGACATTCTTTTTCATCACCTAATTTCTTAATAGTAAGTGTTTTTTTCATCCCAGTTCTTTTGCTGGTAGAGCTGCCGCCTGATTTTTTTTTGGGCCAGTTATAAGCTGAAAAAAAGTCACGAGTTTCTCCCTCTTTCCAGTTTCCTAGAGGGAATTTACAGCCATTATCTATTGCAACAACAACTCCTCTTTTTCTTTTTCTGCTATCCCATACTCTTCCCAAACATTGACCATTATTGGTTATTGTAAAAAGCTGTACTTTAGAACCTCTTTTTCTTTCATAAACTTTTATTGTCTTTCCTGTTACTTTATTCTTCCAATCAATAGGTCCTGAAACCTTTAATTTACCACCATGTTGTTTGTTATTTACCTCATAAAATTTAAGCTCATTTGATCCTGTTGATGGTATTCCAAGCCATAATTCAATAGGAATAAACCTCTCTTTAGCATATGAAGAATTAGTAAAAATAAATATGAATATTAAAAAGAATATTTTTTTCATTTTAAATACTCTCTTTTTCTTGAAAGTTTAAATCTTCTATAAACAAGAATTAAAACCAATAATAAGAACACTGAACCTATTCTAAATTCTGTGCCTAATATGTAGTCAGCAAACTCTTCAAATACACCAAGGCCCATACCAGACATTGCAACACCAGGTAAGTTGCCCAGACCCGCAACAATAACAATCATGAATGATCTAATTGTATATGGTAATCCCATATAAGGGTGAATTGTAAAAGTGATTGAAATTAATGCTCCTGCGACACCACAAAGAGCAGCATTTAATCCAAAAGTTGCTGCATAAACTTTTTCTGTATCTACACCTAAAATCTTTGCAGCTCTTGCGTTTTGAGCTGTCGCTCTGATTGCTCGACCAAGTTTTGATTTTTTCATATAGATTACTAAACCAATAGCAAAAACAATACTAACGAATGCAGAAAATATTTTTGAATTTGGTAAAACTACTGCACTATCAAATAAAAATGTTGTTCCATAACCCGAATTAGCTAAGACAACATCTGCACCAAATGCAAAGTTCATTAGCTGCATAAAAAGAATACTGATGCCAAATGTAGCAAGAATTGAGATAAATAAATCTCTATCAACAACTTTATTAATTACTAATTTGTAAATCCCTACTCCAACAAAGTACATTATGATCGGTGATACAATCACCCCCCAAGCAGGATGAATTCCATAAAGATACATAAAGTAAGCAATGTATCCTCCAAGAATAACCAAATCACCTTGTGCAATGTTTATGATATTCATGACTCCCCATTGCAAAGCCATACCATAAGCAATTAATGCAAATAAAATTCCAAGTAGTATCCCATCCAAGCAAGCTTGAACAGTTATCATCGGATACTGAAAAACCATGAAGTCCATATTTGCCTCTAAAAAAAATACCCCCTAGAGTTTAGGGGGTATTTAAAGATTTGTTATTATCTGTCAGACCACTTAGGAATTGGGTGAATCAATTTAGCTGATGCCCACTTCAGTGGAGCTACAACTTTATTTTCACATTTCCCAGCGCCGTCACACATTACTTGGAAAAGTACCATCGGCTTGTCAACATTTTGACCACCCGGTGCGAACTTAATATTTCCATAGAATGTTTGCATGTTAGTAGCTGCAAGAGCATCTCTTACTTTCTTTTGATCAAAAGAATTTGCTCTTTCAAATGCATCTTTGAACACTAACAAAGCAGCAGAAGACTCTGCAGATTGATATGGCGGATCATATCCAAACTCTTTTTGGAAATCTGCCGCGTACGTCATACCATCTTTAAAGAAGTTATCTTTATAAGTTAGTGTTTTATGCCATTGAGAAGCACATAATGCATACTGAGAGTTTTTACCATGTTGTTTTGATAATTTCGCAGCATCACAATGTGTCATTGCTAACATTGGAACATCAACCTTCATTTCAGCAATTTGTCTAATTGCAGTTAATGCACCTTTTGTGTGTCCTGATACCACAAGAACATCTGGCTTCATTTGTTTAACTTTAACTAATGTTGCAGCCATATCGTTAAGCTCTTTTGGAAGCTTATCGTCGATTATAATTTCAGATCCAGTTTCTTTCGCTGCATCTAAAATACCTAATCTTACGTCTTGTGAAAAAGCATCTTGTTCAAATGCTTGTGCAATTCTTACACCTTTTCCACCATTTAACTCAACTGCTGTTCTAATAGCTACATCAAGATATAAGTTAGCTGGAGCTAATACTGCAAAAAGATATTTGTAACCTTTAGTAAACAAAGATCTAGACGCACCATTTGCTTCCACCATTGGTACACCATATTTTTCTGTAACAGGTGCAATTGCTTTTGTTAATCCTGAACTGTATGGTCCAAGCATAAACTCAACACCATCTTGAGAGATTAATCTTTCTGCTAATTGAGCCGCTCTTTTTGGGTTTGATTCATCATCATAATAAATGATTTCAAACTTATAAGTCTTTCCACCAACTTTAACACCACCCATGCTATTAATTCTATCAACAGCCATGTTATAACCGTTTTGTGTATGAACACCATTAGATGAATATTTTCCAGTTAATGAAATAGCAGCACCTAAAACAATTTTATCACCGACTACTTTTGCAAATGAAACAACTGAAGTTGAAAGTAAAATTGCTACTGCAGAAATAAAACTCAAGATTATTCTATTTATTTTCATTTTATTTCCTTTGTTGTTAATTAATTAATTCCCAATTTAATAAATAATTTATAATTATTGCAAGTGGCAAAAACTACTTTGTGAGTGTCCTAATATTGTTGTGTTACAATAATAATTAATGCTATTAAAATTAAAACACTCGCTGAGATTGTATTAATTGTTTTTGGATTTGCTTTTATCCATAAAATTAGTTTTTGCGCTAAGACAGCGTAACCAATTAAAGAAATAAAATCCAAAACTACATAAGTAGTAATAAGAATAAAAAATTGAACAATATAATTAGAGTTAAAGTCAATAAATTGTGGAAATATTAAAGGAAAAAATAACCAAGCTTTAGGGCTTGTACCAGCAACTAAAAAGCCATCTTTATAAAAAGAAAAAATACTTTTCGCACTTATTTTTTTTGAATTAACATCTTTTGGAGAAGATTTATAAATATCATAAGCTAGATAAATTAAATAAAACACACCAATCCACTTAAAAAAATTTAGAAAATTAGGATTGTCTGATAAAAAAGTTCCTATTACAAAAATTACTAAAGTTGCTTGAAACAAATTTGCGGTAATATCTCCTAAAGCAGTCCAAACACAATTTTTAACTCCATAATTCATTGAATATGAGATGATTACTATTCTAGGTGTGCCTGGTGTAATGAAGAGAAAAATTATAATTTGCAAAAAAAGGATATAATCTAGGGGGAGCATAAAAAAAAAGATAGTCCTTAAAAACCGGGAGCTAAAGATGGCTAAGAAGGACTATCGAATTAAACTATATCAGATCTTAAAAAAAATGCATTATCGATTTTTTTCAAATATAAAGGATTTATGAAAAAAAAAGGTCACAGGCCAATCACCAAAATCAAGAATCCAGAGCCAAACCTGGAAAGTCCAGATTGGGTCATCTGGGCAGCCTGGGCCGACAGGATCACTTTTGAGGAAATCAAAAAAAAGACTGGCTACTCAGAGTCTGATGTTATCAAAATTATGAGACGAGCACTTAAACCTTCATCTTTTAGATTGTGGAGAAAAAGAGTTCATGAAAAAAGTATTAAACATAGAAAAAAATTTGAATATTCAAGAAAACAAATATCTAGTAAAATTAAAAAAGGTGATTATTTATAAATTATGAAAAAAATTACAATTTATACTGGACCGTTATGTAATTATTGTGATGCTGCAAAAAGATTATTAACTAGAAACAACGCGCCTTATAACGAAATTAATATAGCAACAGTGGATGGGGCAATGGAAGAAATGATTAAAAAGGCTAATGGAAAAAGAACAATTCCTCAAATTTTTTTTGATGATCAACATATTGGTGGTTACGACGAAGTTAGAGCTTTAGAAAAAGAAAATAAGTTATTAGATTTATTAAAATAATTAATTAATTAAGACTAATTGATACGCTCGGCTCATTTATCCACATAGTGCAAGCTGTATCTTCTACACCAACAGCAGTTGATGTATCAAATTTTATTCTTATAACTGGTGCTCTCAAAGTTTTTCTGTAAGAGTCAGTAAGTGCATAAATCATAACAGCATCATCTCCTGACACACTCATTGATATTGCAGAAGACGGTGAGTCATAACTAATGTCTAAGTCTGAACTACCAACATCACCATCTCTTGTACCATCACCACCACCATAACTGCCAGCATTAACTAAATACATTGCTTCTGAAACAGCAGTTCCATCAGCTGTACCAACTGTCATTTGAGTTGCCCCAGCATTATCTCCACCGTCAGTCGTACACGTACCTGATCCAACTGAAATATCTGCTGTAATATTAAATGTTCTATCAAGTGTAACTCTCAAATGGGTATAAGTCACACCGACTGGAATACCTGTTGTTGGAGCGTAAGAACCCACATCCGCTCCTGCACTTGCTGATGCAATGTCAGCAGGCATAGACCTTGTTCCTAAAACAAAAGGTGTGCCACTACATGTTGCATTTTCACACAATTCAACTTTTTTCATTGTGACTTCGTATTCTGTAGGTTGACCAGTCGCTTCTGCGGTATAACCTTTGTTTAAAAATAAAAACGAAAATAATAAAATTAAAAATATCTTTTTCATATTATTAACTAGAATTACCATTTGTTATAACTACTCCGGAGCTTTCTACTTCAAGAGTGATAATGTTACTTCTCTCTACTTTAGATAACATCTCTTCTCTTACATCAGAGTTTAAAAATGCTTCAGTTGAAAAACCATCACTAATTATTGGTCTATTTTTTCCACCGCTTAAATAAGTTAGTTTAAAATAATCCATACTATCATTAATATTATTGTCATCATAACCAGCCTCTAGCGTAAGGTTATTTGATAAATTTAAGGAAGTGGAATAGACATCACCATCTGAGTCTGTATTGGCTCTTTTTGCATCCCATTGATAACTTGTATACGAAATATCTGCCCATGGTGCATAAGGAACTTGGCCCTCAACTTTTATATCATAACCATCAAGAACTCTTTCTGAGTCAGTTCCAACTTGATTAGCTCCACCTAGACCCCCTTTATAATAATTTGCATAAACATCAAAATTTGTTGCTCTAAATTCTACTCCAAGTCCTATCCTGTTATTACTTTCAATGTCATAATCAAGAAAACTGTTAATACCTAAAAAAGATGATCCATCTTCTGATAAAAATCTTTTACCAATTCCAAAATTCATGGATTGTCGAGTATCACCTAGAACATGAAAACTATTCAATTGAGCTTGATAAAAAGTTAAATCTCTCTCATTTATACTTAAAGGTCGAACAACCATAATTGTGCCAGTTGGTTTATTCTCATTTTTTGCAGAAACTGAAACTTCAGTATCCCCTTGCCCATCTAGTAAATTTTGAATATACCCCTCTGCTACTTTTGAACCTTTGGTGTAAACTTTATTTAACACTGATTCTATATCATCAGCAAAAGATAATGACGGGTTAAATATAATTAGTATAAGTATTAAAAACTTTTTCATGATTAAGCATAGCCTTTTTGAAAAATTTTCCAACAATAAATCTGATTTTATTATTTCAAAAATTCAAATAACTATTAGAAAGTACCAGAAAGTTCAATATTTGCGCCATAATCAGAAATTCTATTAATTGAACTATAATTTGAATTTAATTTTAGATTAAAATTTCCAATATCTTTAGCATAACTTAAATTTGCAAAATCATTCGTAAGAGGATCAAAATCAAAAGCAAATTCACTACCCTTCTCTTCTTTTGAGCGGCTAAGTTTTATAATAAATTTTTCCGAGTAGGTTTTTTTTCTTTCACCTGGTATCCTTTCATTATCGCTCAAACTCATAACTTTTTCATAAGATGGAGATATTGTAAAACCATTGAGATATATCAACTCAAAACCAATATTAGTTTTCAAACTTCTTTTTGAGTATGATCCAATTATTGTTTCTCTATTTACTGGAGTTGCACCTTGTAATTTATATTTATAATCAACATTAGGTGTTAAATCATACAATATCTCTATTCCGCCCATTGGTTGAAGAGTGCCTTGATCAACCTCTATTTTATCCATATCAAACAAAAAGCCAGCTGCAACTTCTCCACTTCCAAAAGTATCTTCCGCATACTTGACATCAGTGGTTGAGCTTGAGCCATTGATTGTAGTGCTTATAAAATCAGTATAATCAGATAAACGTGTTACACCTAAAGTAAATTTACCTGTAGGTGTTAAATTAAATTTTCCATAAGTGTTTTGAGTTCTATAATTTATTGACGTAAAGGCTTGTCTTCCTGTCCTCTTACCAGATAATTTTCCTAAATATTTATTATCATATCTTAAAGCACTTAAACCTAAAACAACATTGATATATTTATTCTCATTAGTTGGAACAATTCCATATAAATTAAAAGTCAAAGACTCAAGATCGGTATTCTGTTTTGAATTATGAATATTCGATTTACTATCACCATATCTTAATGCCCAACCTAAAAATTTATTATCCCCAAATTTTCTATCAAAACCAAAAGTTAAACCCTCTGATCTGATGTTTTTTGCATTTTCAAAACCATTTTTACTTAAATTACTTATGGATATATCGACTAAACCCCATGATGACCATTTGGATTTTTTCTTTTTTTCTTTTTTTTCAGTGTTTCTTACTAGTGCAGCTAAGTTATTTTTAAAGGATGGCTCAAATTTACTTACTAAAGATTTTAATAAAGGATTTGGATAATTTATAGTTATTTTATGACTAGGAAAATCCTCATTATCTCTATTTCTTTTAATCCATTCAAATCTTTTAAAAATAACTGAAATATTTTGAGTAATATTTTGTTTTGCTAATTCAACTTGAGAACTAATACTTGCGGTTGGATCTGATACACAAGCAACCAGACCATAAGGACACTCTAATTGATATGAATTTATTTGGTCTATCCCATTATGCATATCTCCTGCTATATCTACAATAAACATCCGCATTCCATCACTCGAAAAAGTAAATCCTATTGGATATCCTTGATGACCTAAAGCGTTTTGGTTTTGAAAATTATTAACATCATAGTTCCCAACAAGAGTGGCTGATGATACGTCAAATTTCTTTTCTAAATTAAAATGATAGATATCAGATTTGTCCTCAGGGGTAGCGACACTGTATTGGATCAAAACAAACATTGCATGACCAGACTTGCTAAATTCAATATCTCTTCCAAGATTATTACCACCTCCAGTCGGTAATGTAACACCAATATCAGTTATATCGACTTGATGTATCTGTGTAATAGAACTAATGTCGTAAGGATTGGGTAATTGATAAGTTGTTACTAACGGAGTATTGGCAGTAAAACGTATAGTAATAAGTTTTGTGCCATCATCACTAAATGCAAAACCATGCATTTCAGCGTGAGTAACAATACTTTGAACAAATGTATTTGTTTTAAATTCATTCGGTGTAGACAAATCAAATCTCATAATTCTTCCTACATTATTGGATATAAAAAATTTACTACCCCCATCAGCAACTACTATATTACGTAACCTATTGTCACTAGCACCAGCCAAATTTCCTATTTTAAAAGAGTCAATATCATTACAATTCAAACTTGGTTTTCCAGCTCCTGGAGTATTATCACTTATGACTGATGTCATATCAAAAGGTCTACTAAGCCTATTCATATTCATATTACCATAACCACTATGTGCACTCGATTGTTTATTGTTTACAGAAAATACTTGTAATCCATCTGTGCTAAAAACAACATCATAAGGATCTTCTGTTGTATCTTTGTTCAAGGTATACTCTCCAGCAGAATTTTGACAAGAACTTGAATTATGAGATGGTATTCTCCCATCTAACCATGTGACTGATAAGGTTGCTGCAAAAGCTAAAGATGAAAAGAGAAATGCAAATAAAAAAAATATTTTAGGTCTTATTACTCCTTTAAATATACTTTGCATAATCTTATTAAAATTTTTCATTAAAAGTATATTTTTTGCATAAAAATGAATTAATTAGTAAAAGTATGTACTCATAATAGGTTAAAAAAAATAAGTTATTTCGCCTTTTTTATAAGTTCTGTGTTAGCAATATTTATTGCCATACAAGTAATATCATCTCTTAGCTTTTCAGCTCCCCAATTAAGTTCTTTTTCAATGGACTCGACAATATTTTTAGGTGTTACATCTGGCATGTCGTCTATGATTTTTTGTACTCCTTCCGCACCCAATTCTTCACCATTCTTTAAATAACCTTCTGTAACTCCATCAGTGTAAACTACAAAAGTTTTATCTTTTAAATTAATAGTATTTGATTTAACCATCGACTCTGTAAAATATTTTACAATCCCGATAGGTGGCATATCTGATTTAATGTATTCATAGTTTTTACTTTGATCAAAAGTTAAAATACTTTCATGACCAGCATTTATAAAAACTAATTCACCAGTTTTAATATTTAATTTGCCAAAAACAGCTGTAACAAACATCCCTTTAAATTTAGCCTCTACTAATTCATTATTTACTCCAAAAACAACTTTTTCTAATGAAAATTTAAGATTAGTTAGTGTTCTAAATATCGAGGATGCTTTTGCCATATACATACCTGCTTTAACACCTTTTCCAGATACATCGGCTAAAGTAAAAAAGTATTCTTCAGGTGTTGCTCTTACAACATCAAAGTAGTCTCCTGATACATCTCTAGCAGGTACGTTCTTTGCAAAGATAAAGTTTTCAAATTTTGAAATGTCTGGAAATAAGCTTTTTTGAACTCCTGCAGCTAACTCTCTTTCTTTTAAAAGTTTTGCCTCTTTTTGTAAATTTTCTAATGCAAGTTTATTTTCTTCAATAAATCTGAAATACAAACCTGTTAAAAAAGTTATAGTTACAATAAATATAGGATAACTAATATCTACTAGTTCTGATCTAAATTTATAAATTGAAAATCCAATGATTATTATTGCTAAAAGGTTTCCAAAGAAAATAGATAAACTGTATTTTGGTTTTATTTTTTGAGATAAAATAAATGTTATTAATGCAACAATAATTGAAAATAATAATTCAAAAATGTAAGTATTTGGATTTCTGATTAAATAAGATTGATCTAAAATATTTTCGATAACATTAGCGTGTACTTCTACTCCAGGTATTGTTACTCCAAGAGGTGTTTTCACAAGATCAAAAAGACCTTGAGCTGAAGCACCTATTAAAACATATTTATCTTTAAAAAAATCTGATTGAAATTTTCCATCATAAACATCACTTGCAGATATATATTGTTTCTTATCTGATCTTTTATATTTGATCCAAATAATTCCATTAGGATCAGAATCTATTTTATAAGGTCTTGCACTTATTCTTTTAATTCCGACTTCATTTAACTCAACATAAATATTTTTTTGTTTTGATCCTACACGGATCATTTCTAGACCCATTGTTGGATACATTTTTTTATTAAACTGAACTATTAATGGTAAAGATCTTATGATCCCATCTAATTGATCTAAAAAAGAAATAGACCCTAAACCTTTAACATTACTCTCTAATTTTTCTAAAGATCCAATTGAAAACGGATAAGAATAAGTAAATTGTTTTGGGTCTCCACCTTTAGATAAAAATCTTGCTTTTGCCTTTCGATCATAATTTGAATGAGAAGGTACATTACTTCCTAATACAGCAATAATTGACTTGGACTCTTTTAATTTTTCTGAAAAAAGATCATCAGGACCTTTTAATTTTTGTAACTCAGCAACATCTGAAGGTATTAAATCATAAGATTTAATTATTTCATCTGGTGATTGTTTATCTTTTTCAGTAAAAAATATATCAAACCCGATTGCTTTTGGATTTGAGGTATTAAGTTGATCAAGAATTTTTGCAAAAACATTTCTGTTCCATGGAAACTGTCCAAATTTTCCTAAACTCTTTTCATCAATATCAATAATAACTACTTCGCTATCTTTTTTTTCTGCAAATATTTTTTGGTATAAGTCAAAACTTAAATACGAAACTGATTTAATAAATGATGGATTTATAATTTTAAGAGAAATAAGCAGTAAAAGAACTACTGAGAAAATTATATAATTAAAGTGTTTTTGAAAAAATAATTTCACGAAATAAATCTATAACTAATTTACCTAAAGTAAATAAATCTTATCCCAGTGTAATGTGGTGATTATTTCTTTTTTCTTCTTTTCTTCTTAGCTTTTTTCTTTTTAGCTGTTCTTTTCTTCTTAACTATTTTTTTCTTCTTTTTAGGTTTTTTCTTAACTACCTTTTTCTTCTTTTTAGGTTTTTTCTTCACAGCTTTTTTCTTCTTAGGTTTAGGTTTTTTCTTCACAGCTTTTTTCTTCTTAGCTGGCTTTTTCTTTACTGCTTTTTTCTTAGTAGCTTTTTTCTTAGTTGCTTTTTTCTTAGTAGCTTTTTTCTTAGTTTCTTTTTTCTTAGTTGCTTTTTTCTTTTTGCCTTTTTTCTTTTCTGCTTTAGCTTTTTTCTTTTTGCCTTTTTTCTTTTCTGCTTTAGCTTTTTTCTTTTCAGCTTTTTTCTTTTCTGCTTTAGCTTTTTTCTTTTCAGCTCTTTCAGCTTTAATTGCTACTTTTTTCTCTTTATCTTTTTGAATATTTTGTTTGATAATTGTTTTAATTTCTTCTTTTTCAAAACCTAGGGCTTTTAGCTCTTTTTTTAATTCTTTTCTTAACTGTTTTCTCTCTGTTTTTGTTTCTGTTGGTGAAAGCTTAGCAACTTTTAAAGCTTTCATCTTTTTATTAAATTTCTTTAATTGATTTTTTGTAATTTTCTTTGCTTGTCCTGGTGCTTTACCTTTAGTCATTGAAGTAACACTGTAAGGATTGTCTAATAAAGTTGATCCAAATTTATTTCCAACTAAAACTGCACCAGGTCTCATTCCTAAAGTATTATTTTTTCCTGGTCCAATTAATAAAGTATCTGTTTTACCTTTTGAAACAATTGTTTGAAATTCTGTTCCTCTTGAACCTAAAGTTCCTTCTGGCACTTCAACTGTAAGACTATCTGGATTTTTTTTACTTATTAATCCTGAAATAACTTTTAAACTTCCTTGCTTCACACTTGCAACAATTTTTCCATCGTTGGTAGCTGGATCAAAAATAAATGTATCCATTACAACTTCAGAGTCTTCACCAACTGTAAAAGTTGATTGATCTAATAATAAAATTTGTGTACCTGAACCTACTCCAGCAAAAATTGTTTCATTTAAATAAATCTTGTCACCTGGTTTTAGATCTCTTGTTTCTGTTTTAACTGTTCCAGAAATAGCACCAACTATTCCAACTAATTGTTTTTCAATTGATAATTTTTCAGATGCAAAAGTATTTGCACTCAATAGAAAAAATATACTAAATATTAATGTACCAAGCTTTTTCATTTTTAAGAAAAGTAACAAATTTTGGGTAAAATGAAACACTTATTACTCAAATTGGGCAGTTAATAAATGCCCTATAATAAAGGATATTTAATAAATTTTTAAATTTTTTAGTTATTTAAGTTGAAAGACTTGGAAAAGCTTAAAGAAAAGGAATCTGCGATATAATCATAATTCATGATATTTGCTTCTGATTTCATTTTTTCATAAGAAGCATTTATAAATAAACTTCTATTAGGGTCGATAGTTGGAAAAAAGTCTCCAATTGCTTTTGTAACCATTACATCAAAAGTGTGTGTAACATCAGATCTAATAATACTAGAATTTACTGATGAGTCTGCTTTTTTATAATCATTAAAACTT
Organism: uncultured Pelagibacteraceae bacterium; assembly: GCA_902573235.1. Classification (GTDB taxonomy): domain Bacteria; phylum Pseudomonadota; class Alphaproteobacteria; order Pelagibacterales; family Pelagibacteraceae; genus Pelagibacter. Next base: position 14,106 of record CACGIZ010000005.1, on the reverse strand, counting down.
AAAGCATTACCCACAGAAATATATGCCCATGGAAATGCAAAATTAATATTTAAACTTCCATCGTAAGTTTCGTAATCATTTCCTGCATCTACTTTTGCATCGGCATCACTATAACCTAAACCTATTGATGTAGTGATTAATTGATTTACAATAAAGTCATGACCTAAAGTGAAGCTATGCGTTATTGAATTTGTTTCATCTGCAGTTGTGTCTGTACTATTATGATTTCCTTTTGCGTCTGCAAAAGAATATCCATAACTAATTGAATTTCTCTCACCGATAGAAAAAAAACTTCCAGCACCATACATAAATGAAAAACTATCTGCATCAGTTTGATAGTCTGATTTATTAGCAATTATATATGGACTAACACTTTGTCCTAAAAAAGTAGTATCTAATCCAAGTGTTAAACCATAACTTTGATAATCATCATCTGTTTCTGCATATTGTTCTGATAAAGTATGAGCGAAATTTATTAAAAGAGATGACTCTTCACCTACTGGCCTTGTTGCAGTTAAACCAATACCACCACTTAATGTACGGTCATGTTTAGCTGAGTTAAAACCAACAACGCTATCAGACTCATTTTTCTTCCTTGTTTTAGAAACACTATTCACATTATTTGTAAAAACTGAACCTGCTGAAATATCTGCAGCAAAAGTCCATAGTCCTGGCTCTCTATCTTTTAATTCTTCCTCAATTTCTTTTAAAGTTTCTAAATCTTCAGGACTTAAGTCTCTTCTTAATTTCATTTCATCAATTATAACATTTGCTTTTTCTGGTGAGTCAACTTGGACTAAAACAGACAACAAATATAATTTAATTTCTGTGTTATCTGGATAAAGCATATTTAGTCTTTCAAGTGTTGAAATGGTTTGCTTGAAGTTACCCATCTTCCCTTGTTGTTGTGCGTATTTTAAATTTAATTCTAAATCATTTGGTTTCTGCAAAATTTGCATATATGTGATATTTTTTTCAGAAGAAAATACCGTTGTAGTTATCATCAAAAGAATTGAGATAAAAACTAATTTAACTTTATTTGAACTTAAATTCATAAAAGAAGAAAGATATTAAGTATAATTTTTTTTTCAATTAATAATTTCAAAAAAAAATTATTATTTACCAATACTTATAACCGTTAAATCATCTGTTAATTTTCTATTTTCGCTATCTCCTAAGACTGATTTAGTAATATCCTCTAATTGCTTAATAGTATCTTTGTTGTAATTTTGCTCAATTATATCAATTGAACCATCAATACCTATCTCTTGTCCCTTTTTATTTAAACTTTCCGACAAACCATCTGTAAATGCATAAAATCTTGAACCATTTAATTTCATTTTATTAATATTATAAATATTTTTATCTTTTTGTTTAATTACACCTAATGGAGGTGCAGAACTTTCAACTTGATTATACTTTCCATTATCATCTCGAATGACAGCAGGTTGATGTCCCGCGTTAACCCATCTTATTTCATCTGTTATAATATTATATTCTCCTATGATTGATGTTACGAACATTCCTCCGGTTTTTGTGTTATTCAAATCATTATTCATATGAAAAACCATTTCATCTGGATCTACTTTGGATTGAGATAAAACTTCAAACAATGTCGATGCTTTTGCCATAACCATCCCAGCATGAATGCCTTTGCCCGCAACATCAGCGATTATAAAATAAATACTATCGTTGTGAGGATAAAAACTAAAAAAGTCACCTGAGACTTCTCTTGCTGCTATATTAATGCCATGCACTGGATAATTTTTTAAATTTCTTTTTGGTAAAAAGTTTTCTTGAACTTTAACTGCAAGTTTAACTTCTTTTGAAATTCGTTCACGCCACTTATTTTTTTCTTCCTCACTTGTTTCAAGTTTACTCATAAGTTTATTGTAATATAAACCAATGACTCCACCAGCTGTGAAAGGATCTTGTGGGCCTCTTATTTTTAAATCTCCCGACTCAGACTGTTTATCTAAAATCGAAATTAAATCATGTTCAATAGAAACTGCATTGTGTTCTGCAATATTTAATCCGAGCTCTTCTTGAACAGGGCTAACTCTTAAAGGATAAAATTTATCGAAAAATTTTAAAATTGTGTAAGAAGTTATAAATGTAAAAGCTCCAATACTTATTATTCCAATTAGTTGAATTTTAATTTGTGAAAATCTATCTAGTCCCGTATCTAAAATACTTAAATCACTAAAGAGACCAACTGCTAATGTTCCCCAAATTCCAGCAGCTAGGTGAACAGGTACAGCACCTACTACATCGTCAATTTCAAATCTATTTAAAATTTCATTTACTATGATCGCAATGATCGCTCCAATAATTCCAACAAAGATAGATGTCACTGATGTCATTGAATTACATCCAGCTGTAATCGCAACTAATCCTGCCAAAGGTCCTAGGATAATGTGAAATGGATCTGGCTTTTTAAATCTATAATATGAAATACCTAATCCAGTTAACAAACCAAATGCTGCAGCCAAAAAAGTATTTATTAAAATCAATGGAACTGTTTCATCCATTGCACCATTGCTTCCACCGTTAAATCCAAACCAACCAAACCATAAGATTAAAGTTCCTAAAACAGCTAAAGGAAAACTAGAGCCAGTAAATTTACCTTTATTGGCATCAGAATATTTTCCTATTCTTGGTCCTAATATTAAGACAGCTGCTAAAGCAATCCAGCCACCGACTGAATGAACAATAGTACTACCAGCAAAATCAACAAATCCTATATCTGAGAGCCATCCAGTGGTTTTGATAGCACCAGTTGCAACTAACAACTGATCAACAGTATCATACTTAGAGAGATAACTTGAAGACCAAGCCCAATGACCGACGATAGGATAAATTATACCTGTAGCTAGAACAGTCATTATTAAATAACCATTAAATTTCATTCTCTCTGCTACGGCTCCAGAAATAATAGTTGCTGCAGTTGCAACGAACATTGCTTGAAAAACAAAGTAAGTCATATACTCAGCTTTATCTGTTTTGAAAAAAAATAAATCAGTACCAAAAAATCCATTGTAAGAAGTACCAAACATTAAACCAAAACCAAAAATCCAAAAGATAACTACTGATACACCGAAGTCTGCAGCATTTTTTAATGCAACATTGATGCTATTTTTATGTCTCGATAAACCAGTTTCCATACACATAAAACCAGCTTGCATAATGAAAACTAAAATTGCACAATCGATTACCCACAAAGTATCGATATTACTTGTTAGAATATCTATCACTTCTTGAGAATTCATCCTTAACTGTTATCGATAGATGCTCATTGGATCGTAAAAACAATCAGTGTGTTCGATAGTTTCAAAGAATATTTGATTTAATTCAGAGGAATGAACTGTAGGACATATTTTATCACTTTTAAGTTCGCTCACAAGATTTTGTTTCATATTTTTCATTGCAAATGAACTAGATAAAGAACTTGATGCTTTTAAGATATTTCCACTTTCAACCATAGTTAAACTAGGTCCAACCATCGCTGTATATTGAGTACAATTACTTAAAAGTGGGAGCAGGAATAATATTAAAAGTACTTTTTTCATAAAACAAGAATATCAAACTATAATTCAATAACTCTCCCCCCAAGTACCATTTTGATCTAGGGTTAATTGATCTGTGCCATTTGTAGCTTTAATAACAAAACCTCCAGCACCACTTTCAATACACATATCCCACCCTGTTTCTTTTGTTATAATTTGTCCTTTATCAAATAAGTTATCATTTATAGCTGAAGAAGACGTCCCTTGTCCGCTAGCTTGGTCTGGCTCACAACTTGCGCCATCTGTATTAGTAAAATAATATTCTCCATAACTTGATAAATAGTCTGATTGGCCTAAAGATATTTGTTGCATCATATTTTTTGCACTACTTTTTTTTGTCCCACTTACATAACCATTGTAAGCAACAACACTAATTGATGAGAGAATTCCTACTATTGCAACGACCACTAAAAGCTCGACTAAACTAAAACCCGAGCTTTTAGTAATCATAAATTTTAATGACTTTAAAATCTAAAAAATTTACTCAATAGCAACTGTATTAGTACTTACGACATCAGATGCGCAACCAGTATCCCAACAAGTTGTAATAGTAACTATGTCACCGTCATCATTTATACTAACTTGTCCTAATGTTTCATCATCTGATACTGCAGTACCACTACCATCACTGTCGTAAGAGTTTTTGAAATCAGCCATTGCAGCTACTGCAGCAGCAGCAACTGTGCCTTCTGTAGTTCTATCACTACATGACATTGTAGTTCCATCAGCAGTTTTGAAAACTGTAGACTCACCAATTGAACATTTAGCAACTTCGGCAGCAATATATTTCACTGCAGATGCGTGGTTTGATTTAGTTGCACTTTTGTTTGCTCCAGATATGTAACCTTGGTATGCAACAGTACCTACCGCAGCAAGAATACCTATGATTGCAACAACAACTAATAATTCTATAAGTGTAAATCCTTTGTTATTTTTCATTTTATTCCCTTTAATTATTTTAAATTAAAATATAACCGTATTTAATATAAAAAAAATCACTAAGTAAACACTAAAAAAACTATAAATATTTGTTTTTAGGCAACTACAAATGCCCAATATGGGTCTTATTTATTGATTTTAATAATATTCAGATATGTTATCTATCAATCACAATGTCTTATAAGGTTACAGAAGAGGGCAACATAAGTACGGTTTTTCTTAATGGGGAAATCGATATGGACGTTACTGAAAAAGCAAAAGAGGTAATTTTACCTCTAGTCGAAGCTGGAAAAGAAGTTCACTTAAATTTAAAAGACGTTTCATACATGGACTCATCGGGTATCTCAGTTTTAATTGAGAGCCATCAAAAGGCATTAGAAAAAAATACTAAAGTAGTTGTGAAAGAAGTAAGCAAATCTGTTTTAAAAGTTATTATGATGGCAAAACTAGAACAGATTTTAAACCTTGAATAATGAATTTATCAGAAGCAAAGGATTTTGTTGTAAGTACTGCAAGTTTAAAAGAAGTAAGAGATTTTTGCAGAGAAATTTTTGATAAAATAAATCTGCCGCAAGAACAAAAAGATGAATTAGTTTTAGCAATAGCTGAAGCAGCTCAAAATATAGTCAAACACGGATACAAAGGTGTTGAAGAAACAACTGATAGAATGGAAATTAAAATTTCACTTAAAGATAATGATTTAGAAATTGGTTTTTTTGATAAAGGAAAAGCTGTTGTTCCTGAAAATGTAAAACATAGAAAATTAGATGATATTAAACCTGGTGGATTAGGAACTTTTTTTATTAAACAAATAATGGATAATGCTGTTTTTAAAAAAGATCAAAATGGATGGGTTAATCATCTTGTGTTAACCAAAAAAATTTAACCAATAATAGCACCCACGTTAAATATCGGCGAGTACATAGCTATCATCAAACCACCTATCATAATTCCCATAAAGACAATCATTATCGGTTCAATTAGGCTAGACATATTTTCTACAGAGGTATCAAATTCTTCTTCATAATACATTGCAACAGATCCAAACATTTCATCCAATTGACCTGTTTGCTCTCCAACAGAAATTAATTGACTAAATGTTGGAGGAAACATTGGTTCCTTTAAAAAAAGTTTTGTCAAAGTATCGCCAGAGAAAACTCCTTTTTTTACATTTTCTAAAGCCTCAGTAACAACAACATTATTACTAACAGATTTTGCAATTTCTAAACTTTCTAATAAATTTACTCCAGCTGCACTAAGATTTCCTAAAATCAACGAAATTCTTGCAAGTAATGATTTCAAAATCATATCTCCAAATACAGGTAATTTTAAAATTTGTTTATGCCATTTATATTGTATGGCTGCATTTTTAGTTGTTAAATATCTAAATGCAATAAAACCACCAATACCTCCAAATAATAAAACCATTCCACCTGTTCCTCTTAAAAAATCACTCATAGCCATAATAGTTGCTGTTGCTTTTGGGAGTTCAATACCCATTCCATCATACATTTTTGCAAAAACAGGAACTACCTTTACTAACATGAAGGCACTAACTGTAATTGCAACTGTAAACATTATACCTGGATACATTAAAGCACCTTTAATTTTCTTTTTGATTTTTTCTTTTTTTTCTAATGACTCAACAATCTTTAACAAGAAAACATCTAGTTTACCGCTGGCCTCTCCAGCTTTTATAAGGTTACAATAAACGTTGTCAAAATATTGTGGATACTTTTCGAAACATTTTGATAATGTTACACCACCCTCTAAACTCTTTCTTATATCTTCAATAATTTCTTTAATACCTGGGTTTTCTAACTGATCTCTTAACATACCCAATACTTCTAATATTGGTAAACCAGCTTTGACCATGGTTGCAAATTGTTTAGAGAAAATAAGTATGTCTTCTGTTTTAGGTTTTTTTTTACCTCCAAACAGTGAGAAGCTTGACTTTTTACCTTTCTCTTTAGTTTCGCTCTTTTTTTTTTTAGTTTTTATGAGATTTGTAATGATTACTTTTTGCTCTTTTAATTTAAAAGATGCTTCATCCTGATTTAGGGCCTCTATTTCTCCCTCAACATATTTACCGTCAGAAATACCTTTGTATGTAAAAGCTTCCATATTAATTAAATTATTCCGATGCTAGAACCCGCTCATACTCTCTAAAATTAAGCTCCCCATTGGCAATTAATCTTCTTCCCATATCTTGCATGGTTTGGAAACCTTCTTTAATTGCAATTTGTCTTAATTCAGGAGTAGTTGCTTTTCGTAATATTGCTTCTTTAACTGGTTTTGAAACTACTAAGATTTCATAAATACCTTGTCTGCCTTTGTAGCCAGTATCTTTACATTTCGCACAACCTTTGCCTTTTAGTGCTTTTACTCTTGAAGCTTGTTCAGGACTAAAACCTAAATCTTGTAATACCTTAGGCGTAACGTCATCGTCAGGAACTCTACAATCTTTACAAGATCTTCTTGCTAATCTTTGTGCAAGAACTAATTGACAAGCAGCACTAATTAAATAATCAGGCGTTCCCATGTTCTGTAATCTAGTAATTGTGCTTGGGGCATCGTTAGTGTGAAGCGTACTAAATACTAAGTGTCCAGTTAAAGCAGCTTTTAGACCTATATCAACCGTTTCTTTATCTCGCATCTCTCCAACTAGAATAATTTCTGGGTCTTGTCTTAAAAAAGATCTTAATGCAGCAGCAAAGGTTAAACCAATATCATCTTTAATTTGAACTTGGCCTACTCCATCCAATTCATATTCAACAGGATCCTCTGCTGTTAAAATATTCAAATGAGGTTTACTCACCTCTTTTAAAATACTATAAAGCGTTGTCGATTTACCTGAACCAGTAGGACCTGTTACAAGAATTAATCCTTGTGTTCCATGAATTGATTTTCTCAAATTTTTTAAATCAACATCTTCAAAGTTTAATTGTTCTAAAGTTATATCTCCTGCATCTTTATTTAAAACCCGCATTACAATTCTTTCGTTATTTGCGGTTGGTAAAATAGATAAACGTAAATCAACTACCTTGCCGTCAATTTTAAAGTTTATTGCTCCGTCCTGAGGTAATCTTCTTTCAGCAATATCTAATTTACCCATGATTTTAAATCTAGTTACAACTGCGCCATAATTATCATGAAGAAATTGTTTATATTGTTCTTGTTCTTGTAACATACCATCTTGTCTGTAACGTACTCTAGACGAAAATCTATAAGGTTCGATATGTATATCACTTACTCCAGATTTGATCGCCTCTGCAACAACTGCGGTACTAAACTTTATAACTTCTGACTCGTTTTCAATTGCCTCAATATCTTCTTCAGGTGGTTTTTCTAATACCTCTCCTGCTTCCCCTAGATCAGATTCAAAAGTTTTTGTTTTTTCTTTACTTACATTATCTGCTCTAATTGATTGTGTGGTTACATCTCCAGTCTCACTTAATAATTTATCTATAAAGTTAGAAATTTGAGTAACCTTTGCAGCATGCAACTCTATATTTTTTTTTGTAATAGCTTTAAGATTTCTCATCAATCCAAGTTTTGAGCTATCTGAAATTGCTATATGTAAATTTTTTCCTTCAACTTTGAACGGGGCTACAAAATTCATTTTAATATAATTTGATGGTAACACCGCTTTAATCTCATCAGTTAATTCACATTTTGTTAAATCAATAACTTCTAAATTTTGCTCTTTAACTAAAACATCCAAAATTTTATTTTCATCCGTTAACTTAAGCTCAAATACAGCGTCAATTTGTGATGAATTCTTTTCAGTGCTTACCTTCTTTATATTTGGTAAATCTTTTCCTGAGATAATGTCATGATCTATCAGGACATTGATTAAATTAATTTCACTCTCTCTACTAATTTTAAGCATTATAAAATCCTAGGTGCAATAAACACTAAAAGTTCATTCATTCTATCGCTTTTCGTTGTTCCTTTAAACATTTTTCCTATCACGGGTAATTTGCTTACTCCTGGAACTTGCTCAGCAGCATCTGAAATGTCATTTTTCTTAATTCCGCCAATAACCACTATATCTCCGTCAGCTATCAATAATTTCGTAGTAATTTCCATCTTATTTATACCCACTGCTGAGGGGTCAGTTCTATCTGGTGTATCATTATTAACCTGAACCTCTAAAAGTACATTTCCATCTCCGATTATACTTGGAGTTACAGTTAATTTTAAAGCAGCATCTTTAAACGTAGGTGCTGTATTGTCAGTTCCTGCAACAGGTATTTGAACACCTTGTGTAATAGTGGCTATCTGGTTATCTAAAGTAAATAATTTAGGATTAGAAATAGTTTTACCTAAACCTTCTTTCTCTAACGCTTCTATTTGAATTTTTAAAACTGCAGAACCTGTTCTTCTCAAAACCCCTATACCACTAGTAGCACCAACTGCATTGAAATTATATAAACCATCTGTGCTTCCACTTCCAGCAGCACTCATACCAGCTGTCCCTGAAGAAATTTCTGCACCCGATCCATCAGCAGCTCCAACTGTTGTACCTCCAACTGTACCACCAATTCTTTCACGATTTCTTGTGTAAGCAGCACCAAGTTTATTCCCTAGTGCTCTTTCAAAAGAAGAAGTTGCTTCAACAATAAATGCTTCAATCAATACTTGCTTAGTTCTAACATCAATTTCTCTTATTACTTTATCAACAACATCTAAATCTTTTTCCTTACCTCTTACAATTATTGATCTTGTAGTTTTTTCCTCAGTTACTTGTATTGGGGAATACGAGGTGTCTGCTCCGACTGAAGTAAATAATTCTGTTATAGTAGCTTTAGCTTCTGCTGGTGTGATATAATAAAGTCTAAATATTTCTGAAACTATTGGCTCTACTGAATTTTCTAATTCAACTTTTTTTCTAACAGCTGAAGCTCTTGCAGATTTATAACTTTCTTGAGAAGTCAATGTAGCTGGGGAATGAACTCTAATTATATTACTTGCAACATCTATATCCGCTGCAAAGTTTTTCATATCAAGTAATGCATTGAAGGCTTTATCCCATGGTACATCTGAAAGCTCTGCTGAAATAGCACCAGCAACTTCTTCACCTACCAATATATTAACCTCCCCAATTTTAGCCATCAAACCCATGGCTTCTTTATAATCAAGATTTTGAAATTTGAATGATACATTTTGTTTTAGAAAAGTATATTCGTCAGGTATCAGTAAATAATTTTTTTCTTTAACAGAGGAGATTTGTTTTCTTTTTTCTAAGACTTTAATATCTCCCTCAACTGGTTTGGGTCCCATCTCTGCACTTTTTTCAACTTCAATTTGACCTAACTTTTTAACATCTTCTTTAATTAATGGAGTGTCATGTTGAAAGACTTTCTTTTTTTTACCCTTAGCCGTAGTTTGAGCACAACCACTCAAAACAAAGCTTAAAAACAATAAAGAGATAATGATTTTAAGTGATTTTGAGTTCATTAAAAAGGCTCCGATGTTTCTTTAATTTGATTTTTAAAATTTATTACTAAAAAAGAGTTATCACCCTTTTCAAAAATTGCTTTTTCAGGCTTTAGATCAACTAATCTTACTCCAGGGCTAAGCTCCTCATTCATTTGTAAAGTAACAATTTCTCCAGTTGAATTAATTAAGGATACAAAACTTTCATATTCACCGTTCATTATTCCAACAAGTTTAAAATTGTATAAACTCATTTCTGCTCTTTCTTCATCACTATTGGTAATTACGGATACAGCTGCTGCTCCGCCTAAAGAAGCATCTCCTACAAATGGATCATTTAAAGGGAGAGGTTCCTCTTTTCCTATTTCAGAACTAATATTAGCTTGCTGATTTGCTTGCTTCTCTTTAACTTTTTTATTAATTTCTTTTGCCTTATCAATTATATTTTGTTCAGCATCATGGTTCTCAGCATGTAAATTAAAAATGCTTAAAGTAGCTAGCAAGCTAAATATAATTAATCTTTTAAAAGCCATCGCCCAATCCTACAATAGTTAATAGTCCATCAACTTTTATCGCACCGGTTGTATCTCCTCTTACCACTTTTATAGACTCCTTGTCAAAATTTAGCATCTTTTTCGACATTGAAAGAGCTCTCTTAAACTTGATATAGCCCAAAAAGTTGCCTGTTATCTCAAATTTTACCGGTATTGTGTAATAAGCCATGTTTTCAGCTTTTTTCTGTTTGATTTTTTTCTTCTTTTTCTTTTTCTTTTTCTTTTTACCTTTTTTTCCTGTTGCCTTTTCTAGAGCCTCAGATTTAGTAACTGCTTTAGGCGCGTCTTTTTCAATTTTTGAAATTACAAGATCATTTAGTCCTGCGTAATAACTTAAAGTTTCATACAAACCTTCGACCTCTGCTTTAGTGTGAAATAATGTTGAGTACTCTTCATATTTTGGTTTTAAATCTTTAATTTTTTTCTCTGTAACTTTAATTTCTTGAACAAATTTAGCAGTCTCCTGTTTTTTTTTATTCATATCATTAATTTGAGCTTTCTTTTTCTCAACTATTGGATTTAAAATTGCATAGTAAATGATTAAGAAAATAATTATTGCTCCGGCAGAAATACCAATCTTTATTAATGTTTTCTTATCGGCTAATTGAAGTATCTTCTCTTTCAGATCTTCAATCTTAATATTTTTTAAATCTATATTTTTTAAGTCCATTTTTATCCTTGAGCTTTGCTTTGACCTTTTGGATCAATTAAAACAAAAACTCTAAATCCTTTCATTGTAATTCCAGTTTTAGATTTTCTTGGTAATTTCATTGATGATAGTGATGCTTGCTTAATATAATTCTTATCACTTAAATTTTTAATAAATTTAAGAATATCTTGATCACTTGCAGCAACTCCTTGAATTGTTACTCTTAATCTTCCGTCATAATCAACTTGATCGAACCTTACTCTTTTTGGAACACTTGCTGCTATTTGAGCTAAAATTCTATAAGTCAAATCTTTATTTGATTTAAGACTATTGCTTAATTTTAAAGTAGTAGTAATTAATTTTAATTCCTTTTTAATCGCTTTGGTTTCTTTTGCTTTCAGAGCATGTTCTTGTTGAACTTTAGCATAATTAACTAATTTCTTGTTATAGCTATGAATATTCCAGAAAGATAAAGCAAATAAAATTAAATAAATACCAACAACACCGCCAACAACTCCCTTAAATGCAAAGTTGGATATAGCTTTCATTTTCTTCTGTTTGACCATTCCTTTTCTGTTCGGAAGCAAATTTATATTTTTAACTGCGGTAACAAATTTGTAATAACCAAAAACATCTAACTTTCTAAAAGCTAAACCAATTACAGTTGAAAGATAAGATCGATTTTGTAAATCTACTGATTGCTCAAGTTGTTGTGGAATTTGCAAACCATCTATTGGATCAAAAGTTTTAAAGCCAATATTAACTAAATTTTGTCTAAAAATTGATAAATAGTCTTCAATATTTTCTAAATCAGAAACAACTTTTATGTTTCTAATTCTTTTTTCGTATTTAGTTTCAAAATCTTGAACTGCTTGTTTAACTTGTGTAACAAATCTTCTAACTAAACCCTCTTTCTCCTCTTGAACTTGTGATGATTTTAATATCTGTCTGTCTTGTCCTCTTAAAAATATATCAGTAATTATTGGGTTATTATCATATAAAATCATTAAATAATTTTCATCTAAACCAAATTCTAAAACTGCTGTTAAATTTGCATCTTCTGATTTTTGAGAAATTTGATTAATTTGATCAACTGCAGATTTTAAAGCGAAACATTTAACGTCAATGATTACTGGATTAAGTCCGCTTGATTTTATGATCGATGTGTAACTATTTATGTCTGAAAGTTTTGAAGCAACAAATAATATATCCATAGTATTTTCTTTTTGATTTCTATTTATTACTTGATGGAATATTGAATAGTCATCTAAGTTATCTGTTAATTGCACAAGGTTTTCCCAAAGAGAATTTGTTTCTATAGCTTTTTGTAATTCTTCATCTTTCATTAAAGGAGCAGTAACAACTCTGATAATTGCACTTGTTACAGGGATAGCAATTGCAGCATTTGGAGTTTTTATTTTGGATTTTTGAATTGCAATTGATAATTCTGCTCCAAGTTTATCAGAATTTTCTAATACAACTGCATCATCAGGTAAATCAACTTTATGAGTGTAAAATCTTTCTAACACCCATTGATTGGCTTTGTTAGAAGTTATTTGTGCTAATCTAATTTCTTTATTCGTAATTTCTACTCCAAGTATTTCCTCACCTTGAGCAGAAGATTTTCCTAATTTAGATTTAAAAAAATTATCTAACTTATTCTTAAAACTACTTTTACCACCAGCAGATGGTTTAGGCATTTTAAGTCCACTTGCAAAAGATGGTTTCTTTAATTTAATATTTTTTAATTTATCAAATAGACCAGAAATAGATTTTTTGTTTTCAGTAGACTGATTTTCATTGATAGTATTCGCATTAACATCTTGTGATGTAATATTTTTAGTTTCTATTGGGCTAGTAACCGGTTTAGGTGCCTCAGTAACGGTGCTTGGTGGTGGTGTTGTCCCCTCAGCTGTTGGGGGAGTGGCTGATGTTGTTCCAGTTTCAGGTGTATTTTGAGTTTCCTCAGGAGTTATTGTCTCTTTACTTTTCTCTTTATCTTTATTTGCGTGTACATCATCAAACCATTTTTCTAAAATTGGTATTGCATCATCTAAATTTGGTGTTCCTGATGAGGAAATCTTTTGTTTGCCATCAATATAAAGTCTTCCAACCCAGTTTTTTGATTTTAATTCCCCTTTATATTTGTCTTGTCTTATATATATGTGAAGTCTGCCGTCTTTTTTATGGATAACCTCATGTTCTTTCTTTTCTTCCTCTTTATTATCTTTTATTTCTGTAGTTTCTGTAATGTTTGAACTAGGAGTAGTCTCATTTTCCTTAGTTTCAGGAGTTTTTGAGCTTTCATTAGTCTCATTTTTTGAAATTGAAGTAATATCATCAACACTCATATAGGATTCACTTCCAGATTGTAATTGATCTTTGTTATCTGGTTTTTTATCTACATCCTCAGGTTGATTATTCTGATCTGAGCCAGAATCTTCCTGATCAATCTTATTTTCTTTATCTTTATCTTCTTCACTCATAATTTTTTTTGTAATACTCTAACACAAACATACAAATCTCTAACACAATTTTAGAAAATGTCTAACACATAATTCAAAGTTGTATGCTCATTATAGGTCAAAATGATCAAAAACCTAATGTTTATGGGAATTTTATTATATTTTTATTTTTTTTCAAAATTCAATAAAATTAATTCTAAAATTCAATTCTCTAACACAAATTAGAAAAACTCTAACACAAGGGATAAATTTCAAATTGTGTTAGAGTTTATTAAAAAATTTTTTCTTAAAAAAATAAGTAAAATCAATATTTTTTTTAATTTCAACCCAAAGTAGGTATTTTGTGTTAGAGTAATCTTTTTTTGTGTTAGAGAGAAGAATTTTCAAAATAATTTTTACTCAAAATGAAAATAATGAAAATATTTTTGCTAAATTTTGATAAAATTTACTCGATTTGGGCAATTTTTTTTAATTTTTCCAAAAATTTTTAT